>DAOTGT010000039.1:0-22313 GCA_035447285.1 Candidatus Competibacter sp.
TCCGATTTCGAGTCGGCGCCGTTATGACCGCTTCGGTACCTCTCCGGGAAGAATCACTTGGAGCAAACGCAGAAGAGTTTTATATTCTACCGCATGGAGAAATGCGGTAGAGCTGCGTATTCTACCGCATGAAGGAATTTTGCCAATCCCTATGTGTAATCCCCGCCAGCTCCCGGTCGCAAAACCCAGTTGGCGGGGAGGACCCTTGCCTGCCGTGCTGACGCGATGAAACTGGCCATCCCCACCGCCACCCCTCATTTCCCGGACAACCCGCCAACGAGCGACGACGAATCGGAGTCCGAACCTATTGGAGCGGTCTTGCTATCGGGCTTTCTCAGATGGCTGCGGCACTTTGCCATTTACATGGGCGCGGTCCTAGCCACCTGTGCGATCGGTTTGTTCTTCCTCTGGCAAATTCCTATCGTGCATGAGTTACCGCAATTGCTCAATAGTGGTGAGGGAGTTTCCAGTCTTCTCGCGGCGGCGACGCCAAGCTCCCGACCAACCGCTCGGCTGAGAGACACGCCATCCCAACCGACCACCGCCTCTGTCGCGCCTGCGGATTCGCCACCTGCCACCGCCGCGAATCCCGCTGATGGTCCCGATGCCACCCCGACCACCCCGGACCCTCAACCGGACGACGCACCGGACAGCCCAACCGCATCCACCGACACGCCGGCCGCGCCTCCCGTCGAGGAAATCGCCCCTCCCCAAACGCCGCAGGCGGAAATCGAACAGTTGCTCGCCGAGGCTCAGCAACAGATGGACAGCCGCCGAATCACCGCTCCCGCCAGCGGCAACGCCCTGAATACCTACCGGCATGTACTGGAACTGCAGCCTGAAAACCCGGTGGCGCTTGCCGGCATCCAGCGCATCGCCGCTTACTATCAGAATGCGGCGGAACAGAGCCTGCGACAGGGACAACCGGATGAAAGCCTGGCCTACCTCGGCCGTGGGCTGCGCGCCGCGCCCAACGATCAGGCGCTACTCAACCTGCGCCGCGAAGCCCAACTGGCCAAACAGCAGGTGCAGGAAGCACAGGAAGAACAAGCTTTGCTGGAAGAAGCACGCCGCCAACAGGCCGAACGACAGCAGCGGGAAGAACTCCAGCGCCGCGAGATGGAAACACAACAACCCTGGTGGCAACAACCGCCCAACTATCAAAACAACAGCGGCTTCAATCAACGTTAAGTTGGGAGTCCTCGCCGGTCGCGGGCTTGATCCGGCGAGCACGGAAAAACTCCCGCAATAACAGCCCGCATTCCTCAGCGAGCACGCCACCCCTCACCACGCACCGATGGTTGAGCCAGGGCGATTGCAGCAGATCGAATACCGTACCCGCCGCGCCGGCGCGTGGATCGGTCGCGCCGAACACCACCCGCACCACCCGCGCATGCACGAGAGCGCCGGCGCACATCGGACAGGGTTCCAGCGTCACGTACAGCGTGCTGTCCACCAAACGGTAATTACCGGTTCGCTCCGCAGCCGCCCGCAGCGCCAGCACTTCGGCGTGGGCGGTCGGATCGCAGCCACCGATCGGGCGGTTCCAGCCCTCGCCGATCTTCTCGCCATCCCGCACCAGCACCGCCCCGACCGGTACCTCGCCGGCCGCCGCCGCTCGCCGCGCCAGATCCAGTGCTTGATCCATCCAATACCGATCCTGCTCGGCACCCGATGCCTGGCTTTTCGCATCCATGTTGCTGCTTCACGAATCCCGCCCATGCCCGGCGCGGGATTTACTCCCACTCTATGGTGGCCGGCGGCTTGCCGGACACGTCGTAGACCACCCGCGAAATACCGCGCACTTCGTTGATGATGCGCCGCGACACCAAATCCAAAAATTCGTAGGGTAGATGCGCCCAGCGGGCGGTCATGAAATCCACTGTCTCGACCGCGCGCAAGGCGATCACGTAATCGTAGCGACGACCGTCGCCCATCACTCCGACCGACTTGACTGGCAGGAATACCGCGAACGCCTGGCTGACTTGGTCGTATAAATCGTGCCGGCGCAATTCCTCGATGAAAATGTGATCGGCCCGGCGCAGCGGCTCGGCATAGTCCCCGCGCACCTCGCCCAGAATACGCACTCCCAGCCCCGGTCCCGGAAACGGATGGCGGTAAACCATTTCGGACGGCAACCCCAGTTCCACCCCCAAGCGGCGCACCTCGTCCTTGAACAACTCCCGCAGCGGTTCGATCAGCTTCAACCGCATCGCCGCCGGCAAGCCGCCGACGTTATGATGGGATTTGATGACATGCGCCTTGCCGGTCTTGGCGCCGGCCGATTCGATCACGTCGGGATAAATGGTGCCTTGGGCCAACCATTGCACATCGCGCAAGCTGGCCGCCTGCTCTTCGAAAATCGTCACGAACAACCCGCCGATGATCTTGCGCTTCTGCTCGGGGTCGGTAATGCCCGTCAAGGCGTTCAGAAAACGCGCCCCGGCGTCCACTCGGATCACCCGCACCCCGAGATGCTGGCCAAAGGTCGCCATCACCTGATCGCCCTCGTGCAGACGCAGCAGGCCGGTATCCACGAATACACAGGTCAACTGGCTGCCGATGGCCCGATGCAACAGCGCCGCCACCACCGAGGAGTCCACCCCGCCGGACAGCGCCAGCAGCACCTCGTCACCGCCCACCCGCGCACGGATGGCGGCGATACTATCCTCAATGATGTTGCCGGTGGTCCACAACGCCGCGCAGCCGCAGATATCCAACACGAAACGCCGCAGAATGCGCTCACCCTGGCGGGTATGCGTCACTTCGGGATGAAACTGCACCCCGTACCAGCGTCGATCCTCGTCGGCCATGCCGGCGATCGGGCAGGTTGCGGTGCTGGCGATGCGGGTAAAACCGGGCGGCAAGCCGACCACCTGATCGCCGTGACTCATCCACACATCCAGCAGGCCGTAACCTTCCGGGCTGGCGTGATCCTCGATGTCGCGCAGCAGGGCGGAATGGGCGTGAGCGCGCACCTGGGCGTAACCAAATTCCTGATGGTCGGCCGACTCCACCCGACCACCCAACTGTACCGCCATGGCCTGCATGCCGTAGCAGATGCCCAGCAGTGGCGTGTCCAATTCCAGGACGGCCTGGGGAATGCGCGGGCCGTCGGCCACGGTGGTCGATTCCGGGCTGCCCGACAGGATGACCCCTCGCGGGCGAAACTCGCGCAATGCCGCCGGGTCGGCGTCGTAGGGTTGAATTTCGCAGTAGACGCCAATCTCCCGCACCCGGCGGGCGATCAGTTGGGTGTACTGAGCACCGAAGTCGACGATCAGAATGCGGTCGAGGTGGATGTCGCGAGCAGTCATGTTCAATCCACCCGGTAGTTCGGTGCTTCCTTGGTGATGCTCACGTCGTGGACGTGGCTTTCGCGCATCCCGGCGCTCGTCACCCGGGTAAACGCCGGTTTGACCCGCATCTCGGCGATATCCCAGCAACCGACGTAACCCATGCTGGAACGCAGGCCACCCATCATTTGATTGATGATGGCCAACACGCTGCCCTTGTAGGGCACCCGACCCTCGATGCCTTCCGGCACCAATTTCTCCACCGCACTGCCCTCCTGAAAATAACGATCGCTGGAACCGTGCTGCTGGGTCATGGCACCGATCGAACCCATGCCGCGGTAAGATTTGTAGGACCGCCCCTGATAGAGTTCCACTTCGCCGGGTGCTTCCTCGGTGCCGGCAAACAAGCTGCCGATCATGACCGAATGGGCACCGGCGACGATGGCCTTGGCCAAATCGCCGGAATAGCGCACACCGCCGTCGGCGATCACCGGCACGTCGCAATCGTGCAGCGCCTCGGCGACGTTGGCCACGGCGCTGATTTGCGGCACGCCGACCCCGGCGATGATGCGGGTGGTGCAGATCGAACCGGGACCGATCCCGACCTTGACCGCGTCCGCGCCCGCCTCCACCAGATCGCGGGCGGCGGCGGCGGTGGCGATATTGCCGCCGATCACCTGCACCTGGGGAAAATGCTGCTTGACCCAGCGCACCCGATCCAGCACGTTGCGGGAATGGCCGTGGGCGGTGTCCACCACCAGCACGTCGGCGCCGGCGCTCACCAGGGCCGCCACCCGCTCCTCGGTATCGCCACCGGTGCCGACCGCCGCGCCGGCGCGCAAGCGCCCCCATTCGTCCTTGCAAGCCAGCGGGAAGTCGCTGGACTTCTGAATGTCCTTCACCGTGATCATGCCGCGCAACTGGAAACGATCGTTGATCACCAGCACTTTTTCGATGCGATGCTTGTGCAGCAGGGCGACGATTTCCTCGCGACCCGCGCCTTCCAAGACCGTCACCAACCGTTCCTTTGGGGTCATGACGGCGCTAACCGGTGCGTCCAGGTTGTGTTCGAAGCGCAGGTCGCGGCTGGTAACGATTCCGGTCAGATCCTCGCCGTCGACCACCGGCACGCCGGAGATGTGGTGAGCGCGAGTCAGCGCCAGCACTTCGCGGATGGTGGCGTTCGGCCCGGTGACGACAGGGTCGTTGATGACTCCGGTCTCGTACTTTTTCACCCGCCGCACTTCTTGCGCCTGTTTCTCAACTGGCATGTTCTTGTGGATAATGCCGATACCCCCCTCCTGGGCCAAGGCAATGGCCAGCCGTGACTCCGTGACCGTATCCATCGCCGCCGACACCAATGGGATGTTGAGGCTGATCGTGCGAGTCAATTGGGTCTTGAGGCTGACATCCTTGGGCAGCACCGTGGAATAGGCCGGCAGGAGCAGGACATCATCGAAGGTCAGGGCTTCTTGAACGATTCGCATGGCGGGACCTCAAGACTTAGCGAAAATAAACGGATTAGTGTATTCCGCAACACTCGACCGGTAAATAGAAATTTGGCCAAACCGATCAGGGTCGCCGCGCTGTCGGCGTGGTCACTCTCGAAACGCCTTCGACACTCACAATAAATCCATATTCTCACCATGACAGCCACCGATCAGCCCTTTTCCAACACCAGCGGCATGCCGGCGCTCGATCAAAGACACCGCTTCAGCGACGCTGAAATCAGCGCGGTGTACAAAGCCATCGCCCTGCGCCGAGATATTCGCCATTTTCAGCACGGTCACGTCCCGGAAGAACAACTCGCGCGCCTGCTGGCGGCGGCGCATCAAGCGCCGAGCGTGGGATTCATGCAGCCCTGGCGTTTCATCCGCATTACCGACGCGAACTTGCGGCGTGCCATTCACGCCCAGATCGAGAAAGAACGCATCCGCACCGCTCGCGCCCTGGGCGAGCGCGAGAACGACTTCATGCGCCTCAAGGTCGAGGGCGTGCTGGATTGCGCGGAAGTGCTGGTGGCGGCGCTGATGGATGGTCGGGAACGACATGTCTTCGGTCGGCGCACGCTGCCGGAAATGGATCTGGCTTCGGTGGCCTGCGCCATCCAAAACCTGTGGTTGGCGGCACGCGCCGAGGGTCTGGGGATGGGATGGGTCTCGCTGTTCGACCCCGACGCGCTGGCCGAGCTGCTGGGCATGCCGTCGGGGGCGCGACCCGTGGCGGTGCTCTGTCTGGGACCGGTCGAGTGCTTCTATGAAAAACCCATGCTGGAACAGGAAGGCTGGGCACAGCGCCAGCCGCTGAGTGAATTGGTCAGCGAAAACGGGTGGCCAGGATAATCGCCACATCGAATACCTTTAACCATTCACTTGTCTCGAATAAATGATAATTGGCGGCATATCGATTCAATAGGAGCCAACCAATGGAAACTCGCTATGACTTACTTTTCCAAGGCCAGATAGCACCCAATTTTTCTTCCGAAGACGCAAAACGCAATCTGGCAAAGTTATTACGGCGGGAACCGGCTGAAATCGAATCGCTCTTTTCCGGGAAGCCTCATTTTCTGCGACGGGGCTTGGAAGCAGACGCCGCCTATCGGTATCAAGGAGCGATGAAACACGCCGGCCTCGTATGCCGGCTGGTTCCGAGCGACGAAATCGCGCCGGCGGCGCCATCGCCCCCACCGGCGGTGACCAGCGGACCCACTCTACTGGATAAAAAACCGGATACACCCAGGCCAGCCTCGACCTTGCTGGACAAAAAGCCGGCCCGTTCCACACTGACCCTCGAATCACTATCTGATGATTCCTCTCGCGCAACCGAACCCGCTTCCGCCGAATCGCCCAATGTATCGCCCACCCTCACCGAATGCCCCAAGTGTCGTTATCACGCCCGCAGTCCTCAGGATGAGTTGATTTCCCAAGGCGTGTGTCCCGCCTGCGGGTTAATCATCGCCAAGTACCTGCAACTCCAAGCGGAAAGGAATCGACCTCCCGCCAGCCGCCGCGTCACCACAGCGTCTGCTTCTGGTGCGCGAAGCGCCGAACCGAATTCAAACGTGCTGTATTTCGACGAACTACCGCCCGGCTCGCTCAAGCTGATGTCCCTGGAGTTCACTCTGCCACCCGAAATCACTCTACCCAATCACCCGAAACGCGCGCCCGCTGCTTCCTTCAAGCGGCGCTTCCTGGCGGGGGTCGCCACTTATTGCAGCCTTGGATTTCTCATGGTGGGGCCGATCTTATTAAGCATGGTTCTGTTGCTTGTCCTTCTCAACATGGCCCTGAGTGGAGCGGACGATCTCGATTCCGCAAGGAAGACGATCAAGAGTTTCGAAAACTACGAACTCATTATCAAAATCAGTCTGTGGCTGTGGGGATTATGGATTGGACTCATTTATTTACCTGGAAAATGGGATGGTTTGACCTACGGCCAGCGGCTGATGCGAATCGCACCGGTGCGAAAGGACGACGACATAGCAACCCTGCCCGATACTGGAACTCTCCTTCAGCGACTCGCCGGCAATATCATGGCCTTTTTTCTCTGGGTATTACTCTGGCCTGTGGCGTTACTCTGGTTACTGTTCGGTCGCAGTAGACACAGCCTCGCCGACCGACTTTCCGACTGCCGGCAAATCGAAGTCGGGGCGGCTCCCGACAGTCCGGTACTGAAAGCGCTTTCACCAATAGCCTACGGAATTCTCCTGGGTCTCGCGGCAGCCGTTCCACTGGTCTTTCTGAGTAACTGCACGGTCAACACCCTCCAGAAAGTAGCGGCGGGTAAGACATCGTCCAGTTTCAGCGAACAAATGTTAGGAAAAGAACCCCTCGATCAGCAAAAGATTGAAGCGACGCTGATGGCGCGTGCGGAATCAAAACTTTCACCTACCGAAACTCTTGGACAACTGGTGAATATGCAACATCAATACCACACTCACCACCAACGCTATTCGGAGGCCATTGAAGAGTTGTTCCTGGAGTCATCCCATCCTCAAACACCGAAACTATTGGCCTTGTTGATACGGCAGCAACAAATGCAACGACTGAAAATGCAATTGACCGCGAATGGTTTCAAAATCGGCTTACGCCGCGACGAAGGTTGGCACATCGCGACAGAACAAGGGTATGAGGGCGTACAATCCAGTTTTTAGACGCGCCTCCTTGCAATGCCATCCAATCGCAACATCCACACCGTCTCCGAACTGACGCAAGCAGCTCGCTGGCTGCTGGAGCAACACTTTCCCGATGTCTGGGTACAGGGCGAGGTCTCCAACCTGTCCCGTCCATCCTCGGGGCACCTCTACTTCTCGCTCAAGGACGCCCGGGCACAGATCCGCTGTGCGCTGTTTCAGAATCGCGCCCTGCTGTTCCGCGATTGCCCGCGCAACGGCCAGCAGGTGCTGGTACGGGGCCGCGTCAGCTTGTACGAACCGCGCGGCGATTTCCAGATCAACGTCGAGTATGTGGAGGAAGCCGGCACCGGCGCGCTGCGGCGGGCTTACGACGAACTGCGGCTGCGGCTGGAACGGGAAGGGCTGTTCGCGCCGGCCCGCAAAAAAGCCCTGCCCCGCTTTCCTCGGCGAATCGGCGTGATCACCTCGCCCAGCGGCGCGGCGCTGCGTGATGTATTGAGCGTGCTGCGCCGCCGGTTTCCCACACTGCCGGTCCTGCTTTATCCGGTGCCGGTGCAAGGCGACGGCGCGGCGGAACGCATTGCCGCGACCATCCGACTGGCATCCGAACGTCGGGATTGCGACGTGCTGCTGTTGACGCGCGGCGGCGGCTCGCTGGAAGACTTGCAGGCCTTCAACGAAGAAATCGTCGCCCGGGCGATTATCGACTGCGCCGTCCCACTGGTCAGCGGCATCGGTCACGAAACCGACGTCACCATCGCCGACTTCGCCGCCGATCTACGCGCGCCCACCCCCACGGCGGCGGCCGAACTGGCCAGCCCCGATCGCCAGGAATGGTCGCGCGCGACGCGTTTGCTGGCGGAGCGGCTGGAACGCGCGTTGCGGCGGCACTTGAGCGAGCGGCGCCAGCGGCTACACCCACTGGTGGCGCGGCTGGAACGACTGCAACCGCGACGCCGTCTGCACGATCATGCGCAACGGCTGGACGAACTGGACCAACGGCTACGGCAAGCCCTGAACAACCGTCTGGGCCGCGAGCGCCTGCGGCTGGTCGGACTGAGAACGCGCCTGCGGACGCAGGCTCCGACGGCACGATTGCGCTCGGCTCGTCAGCAGTTGCGGGCGCTGGCGCTGCGCCAAAACGCGACCCTGCGTCAGTGTTTCCAGACTGCCCGTCAACACCTGCAAAACCTGAGTGGCGCCCTACATGCCCTGAGCCCACTGGCCACCCTGCGGCGCGGTTATGCGATCGTGCGCCGATACCCGGACGGGACCATCGTCCGGCGGGCCGACCCACTCCAGATCGGCGACCCGGTGGAAGCCTTGCTGGGCTCCGGTCGTTTGCGCTGCACGATCACCGCCATCGATGTCGAGAATCGGGCACCATCGTCCGCTGTCGGGACCGATCCCGAGGAACCATGACCATGCGCCGCTTGGGATTGTTACTGCTCGTCTGCGCGCTGGGTGCCTACTGGGCCTGGCACAACCGCCCCATCGAGCGCTCGCCCGGCGTGCTGGCGCCGGACCCGCCCTCGCAACGACTGCTCGATGCCGGAGCACCGGTTTTTCAGAAAGGCCGCTACCACATCAAGGCGTTGGCGGAATTCACGCTCGAAGCCCGCGTGCTGGGCCGGGAGGATTACCGCTTCGATAGCGGTGCGGATCTCGCGCCGCTCGATCTGGCGCTGGGTTGGGGGCCGATGTCGGACAGCAGTGTGCTGGAGCGAATCGACATCCAACAACGCCACCGCTTCTATTACTGGCACGTCAACGATTTTTTCATCCCGCGCCGGGACATCGAAACCCACAGCGCCAACATGCATCTGATTCCCGCGACCGGGTATGTCGCCGACCGGTTGAAATTAATCCGCCCCGGTCATATTGTCAGCCTGCGCGGCTATCTGGTTGAAGCCCACCGCGACGACGGCTGGCAATGGCGCAGCTCACTGAGCCGCGAGGACACCGGTAACGGCGCCTGCGAACTGATCTGGGTGGAAACCGTGGCATTGCGCTGATGGTCGCGCTATCCCGGCCTTGGGCGACAATCGCCTCGCCCGTCGCCGGTCCGACCGCGCACCTTTTTCAATTGTACTTTTTCACCCAACAGGAATCATTGCCATGAAACTGGACTTGATCAGCCGCTATCCGGAAACCACGCCCGAGCCAACCCCGTTGCTGTTCGTGCATGGCTCGTTCTCGGATGCCCGAGTCTGGGATGAAAATTTCCTGCCCTACTTCGCCCGCCGGGGTTATGCGGCGCATGCCGTCAGCTTGCGTGGCCACGGTCGCAGCGAGGGCCACCAGCACCTGCACACCTGGCGGCTGAGCGATTACGTCGCCGACCTGACCCAGGCGGTGGCGACCCTGCCGGCTCCGCCGGTGCTGATCGGCCATTCGATGGGCGGCATGGTGCTTCAGAAATACCTGGAAACCCATCCCGAGATACCGGGCGCGGTGCTGATGGCCTCGGTGCCGCCACAGGGCCTGCTGCCGAGCAACCTGCACATGGCCATGCGGCACCCGTTCCTGTTCCAGCAGATGGCGCTGTTCTCGCTGCTCGGTCCCAGCTTCGGCTCGCCTGAGATGATGCGGCGATTGCTGTTTTCCCAGGACATGCCCCTCACAAAGCTACGCGAGTATTTCGACTACATCCAGGCGGAATCGCAAGTGGTGTCGCTGGACATGATGGGCATCAACCCGCTGCGGCTGAAACCGGAACAACTGCGGCTGCCGATCCTGGTGCAGGGCGCGCAACACGATGTGTTCATCTCGCCGGCCATGGTCCGGGAGACCGCCCGCTTCTACCGTACCGAAGCCCAGATCATCCCCAACATGGCGCACGCCATGATGTTGGAACTGAACTGGCAAGAGGCGGCGGACGCCTTGCTAAGCTGGCTGGAACAGGTGGTCGCCGCCCGCCCGGCCGCCGCGGCCTGAAAGCAACGCGCCCTCGCCCCAGTCCTTGCCCGGAGAGGGGGCGCATCCCGCCTACCCATCCCGCAGTAAGCGCCGCAGGATTTTGCCGACATTGCTTTTGGGCAGTTCGGCGCGGAACTCGACCCGCCGCGGCACTTTGTAGCCGGTCAGGTGCTGGCGACAATGTTCGATCAGCGCCTCGGCGGTCAACGCGGGGTCCTTGGCCACCACCACGATCTTGACCGCTTCGCCCGACCTCTCGTCCGGCACGCCGACCGCGGCGGCTTCCAGCACGCCCGGATGCAGAGCGACCACGTCTTCGATTTCGTTGGGATAGACGTTGAAACCGGACACCAGGATCATGTCCTTCTTGCGATCCACGATCCGCACGTAGCCGCGCTCGTCGACATAGCCCACGTCGCCGGTGCGAAGATAACCGTCAGCGGTCATGACCTTGGCGGTTTCCTCGGGTCGATTCCAGTAGCCGCGCATCACCTGCGGGCCACGAAGGCACAGCTCGCCGACCTGGTCCACGCCGATGCCCAACTCGCGACCCTCGTCGTCGCGCACCGACAGTTCGGTGGACGGAATGGGCAGGCCGATGCTGCCGTTGTATTCCTGGAGGGTCAGCGGATTGATGCAGGCCGCCGGCGAGGTTTCGGTCAGGCCGTAGGCCTCGATCAGCAACATGCCGGTCACTCGCTTCCAGTTTTCCGCCACCGCCCGCTGCACCGCCATGCCGCCGCCCAGGCTGATCTTGAGCGCGCTGAAATCCAGTCGCTCGAAACCGGGCGCGTGCAGCAGGCCGTTGAACAGCGTGTTCACCCCGGTGATGACGGTGAAGCGGACCTTGGCCAGCTCCTTGACGAAGCCCGGCATGTCGCGGGGGTTGGTGATCAGGATATTGTGGCCACCCACCTTCATGAAGGTCAGGCAATTGGCGGTCAGCGAGAAGATGTGATACAGCGGCAACGCGGTAATGACAGTCTCCTCGGCCAATCGGGAAACAGGACTGAGCCAAGCCGACGCCTGTTGCAGATTCGCCACCAGATTGCCGTGAGTCAGCATCGCACCCTTGGATACGCCGGTGGTGCCACCGGTGTATTGCAGAAACGCCAGATCGTCATGCGTCAGCGGCACCTCCCGCAAGGTTTGTTTCGCGCCCACCGCCAGTGCCCGCCGAAATGGCACGGCACCTGGAATATGCCAGGCCGGCACCATTCTCTTGAGGTACTTGACCACGAAGTTGGCCAACGGACGCTTGGGGAAGGGGAACAAATCGCCCAACTGAGTGGTGACGATGGTCTTGACCGGCGTCCGGTCCAGCACCTCCTGCAAGGTGTGGGCAAAATTTTCCACGATGACGATGGCGGCCGCGCCGGAGTCCTTGAGCTGATGTTCCAGTTCGCGCGGCGTGTACAGCGGGTTGACGTTAACCACCGTCAAGCCGGCCCGCAACGCGCCGAACACGGCGATCGGATATTGCAGGACATTGGGCATCATGATGGCGACCCGCTCGCCCTTGCCCAACCCCCGTCCTTGCAGGTAGGCACCAAAATCACGGCTGATCCGGTCGATGTCCCGATAGCGCAAGGTCACGCCCATATTGGAATAGGCCGGCAAATCGGCAAAGCGCCGGCAGCTTTTTTCCAGAATGTCCCTTAGGGATGCAAATTCGTTCAGGTCGATTTCGGCCGGCACCCCTTCCGGATACTCGCGCAGCCAGATTCTTTCCACTTGGTTTTCCTCCTGCATTTGTATTTTATTAGATGGCCCGGCCGGATGGGACCACTGGAAAATAATGCAAATCCACCCACAATTAACGGGAAATCCCATCTTCTCCCATTTCGATGCCCCACCCGAGCCCACCGGCACCCATGAAGACCCGAGACCGCATCCTGCAGACCAGTCTATGGCTCTTCAACGAATGCGGTGAACCTCGCATCACCACCAATCATATCGCTGACGAAATGGACATCAGTCCGGGCAATTTGTACTACCACTTCCGCAACAAGGACGAAATCGTCGCCCTGTTGTTCCAGCAATTCGAGCGACGCATGGAAGCAGCCCTACAGGCACCCCAGCGCCGCGTCCCGGACATGGAAGACATGTGGCTCTACCTGCATCTGGTTTTCGAAACCATTTGGGAATACCGCTTCCTCTACCGCGACCTGAACAGCATTCTGAACCGCAGCAAGAAACTGCGAACTCATTTTCGTCGCATCCTGGAGCACAAGATGAGTACCGCCACCGCCATCTGCCTGGGTTTGGTGGAAGCCGGCATCATGACCGCCACTCGTGAAGACATCACGGCGCTGACCCGCAACATCGCGGTGGTGGCCACGTACTGGTTGAACTTCCAGAGTATCGGCACCGGCACCGTCGCGCCAAACTGCGATAGCGACAGTAACCACCTCGCTTGTGGCGTCTACCAGGTACTATCGCTGGTCAGCCCCTTCCTCAACGACCAGGCCCGGCAGTTGCTGGGCCAAATCAGCCGGGAATATCTGAGCTGAAGCGGCTCGTCCCGGCCGGAGGGCAAATACGCCATGGCGTCGAGTTCCAACGAGGTCCACCACCGACCATCGGCGTCACCCATTACCTTCTCCCCGGCAACGCCGGGGGATTACTTATTTTTTTGGCATTCAAACGCGATCTCGCGTCGCCAGATTCGATACCAGCTCGGGGACAAAAACCGGCCACGGTCATTGTCCGCCACTCATCGACTGTCTCCTTCGCAATCCCGGATTCACTACGTTTCGGTCCGGGCCATTACCAGTAAGACCAAGATTTTCCAAATGGCCGACCCTATAATTATTTTGTGGCCAAGGCACAGTCGCGACCAGGAGCCAATAGCATGAATTATTTCATCACCGGTGCTTCCGGTTTTATCGGCCGCCGCCTCGTCGAAAAGCTGCTACAGCGCCAGGACAGTCACGTTTATTACCTGATTCTGGAACGCGAACTGCCCATGGTGGAACAGTTACGCCAGCGTTGGGGCAACGCCGCCAACCGTACTTTCCCCATCGTCGGCGACCTGACCCAACCGCGGTTGGGCCTGCCCGACGCCGATCTCGCTTGGCTGAAGGGCAGCATCCATCACCTGATCCACCTAGCGGCGATCTACGATCTCAATGCCAGCGCCGAGATTCAGGAGCAGGTCAACATCGAAGGCACCCGCAACGTAGTCGCCTTTGCCGAGGCGATCGAGGCGGGCTGCTTCCACCTGACCAGCTCCATCGCCGCCGCCGGCCTGTACGAGGGCGTGTTCCGCGAGGACATGTTCGAGGAAGCCGAGAAACTTGATCAGCCCTACTATCGGACCAAGCACGAATCGGAAGGCATCGTCCGACGCGAATGCTTGCGTCCATGGCGAGTCTACCGACCCGGCGCGGTGGTCGGCGATTCGCGCACCGGCGAAATGGACAAGATCGATGGCCCCTACTACTTCTTCAAGCTGATCCAGAAAATACGCAAGCTATTGCCGCCTTGGATGCCCATGATCGGCATCGAGGGCGGCCGCCTGAACCTGGTGCCCGTCAACTTCATCGTCGACGCCATGGACCATATTGCCCACCAACCCGGGCTGGACGGCCAGTGCTTCCATCTGGTGGACCCCAACCCGCACCGGGTCGGCGACATCCTCAACCTGTTCGCCCACGCCGCCCATGCCCCGGAAATGAGCCTGCGCTTCAACGCCCTGATGTTCGCCTTCGTGCCCGACATCATCCAGGCTGGGCTGGCTCGCCTCAAGCCGGTGCAACGCATCAAGGATCAGATCCTCAAGGATCTCGGCATTCCACCGGACGTCATGGGCCTGATCAACTACCCCACCCGCTTCGACTGCCGCGAAACGCTCAAGGCGCTCCAGGGCACCGACATCGCCGTACCGCCGCTGGAAACCTACGCTTGGCGGTTGTGGGACTATTGGGAGCGCCATCTCGACCCCGATCTGTTCATCGACCGCAGTCTGAGCGGCGCGGTCAAGAACAAAGTGGTGATGATCACCGGCGCCTCCGCCGGCATCGGCAAGGCCGCCGCGCTCAAGATCGCCGAAGCCGGCGCCAAGACCCTCATCGTCGCCCGTACCGAGGCAAAACTACTGGACACCCAACGGGACATCGAGAAGCGCGGTGGCCAGGCTTTCATCTACATCGCCGATGTCGCCGACATCGCCTCCTGCGATACGCTGCTGCGGCGGGTGCTGGACGATCACGGCGGGGTGGATATCCTGGTCAACAACGCCGGCCGCTCGATTCGCCGCGCCATCGAGAATTCGCTGGATCGCTTCCACGACTACGAGCGCACCATGCAGCTCAATTACTTCGGCGCGCTGCGGCTGATCATGGGGTTCATCCCCAGCATGCTGCAAAAGAAGCGCGGCCACATCATCAACATCTCTTCGATCGGCGTGCTCAGCAATGCGCCGCGTTTTTCGGCCTATGTCGCCTCCAAGGCGGCGCTGGACGCCTTTTCGCGCTGCGCGGCGGCCGAGTTTTCCGACAGCGGCATCGAATTCACCACCATCAACATGCCCCTGGTGCGCACCGCGATGATCGCACCAACCAAGATCTACGAGCATGTACCCACCCTCAGTCCCGAGGAAGCGGCGGATCTGATCGTGCAGGCCATCATCGATCGGCCGGAACGCATCGCCACCCGGGTTGGCATCTTCGCCCAGGTGCTGCACGCCGTGGCGCCCAAGGTTTACGCCGTGATCATGAACACCGCCTTCCGCCTGTTCCCCGAATCGAGCGCGGCCAAGAGTCAACAACCCGATATCCAGGAGCCATCGCTGGAGCAGATTTCCTTCGCGCAACTCACCCGCGGCATTTATTGGTGACCACCCCACCAATCGGCCACGATTGCCGCGGCGATTGGCCATAATTACCAGAGGTGGCGCACGGTCCGGGAGTTTTCCAAAATCGACCGGTCAAAACGCTGGCGCGGACCACGCCGCCCACTCGATATCGAAAACCGCTTGTCCGCATAACCCCGGTCAAACCCGTCCCCCAAGATTGCGGTACGAACCGGCCTTTCGTTGCAAACCACCCGTGAGAATAAAGCCATGAAGCTGAAAATCGGCGACCCCGCCCCCCAGTTCAACGCCACCGCCACCGACGGCGGCCCGATCAAACTATCCGATTATTTCGGCAAAAAGCTGGTGCTGTATTTTTATCCGATGGACGATACGCCGGGCTGCACCAAACAAGCCTGCTCCCTGCGTGATCACTACCAGGAAATCCAAGATAAGGACGCCTCCATTTTGGGCGTTTCCACCCAGGATGTCGCAGCCCATCAGCGCTTCACCGAGAAATACAATCTCCCCTTCCCATTGGTGGCCGATACCGACGGCGCCGTCAGCCGGGCCTATGGAGCGATCGGTGGCGGCGGCGGCGGGCTGGTGGGAACAGCGATAAACCTGTTCGGCGTCGCTAACCGTATAACCTTCCTCATCGACGAGAGCGGCCACATCGCCCACATCATCGACCACCCCGACACCGCCCATCACGCCGAGGAAATCCTCAAGCTGCTGTAAAGTCGCTGATTAACGACCGCTCCTTGGCCATCTCCGACCCCGATGACGATGAGGAAGCTGGAATTTTGGATTGTTTGTCCCCCGTGGTCGGTAAGATAATTGCGTGGCCCGTCGAAGCGGAGGACGCGGCTCGAACCCGGCACCCGCGCGGTGCCGGAACCCGCTCCGCAACCACCCGTCAGGACTGTCCAGAGTATTGCCGAGGAGATTTGCATGCCCGGGCGATATGCTCGCACCCTCCATCGTTCCTCCAGCCTGGTTCCGGCTTGGGTAACCTCTTTCCGCCCGTCCATCGCAGCCCCCGCTCCACCGGCTGCCGTCACCGGCCCCACCCGGCCGCCGGAGATACCGCTGTGAGTCCGACCCAACTCAGTCCGATCCCCCAGTGGGAACCCGGCACCGCCAGTCAGCAAGGTGGCCGCCACGAACAACAGGACCGCTGGGGAGTTTTTCAACTGCCCAACCAGCGCGCCCTGCTGGCCGTGGTGGCCGACGGCATGGGTGGCCATCTCGATGGTGCCCTGGGCGCCCAGATCGTCATCGACGTGGCCCGGGATTTCATCCAGGATCTGCCGATCCCGCTGCTCGACGACCCCAGCGCCGCGCTCGACCACCTATGCCAACAGATGCACGACACCATCAACTTGCAGTCGGAAACGGCCCGCAGCACCGTGGTGATGGTCTGGCTCGACCACGACGGCGCCCATTGGCTGAACATCGGCGATAGCCGGCTCTATCATTTCCGCCGAGGCCGGCGCCTGATGCGCACCCGCGATCACTCCGCCGTGCAGCTCTTGATGGATATGGGGGAAATCGACGAATCGCAAATGGCGACCCATCCGGCGCAGAACCGGATCTACCGTTGCTTGGGTGGCGAGGAACATCCCAGGCCCGACAAAGGCCAATTTGCCGTCCAGCCCGGCGATTTGCTGGTGCTGTGCTCGGATGGCATCTGGGAGCACATCGCCGAGACCGAATTCTGGAGCGCCGCCGCCGACCACGATCCGGCCACCGCCGCCCATCTGCTGGCCGAACAGGCGGCGCGACGCGGTGGGACAATGGCGGATAACGCCACTTTGGTTTTGCTGCGCGCGGGCACGGGCATTGCCGCCGACAACCACAGGTCCTGGCTGCGACGTCTGTCAGCGGGTCTGGCATCCTTGTTCGATCGCGGCCGCTAGTACCATCGGTTTGTCGGTGCCTTCCCGACCCGCCGCGCCCATCAACCAAACGGAAACTCGATGACCGAGGAAACGAACGCATTGCCCAGAGGTTTCAGCCTGCACCGCTACCAGATCGATGGCGTGCTGGGCGCTGGCGGCTTCGGTATCACTTATCGGGCAATGCACGAGGCGTTGGAAAACGAGGTCGCCATCAAGGAATACTTCCCGGCCGAGTGGGCGTACCGTGACCACAATGGTACGACCGTCCGCCCCAACGCCCAAGGCCAGATCCCGGCCAAAAGCGGCGAGCCGCCTTCCTACGATTGGGGTCTGCAGCGTTTCCTGGACGAAGCCAAGATTCTGGTCCAGATCAACCACCCCTGCGTGGTGCGCGTGCGCGACTACTTTACGGCCAACGGCAGCGCCTACATCGTCATGGAGTTCGAGGAAGGGGAATCGATGAGCGCCCTGCTGCAACGGGGCGGCATCCTGCCCGAGGGCGAACTGCGCCGCTTGTTGGCCGACGTGCTGCCCGCGTTGGAAGCCGTCCACGGCCAGGGCTACCTGCACCGCGACCTCAAACCCAGCAACCTCTACCTGCGCAAGGCCGACGGCCACGTCATGCTCATCGACTTCGGCGCCGCGCGCCAAGCGCTGGGCCGGCGCAGCCGCAGCGTCACCAGCGTGGTGACGCCGGGCTATTCGCCGATCGAGCAATATGTCACGGTCGGCGAAGATTACGGGCCGTGGACCGATATCTACGCGCTTGGCGCCGTGCTGTACCGCTGCATCACCGGTGCGCCACCGGTCGAAGCACCGGGCCGGGTGCTCAAGGATCCGGTACAGCCAGCGATCGAAGCGGGAGCCGGACTATACTCGCACAGCCTACTCCAGGTGGTCGACCGGGCACTGGCCGTGCGCCCGGAAGATCGCTTCCAAAGCATAGTCGCCATGCAGGAGGCCTTGTGGGCAACCGAACGCTCCAACGAAAAGGCGGATTTTTCTCAAGTACCGCCTATCAAACCCGAACTACTTGAATTATCCCAACACATCGACATACCACGACTCGAACCACTTGCCGATGGCACACCGTCCTCTCCCTCCACTCACCTGGATCCATCCGAGGATGACGTCTGGTCTGGCCGCACCCGGGTCTCGCGCCGACCTTCTCTGCCGCGAACAACCGATTCGCACTCCTCTCAACTCATCGACCTAGCTGATTTCGCGGCGGACGACAAGCTGAGTTGGACGCTCGCCGATCCGGCATCAAGCAGCCCACCATCGGCATCGCCGAAAGCGACAAACGTCGATTCGACCTCAATGAATTTACTGGAAGATATCTGGGATCATCTGGAAGAGCCCGAATCGGAGTCGGAGTCGGAGTCGGAGTCGGAGTCGGAGTCGGAGTCGGAGTCGGAACCAGCAACTCCGACCAACGCCGCCGAAACCAAATCGCCATCCCTGACCAGCCAGATGTCGCCCCTGCTCAAACGCGCGCCGGGTTCCGCGATAGAGCACCTGCGAAAAGCCACGGCGACTAGGCGCGAGGGAATGGCAAGCACCCCCCGGACGCAATTGAAAACATCTTCGCCGGCTAGCTCTCCACCGGTGGTCGAGCCGACCGTCTCACGGCCGTCGAGCGCCGTCGAGTCCTCCACGTACCCACCATCGGCTCGACCCTTACCTGATAGTTTAAAGTCGATTAACTGGACGCATATCCTGTTGATCGCATTCGCTGTTTTAGGCATCTCAGGCGCCGGACTGTTCGCTTACGAGTACTACCAGAACGTTCAGGAACAGAGCAGGCAAGAGGAAATGGCGCTGCGGCAACGGGAGCAGGAAGAAGCCGACCGCCGCGCCCAAGAAGCCGCCCAACAACGCGGGACCGAAATCGCGCGCTACATTGAACAGGCCCATCAGGCGATTGCCAGCCGCAACTGGTCCTTGGCCAACAGTTTTCTGAATCAGGCGGCGCTCACCGATCCGAACCATCCCGCGATAACCACCGCCCGCGCCGAACTACTCGCCGCCCGGCAACCGGGCGCCAAGATCAAAACCCGGACCGACAACACCACGGGCATGGAACTACACTGGGTCGAGGGCGGTTGCTTCGACATGGGCAGCCCCGTCACCGAGCGAGATCGGGGTGGTGACGAATCAGCCCACCAAGTCTGCGTAAAAGGATTCTGGATCGGCAACACCGAGGTCACCAATAGCCAGTACCGACGATTCAAACCCGGCCATGACAGCGGCTCCTTTCAAGGCCGCCCGCTGAACGGAAACCAGCAACCCGTCGTTCAAGTCGACTGGGGCGATGCCGGGGCCTTCGCCGAATGGCTGTCCTGGGAAGCGGGCACCGGTAAGCGTTTCCGGCTACCCACCGAGGCCGAATGGGAGTATGCCGCCCGTGCCGGCACCGTCACCCGTTATCACTGGGGTAACGACATCGACCCCCGTTATGCCAACTTTTCCGACCGCAACGATCCAACCGGCGCGTCCATCGGCACCCTGGACGACGGTCAGGCGGTCACCGCGCCGGTCGGAACCTACCAGCCGAACGCGCTGGGTCTGCGCGACATGGCCGGCAACGTCTGGGAATGGACCTGCTCCGATTACGATCCGACCTATACCGGCCAGGAGCAGCGCTGTTCCGACCAACGATCCACCGAAGGCTTACGGGTCGTTCGGGGCGGCTCCTGGAACAACGGCGCGGGGGACCTGCGCTCGGCCAAGCGCATGCCCCGGAAACCCAGCTATCACGATGCGACAACCGGCTTCCGGATCATCATGGAAGAGTAAAACAATCGTCCATTCGCTGCCTTAGGAATTGCGGCGGTTCACCACGAAGGTGGCGCTCCCCTCCACCACCACCGTGTCCCCCACGGTGCAAGTCGTGCTCATGATGACTCGCCGGCGCTCCGAAACGATTTCCTGGACAGTGCAAACCGCGGTAACGGTATCGCCGATTCGTACTGGCGCCGTGAAGCGTAACTGCTGATCCACGTACACCGCGCCCGGTCCGGGCAGGCGGGTACCGGCCACGCAAGAAATCAGGCCGGCGCAGAACATGCCGTGCGCGATGCGGCCCTTGAACCGCGTCTGCGCGGCGAACACTTCGTTGCAATGAATCGGGTTGTTATCGCCAGTCAGGCCGGCGAACATGACCACGTCGGTTTCGGTGACGGTCTTGGCGTGGGACGCGCTCATGCCGATCCGGAGATCCTCCAGATAGTAGCCGTGCAGAGTGTCATTATAGCCTTCGTGAGTGGGGTACATGGGGTTTCTCCGATAGAGGTGAGGATTCCGGCGGACAACATCGCCGCTACGAGCGGCGCATAGCCTACACGACCGAGCGAAATAGTGGGAAATTCCCGACCGGATTCCAGACCTTCGAATCGACCGGCCTCACAACGAATCGGTGCTTCCAACGCTCCCAGCCGTGGCCAATAAATCCATTGCATCGCCGGGAGTGAATAAATACCATAACTTAAAAGCCTTAACCCGGACGAACTTATGGTTTCGGACGCCGCCGGCGCGACCCCATCATCGATCCGGTCACTCTGTATGCACCATCCAACCCGAAAGCCGCGTGCGCTTAATTAGGTCAGGTTTGCGCCACGCTCCCGGCCGGGCGTTCACGCCGCCACTTAAAATTTTGAGCAATCCCACACAAAGGTGAACGATGAAGATTTTAGTCGCCGTAAAACGGGTCGTTGACTACAACGTCAAGGTAAGGGCGAAAGCGGACGGCACCGGTGTCGAAACCGCCAACGTCAAGATGTCCATGAACCCGTTCGATGAAATCGCCGTGGAAGAAGCGATCCGACTGCAGGAAGCCGGCAAGGCCAAGGAAATCGTGGCGATCTCGCTGGGCGTCACCGCCTGCCAGGACACCATCCGCACCGCGCTGGCGATGGGCGCCGACCGCGGTATCCTGGTGGAAACCGATGCCGAACTGCAACCGCTGGCGGTGGCCAAACTACTCAAGGCGGCGGTCGAGAAGGAAAAGCCGGATTTGGTCATTCTCGGCAAGCAGGCCATCGACGACGACGCCAACCAGACCGGTCAGATGCTGGCGGCGCTGCTCGGTTGGCCACAGGGCACTTTCGCCTCCAAGGTCGAACTCGGCGATGGGACGGTCAACGTCACCCGCGAGATCGACGGCGGCCTGGAAACCGTGGCGCTGAAACTGCCCGCCCTGGTCACCACCGACCTGCGCCTGAACGAGCCGCGCTTCGTCAAGCTACCCAACATCATGAAAGCCAAGAAAAAGCCGTTGGAGGTGCTCAAACCGGCCGATCTGGGCGTGGACGTCGCACCGCGACTGGTCACCCTGAAGGTGCAGGAACCGCCCAAGCGCCAAGCCGGCATCAAGGTCGGCAGCGTCGCCGAACTGGTGGACAAGCTGCACAACGAAGCCCACGTCATCTAAGCCCGCTGGAATCGAATCATGAGCATCCTGGTCATTGCCGAACACGACAACGCTGCCCTCAAGGCGGCGACCCTGAATACCGTCACCGCCGCCACGCAACTGGGCGAGGATATCGCCGTGCTGGTGGCCGGCCACAACTGCGGGGCGGTTGCCGAAGCCGCCGCCCAGGTCACGGGTGTCAAAAAAGTACTGATCGCCGACGCCCCACACTACGCCCACCAGCTCGCCGAAAATATGGCGGCACTGGTGGTTGGACTGGCGAGCGGCTACACCCACATCCTGGCCCCGGCCACCGCCGCCGGCAAGAATACGCTGCCACGGGTTGCCGCGCTGCTGGACGTGGCGCAAATCTCCGATGTCATCAAGATCGACAGCGCCGACACTTTCATCCGCCCAATCTACGCCGGCAACGTACTGGCCACCGTCCAGTCCAAGGATTCGATCAAGGTCATGACCGTGCGCGGCACCGCCTTCCCAGCGGCAACGGCCACTGGGGGTTCCGCCGCGATCGAAACCGTCGCGCCCGCGACCGATGCCGGCGTGTCGAGCTTCGTCGGCCAGCAATTGACTCAGTCCGACCGGCCCGAGTTGACCGCTGCCCGCATCATCGTTTCCGGCGGGCGTGGCATGGGCAACGGCGACAACTTCAAGTTGCTGGAAGACGTCGCCGACAAGTTGGGCGCGGCGGTGGGCGCCTCCCGCGCCGCAGTGGACGCCGGCTTCGTGCCCAACGACTACCAGGTCGGCCAAACCGGTAAGGTGGTCGCACCCACCCTATACGTCGCCGTCGGCATCTCGGGCGCCATCCAGCACTTGGCCGGCATGAAGGACA
>DAOTGT010000040.1:0-22196 GCA_035447285.1 Candidatus Competibacter sp.
TCATTCAAGCCAAACTCATCCCTTGACAACGCGGGGTGGACCATACATGGGTAATGGACGGCCTTTGGTCCGGCTCATGTCTTGATTGCCGCCTTTGGCGCCGGCCGCATGGGGATGGGCCTTGCAATGACTGGCATCAATCATCAGCCATTCGTCATCCGGCTCATTGATCAGCACCCCCAGCCGCTTTTCCCGCACGCCCTTGTCCCGCCAACGGAGGAAACGACGATGGGTGTTGCTTCCAGCCCCCATGGTCTGGCGGCAAATCACGCCACGGCGCGCCCGTGCGCAACATCCCCTTTAACATGTTTTCATAGGGAAACATCTGTGATCCATTTCAGTATCGGTTTGAGCGAGCGGCGTTACGGTCGCCATGGAGAAATAGGCAACGCCGCCGTGCCGTTGTCATTGGTCTACGCCGCGATCCCACTCAATCGCAGCAGCGGTTCGATATGTGGTTCCCGACCGCGAAACGCGACGAAGCTGGCTAATGCTGGCCTCGAACCGCCCACCTCCAGGATGTTTTCCCGAAACCGCGTTCCGGTCGCGGCGTCGAAGATTCCGTTTTCCTCGAAGGCGCTGAAGGCGTCGGCCGACAGCACTTCGGCCCATTTGTAGCTGTAATAGCCCGCCGCGTAACCTCCGGCGAAAATGTGGGTGAAGGCGTTGGCGAAGCGGTTGTAAGCCGGCGGCAGGATGACCGCCACTTGTTGGCGTACCGCGTCGAGCACCTCCCGCACTCGGCCGCCCCGCGCTGGGTCGTAGTCGTGGTGTAGTTTGAAGTCGAACAGCGCGAATTCCAGTTGACGCGCCATGAGGATTCCCGCCTGGAAATGCTTGGCCGCCAACATCCGTTGGTACAGGTCTTCTGGCAGGGGCGCGCCGGTTTGGTAATGTCCGGCCAGCAGATTCAGCGCTTCGCGCGACCAGCACCAGTTTTCCAGAAACTGGCTCGGCAATTCCACCGCGTCCCATTCCACGCCGTGGATGCCGGTCACCGGTAGGTAGTCGATTTTGGTCAGCAAATGGTGCAGTCCGTGCCCGAACTCGTGGAACAGGGTCTGAACTTCGTTATGAGTCAGTAGCGCCGGTTCGTCGCCCACCGGCGGCGCGAAGTTGCAGACCAGATAGGCGACCGGTAGCCGCGTGACGCCGCTCAAGACCCGTCGCGGCAGGCAGCCGTCCATCCACGCGCCACCGCGCTTGTGTGGACGCGCGTACAGGTCCAGGTAAAATCGGCCGCGTTGGGTGCCGGCGCCATCGACGATTTCGTAGGCGCGAACATCGGGATGCCAGACTTCGATATTGTCCAGTGGGTGAATGACGATGCCGAACAACCGCTCCGCCACCGCGAACAGTCCCGGTAGTACCCGGGTGATGGGGAAGTAGGGTCGCAATTCTTCCTGCGATAACCGATGGCGGTGCTGGCGCAGTTTTTCCGAGTAATAACCAATGTCCCAGGCTTGCAGGTCGTCCATGCCGAAGCGGTCGCGGGCAAAGCGCCGCAGCTCATCCAATTCCCGTTGCGCTTGCGGTTGGGCGCGGCGGGCCAGGTCGTCGAGAAAGGCGAGCACTTGATCCGGCGAGTCGGCCATCTTGGTGGCCAGCGAGTAGTCGCTGTAATCATGGAAACCCAGCAGTTGGGCTACTTCGTGGCGCAATGCCAGAATGCGCTCCATGACCGCGCCGTTGTCCCATTGGCCGGCGTTCGGTCCCTGGTCGGAAGCGCGGGTGCAGTAGGCGTCGTACAGCATCCGCCGCAGTTCCCGATCGTCGGCGTAATTCAGTACCGGTAGATAAGATGGCAACTCCAGCGTCAGCAGCCAGCCGTCGAGACCGCGCTGCCGGGCGGTTTGTCGGGCCAGCGCCTTGGCCGATTCCGGTAACCCGGCCAATTGTGCTTCGTCGGTGAGGTGTTGGGTCCAGCCCTGGGTGGCGTCCAGCACGTTTTCCGAAAACTTGGCGCTCAGTTGCGCCAGTTCCTGCATGATCGCCTTGTAACGGTCGCGCTGTGCGGGCGGTAGGGCAATGCCGGACAGTCGGAAGTCGCGCAGGGCGTTGTCGATGACCTTGCGCTGCGCCGGATCGAGGCGGGGGTATTCCGATCCGTCGGCGATTTGCCGGTAGGCCCGATATAGTCCTTCGTGTTGGCCCAATTCGGTGTAGTACGCGCTGAGCTTGGGCAGGCAGGCGCTATAGGCGGCGCGCAAGTCCTCGGAGTCACGGACCGAGTGCAGGTGGTTGACCGGCGACCAGACCTTGTTCAAACGGTCCTCCAGCTCTTCCAACGGCTGGATCAGATTGTCCCAGGTGTAGGTGTTGTGAGCGGCCAGCAATTGTTCGAGCTCGACACGATTGTCGGCCAGCATATGATCGATGGCGGGTTCGATATGTTCGGGCCGGATGGCGGTGTAGCAGGGCAGGTCAGCGGTGGTCAGCAATGGATTGGTCATTGCGGGTTAATCCCTCGGTAACGGAAGGGATGCTACTGTGAGGGGATAGGGAAAAAAGTCAAGTTCGGCGGGTCGGGGCGAACGTTCAGGGCCACAGCCACAGCGCGGTTCCCCCAGTCAGCAGCGCGGCGAGCAGGCAGCCCGCGGCCCACAGCTGGAAGTAATTGATCAACCGGCTTTCCTCGCGAAAAGCAGCGATGATGAACGGCCGGCTGGTATCGCCAGGATCGGCCATGAGATGGACATCCGGTTGGGTCGCTTGTTGCAACTGTTCCCGCTGGACTTGTCGATAGGCCGCGCGGCGGGCGGCTTCCCATTCGTCGGGATCGATCCGGCCATTGCGGCGGCGGTCGAACAGCGCCATCCGTCGTGGATCGCGTTTCCAGCGCTCCAGCAGTTCCGCGACTTCGCGCCGAGTGTCGGGTGCTTCTCGTAGACCGCCGACGGTGCGGAACAAGCCGATGACGTGCAAGTCCTCGTCGGGCAGGATGCGTTGCTCGGTATAGCGGTACGTGGCGCCGATGCCCCAGAGCGCATGGGTGCGCGCCCCGCTGGGATTGCCGTACCAGACTTCGTGACGGGTCTTGATGAAGTCAGCGCCTTCGGGGTTGATCACGCATTGGGCGGTGCCGTCGTCGAGGAGGAACAGGCTGTCGCTTTCGCCGGAATCCACCGGCCACCAGCGGTTGCCCGAAGTGCGTTCTTCCACCCGGTAACGGTACCAGGCGCAGGGCAGGTAGCTGAGTGGCGCCAGGATCGGCGGTCCCGGCAGCAGCCGGGCGCGGCCATGGAGTTCCACGTAGCCCTGCGGCGCCGAACGGATGCGGGCGATGGGTGTGTCGGCCAGCCGCCAGGCTCGCCGCCCGAAATGCAGCGCGCCGTACAGACCGAAGATCGTGACGGCCAGCAGCAGCGCCAGCAACGGAGCCGGCGACGACGGCCCAGCGTGACCTGGGTGCCGCAGCAACAGAAAGAAACCGAGCCAGAGGGCGACGAACGCCAGCGTCGCTTTCAGGCTGGGCCGGTACATCGAGTCGTTTCGCGCCGCTCAGCGGAACAGACTGGCGAGATCGACGTCCCGTTTTTCCGGTTCGGAGAATTCCAGCAGCCGGAATGGCCCGAAGTTGAAGAAACGGGCGATCAGCATGTCCGGGAACTGTTCGATGCGGACGTTGTTCAGGTTGACGCTGTCGTTGTAGAACTCCCGGCGGTCGGCGATGGCGTTTTCCAGGCTGGTGATGCGGCTTTCCAGATGGCGGAAGTTGTCGTTGGCGCGCAGTTCGGGATAGGCTTCGGCCACCGCGAACAACTGACCCAGGCCAAGTCGTAACTGGCTTTCGGCTACTCCCAGCGCCGGCACGTCGCCGTGCTGCCGGGCATCGGCCACGCCCTGGCGGGCTCGCATCACCGCTTCCAGGGTGTCCTTCTCGTAGCGCATGTACTGCTTGCAGGTTTCGACCAACTTGGGCAACTCGTCGTGACGCTGTTTGAGCAACACGTCGATGTTGGACCAGGACATGCCGGCGTTGTGTTTGAGGTTGACCAGGCGGTTGTAGATGATGATGCCGTACAGGACTAGCAGCACCAAGGCGACAATAAGGACAATGCTGAACAAGTTCATGATGGCGATATCGTGCGAATATGTGGAGAGTGGCTTAAGTAAATAGTCACTGGAATTATATACAAGTCTAGCTGACGGTGCGGAAGGAAAGACGCGCTAGCGCCGTGGAGAGATCACCATGCTGTTCTGGTTCAAGGGGATGCTGATCGGCTTCGCCATCGCCGCGCCGGTGGGGCCGATCGGGTTGTTGTGCGTGCAACGCACGCTGACGCGCGGCCGTTGGGCGGGGTTGCTGTCCGGTGTTGGGGCAGCCAGCGCCGATGCGGTTTACGGCTGTATCGCCGGTTTCGGACTGGCTTCGCTGGCGCATCTGCTGTTGGCCTGGCAAATGGAGTTGCAAATCATCGGCGGCCTGTTTCTGCTGTATCTGGGCTGGCGGACCTGGTGGACTCCACCGGCTGGCGAGCAGGCGTGCGTTCGCCCCAACCGCGTCGGACTATTGGGCGATTATCTGTCCACTTTGGCGTTGACGTTGGCCAATCCGGTCACCGTGCTGGCGTTTCTGGCCATTTTTGCCGGGCTGGGGCTGGCCGCCGAGGGACGGGACTTCGCGGCGGCCGGATGGTTGGTGCTGGGGGTGTTCGCCGGCTCGCTGCTGTGGTGGCTGTTGTTGGTCGGGGGTGTCGGGTTGCTGCGCGGGCGACTGACCCCGGCGGCGCTGGGTGGCATCAACCGCGTTTCGGGGGCGCTGGTCGCCGGGTTCGGGCTTTGGGCGCTGGCCTCGGCGGTTTGGGGCTAGGGGCGGGAGCGCTGGCGGCGGCGTTGTCCGCGCCAATCGTTTGCAGGTGCCGCTCCCGCAAGCGCCGGTAGTTCTGGGCCGAATATTCGAGAAACTCCAACTCGCGCTCGTTCAGCGGTCGGACTTGCTTGACCGGGCTGCCGACATAGAGAAAACCACTTTCCAGCACCTTGCCCGGCGGCACCACGCTGCCGGCGCCGATGGTCACGCGCGATCGCACCACCGCCTTGTCCATGATGATCGAGCCCATGCCGATCAGGCAGTAATCCTCGATGGTGCAGGCGTGCAGGATGACCTTGTGGCCGACCGTGACATCGTTGCCGATGAGGGTCGGCTGACCGCCCGGACAAAAGCGGCTGTCGTGGGTGACGTGGATCACGCTGCCGTCTTGAATGCTGGTGCGCGCGCCGATACGGATGCGCTGAATGTCGCCGCGGATCACGCTCATCGGCCAGATCGAGCTGTCTTCTCCGATTTCGACGTCGCCGATGACCAGGGCGGTGTCGTCGACGTAGACGGTGGCATGAATTTGCGGGGTGTGTTGTTCGAAAGGACGGATTGCCATGGGATCGGTTCTCATGCAAGGGGCGGATTTTTGGATTGTTTGTGGCCCTTCGACCTTCAGCGCATCGTGACCAGCTCTTCGGCGCTGGTCGGATGGATGGCGACGGTGTCGTCGAAATCGCGCTTGGTGGCGCCCATGCGGATGGCGACCGCAAAGCCTTGCAGCATCTCGTCGGCATTCTCGCCGATGAGGTGGCAACCCACGATCTTTTCCTCCGGGCCGACGCACACCAGTTTCATCGCGGTCGGTGGCTGGCGCTGGGTAAAGGCGTGGTACATCGGTCGGAAGCGGGTCTGATGGACTCGTACCGCCGTGCCGTGTCGTTGCCGTGCCTCCTCCTCGGTCAGTCCGACCGTGGCGATGGGCGGATGGCTGAACACCACGCTGGGAATGTTTTCGTAAGACAGGCGCCGCTCCGGTTGCTGGCCGAACAACCGATCGGCTAATCGGCGGCCCGCGGCGATCGCCACCGGGGTCAATTGGGCGTGTTCGGTTACATCGCCGATGGCGTAAATGCCGGCGACGTTGGTGTTCTGATAGGGATCGGTCGGGATCGTACCGTTCGGATTTGCCGTCACTCCCGCCGCCGCCAGATCGAGCGTGTCGGTATTGGGGTCGCGGCCGATGGCCCACAACAGCGTATCCACTTCCAGGGTATCCCCGCGCCCGTCGCAATGCAGGCTGAGCATGCCCTTGGCCAGACGCGCCACCGCGTTGATCTGGGTGCGCGTCAGCACATGGATGCCGTCCTCGCGCAGTCGCTCCATCAGTTGCTCGCGCAGCATGGCGTCGAACGGCCGTAATATCTGGTCCTTGCGTATCAGCAGTGTCACTTCGGCGCCCAGCGCGTGCAGCATCCCGGCCAGCTCCACCGCGATGTAACCGCTACCGGCGATGGCGATCCGTCGCGGACAGGCGCTCAGCTCGAAAAAGCCGTCGGAGGTGATGCCGAACTGAGCGCCGGGTATTTGGGGAACCCGTGGTCGGCCGCCGGTGGCGATGACCAGATGGTCGGCGCTATAGCGCTGGTCGCCCACCGTCAGGGTGTGGGCGTCGGCGAAACGGCCGAATCCACGGATCAGTTCGACCCCCGCCTCGGCCAGATAGCCCAGGTACCATTCGTTGATGTTGCGCACGAAAGCATCGCGGGCGGTCTTGAGCTTTTTCCAGTCGAAGTCGAAATAATCCAGTCGGAAGCCATAACCGGGCGCATCGTCGAGCGCATGAGCCAGATGGGCGGCGTACCACATGATTTTCTTGGGCACGCAGCCGACATTGACACAGGTGCCGCCGAGCCGGTCGGCTTCGATCAGGGCACAGCGGGCACCGTGGCGGGCTGCCCGTTCCGCCACCGACAGGCCGCCACTGCCGCCGCCGATGACGATCAGGTCGTAATGCTGGGTCATGCATCCTCCAAATGGTGAGCGTAATGATCATGCCGGCGAAAATTCGGGCGAGGGGAGAGGCAGCCAGTGGCGGCGGCATCCCGCGCACAATAGCAGTTACTATAGCGTGTGCCCGGCGGATCTGCCGGGTGGGCCGAACAAGACCGGAGGTGATCGATGCGTGGGTTGGGATGGAGTTTCATTGTGCTTCTGTGGCCATTGTGGGTCAGTGCGGGCGAACTGCACTGGCGGGGGCAATGGACTCAGGGCGGTTTGATCGTCGGGCAGGCGCCGCCGGGTACCCGGCTGGAACTGGACGGGCAAGCGGTGCCGGTGAGCCCGGAAGGCGCGTTTGTGTTCGGGTTCCATCGCGATGCGCCGCCGATGGCGCACTTGCGCGCCGTGTTCCCGGACGGGAGCCGGGACGAGCGACAACTAACGATTTCGCCGCGCCAATACGACATCCAGCGGCTCGACGGTTTGCCGTCGAGCAAGGTCACTCCGCCGCCCGCCGTATTGGCGCGCATCCGCCGGGAAAATGCCCAGGTGGCCGCGGTCCGTCGGGAGGAGATTCCCCGAGCGTATTTCCTCAGCGGTTTCGCGTGGCCGGTCACCGGCCGCATCAGCGGGGTGTACGGCAGCCAGCGCATTCTCAACGGCGAACCCCGCCAGCCGCATTACGGCGTCGATATTGCCAGGCCGGTCGGCACGCCGGTACGTGCTCCGGCCGACGGGATCGTCACGCTGGCCGAACCGGATTTGTACTACAGTGGCGCTACGCTGATCATCGATCACGGTTACCAACTGAGTTCGACATTGATGCATCTAGACCGGATTGATGTTCGGGTCGGGCAACCGGTGCGCAAGGGCGATGTGGTCGCCACGGTGGGCAAGAGCGGCCGGGTAACCGGCCCGCATCTGGACTGGCGGATGAATTGGCGCGAGGCGCGGATCGATCCGGCGCTGATCGTGCCGCCGATGCCGCGATAGGGAGCGAAGGGTAGAGGACGACCGGTCCTTGGCGCCTATCCGAACAAAATTTACCCCTCTCTTGGTGAAGAGAGGGGTATGGGTGAGACGACCGGCGGGGTTTTACGCCATCGGCATTTCCGGCAGCGCCTGCAGCTTCCAGATCTCGGCGTTGTATTCCTGCATGGTGCGGTCAGTGGAGAATTTGCCGCTGAACGCAGTGTTGAGAATGCTCATCCGCGCCCACTTTTCCTGATCCTGGTACGCCAGCGAGGCCTGCTGCTGGGCCTCGATGAAGCTGCGCAGGTCGGCGATGGTCAGCCACGGATCGTGCGGGCTGGTCAGCGAGTGCAGGATCGGGTCGAAGATGCCCTTTTCGAACTGGTTGAAGTGGCCGCTTTCCAGCAGGTGCATGATCCGGGCGATGTCGGCATCGGCGTTGATGATGGCGACCGGGTTGTAGTCCCGCCGCCGTTCTTCCACTTGCCGCGCCGTCAGGCCGAACAGGAAGAAATTCTCGTCGCCGACTTCCTCGCGGATTTCGATGTTGGCGCCGTCCAGGGTGCCGATGGTCACGGCGCCGTTCATCATGAACTTCATGTTGCCGGTGCCCGACGCTTCCTTGCCGGCGGTGGAAATCTGCTCGGACAGATCGGTGCCGGGGCAGATGATCTCCATCGCGGTGACCCGATAGTTGGGCAGGAAAGCCAGCTTCAGCTTGTCGCCGACCTCGGGGTCGTTGTTGATGACCTTGGCGATGTTGTTGGTCAGCTTGATGATCTGCTTGGCCATGTAGTAACCGGGCGCCGCCTTGCCGCCGATCAGTACGCAGCGCGGAGTCCAGTTGGCGGTATCGCCGCGCTTGATGCGGTCGTACAGGTGGATGACGTGCAGCAGGTTCAGCAACTGGCGCTTGTACTCGTGCATGCGCTTGACCTGCACGTCGAACATGGCCTTGAGGTTGAAGACCACGCCACAGTCGGCTTCGATCAAGCTGGCCAGACGGACCTTGTTATCCTGCTTGATTTCCCGCCAGCGCGCCCGGAATTTGGGGTCGTCGGCATACGGCGCCAGTTTGCGCAACTCGTCCAGCTTGGTGATCCAGCCGGGGCCGATGGCTTCGGTGATCAGCGCGCTCATGCCGGGGTTGCAACTGGCCATCCAGCGCCGCTGGGTGACCCCGTTGGTCTTGTTGTTGAACTTCTCCGGCCACAATTCGTAGAAGTCGCGGAACAGCCCTTGCTGGAGCAGCTCCGAATGCAGCGCGGCCACGCCGTTGACCGAGATGCTGCCGACGATGGCCAGATAGGCCATGCGGACTTGTTGTTCGTAGCCTTCCTCGATCAGCGACATCCGGCCCTGACGGTCGATGTCGCCGGGCCAGTGGCTGGCGACTTCGGCCAGGAAGCGGGCGTTGATTTCGTAAATGATGTCCAGCAGCCGGGGTAGCAGTTGCCGGAACAGCCGCACTGGCCAGCGCTCCAGCGCTTCGGGCAGCAGGGTGTGGTTGGTGTAGGCCATGACCTTGCTGGTGATGCTCCAGGCTGCGTCCCAGCCCAGATCGTGCTCGTCCATCAGCAGGCGCATCAGCTCCGCCACCGCGATGGTGGGGTGGGTGTCATTGAGCTGGAAACAGTTTTTCGCGGCGAACTGACTGAAATCCTCGCCATGGACCCGTACCCATTGCCGAATCACGTCCTGCAGGCTGGCGGAGGCCAGGAAATACTGCTGGCGCAGCCGCAACTCCTTGCCGCTCTCGGTGGCGTCGTTGGGGTAGAGCACCATGGTGATGTTTTCCGCCAGGTTCTTGGCGCCCACGGCGTCGGTGTAACTGCCGGCGTTGAAATCTTCCAGATCGAATTCGTCGGTGGCGGCCGAGGACCACAGTCGCAGGGTGTTGACCGTACCGTTCTGGTAGCCTGGAATCGGGAAATCGTAGGGTACGGCCAGCACGTCGTGGGTATCCAGCCAGCGCCAGCCCATGTCGCCGTTGGCTTTCATGAAGCCTTCGGTGCGACCGCCGAACTTGATTCGCTGCGTATACTCGGGCCGCTCCAGATCCCACAGGGTGCCGCTACGCAGCCAATGATCGGGTTCCTCGACCTGATAGCCGTTTTCGATGCGCTGGCGGAACATGCCGTAGGCGTAGCGGAGGCCGTAGCCGATCACCGGCAACCGCAAGGTGGCGCAGCTATCCATGAAGCAGGCCGCCAGTCGTCCCAGGCCACCGTTGCCCAGCCCGGCGTCGTTCTCGCACTCGGCCAGTTCCTCCAGGGTCAGGCCCATGTCGTACAGCGCCTTGTTGACCGGTTCGGAGACGCCCAGATTGAGCATGGCGTTGCCCAGGGCCCGACCCATCAGGAATTCCAGGGATAGGTAATACGCCCGGCGCACGCCACCATCCGCCTCGTAGGCATAGCGGGTGTTCTTCCAGCGCTCCCACAGTCGGTCGCGCAGGGTGAGCACCAGGGCTTCGTACATGTAGTAGGTGTATTTGGTATGCCGGTCGCGGCCCAGGGTGTGGCTGAAGTAGTGTCGGAAGTCGGCGGCGATGCTTTTGGCATCCATGCCCAAAGGCGGCAGTTCCGTCAGCCAGGATGCTGGCGTGCTTCTTTCTACGGTTTGGATCGTCATGGCGGTAAAGTCCGTTGCATGTGCTGGTGGGATGGAAAGCACCCGGCGCCGGGCCGGATGGCGTCGAGATGCTTGAGTGGTTTTACTGACGGCAACCCGTGGCTTGCGGTCAGGGCTTCGCTGAACATCATAGAAACGATAGTCGGGCGATTGCCAATTGCAAGGCATTATCGATGCCGTCGGGGGGAACATGGGAGGCGCTGGATTTCCGGCCATGGGCAGGCGCGGGCACGGCGGAGGATAGAGGAAATTACGGGTACAATCGACGGCGGGCTGGCGGGACGGTCTTCCGGGTGGGTCGATCAATCGGGTCGGGGCAAACGGGGGAACCGACAGGGCGGGGCGCTACTCAAGGCAGTGGGCGGCCTGTTCGCGGGTGTAGAACAGGCCGAAACGGATGAAACCGGCGACGACGCTGGATTTGATGGCGACAATGTGGCCGCAAGGGTTGCGGGCCAATACCAGATGGTCGGGTAGGCCATCCAGGGCGTGGAAGGGGGCTGGAGTGCCGTCGGCCCAGCAGGAACAGTAAACCGCGCCGGTTTCCCGATCCAGGAAGCCAGGGGTGAAACCGTAGTGCCGGTTGGCCGAACTGATACCGCCGGTGCCCGCGAATGATTGGTTTTCGGCTTCCAAGGTTTGCAAAGTCAGCGTCTGTGCCATGATCATGCCCTCGCGCCTTGACAATGAGGTCAGCCTAAAATCGTTCGGTGCGAACGATGGGTGTCAGAAAAACAACTATTTGCCATTATGAGACACCTTGTTGCAATTTTAGTCTAGAAGTTTTTTTCGATACAAACAACCTAAATTGCAAGTTCATCGTCGCCGATTTGTCATCGGCGCGTCATCGCGGCGCTTTCGCATCGATTTGGAGGATGTTTTGCGTGATTGAAGCTCCCCATCTTTACGTTGCCCTTTCCGGTCATGGGTTCGGGCACTTGGCGCAAACGGCACCGGTGCTGAACGCATTTCGCCAACGTCATCCGGCGATTCGCCTGACCGTGCAGAGCCTGCTGCCGGAACCGGTCTTGCGCGGGCGGATCGCGGGCGAATTCGCGGTCGTGGCCGGCGCGGCCGATTTCGGCATGGTGATGGTGGATGCGCTGGACGTGAAGCTGGCCGATAGTCTGGCTGCCTATCGGGCTTTCCACGGCGAGTGGGAGGTGCGGCTCGATTGGCAGGAAAGCGTGCTGCGGCGGGCGGCGCCGGATCTGCTGTTGGCCGACATTCCCTATCTGAGTCTGGCGGCGGCGGCCCGATTGGCGATTCCGGCGCTGGCGCTATGTTCGCTAAACTGGGCGGATATCCTGCAAGGTTACGGCGCCGATGTCCCCGATCTGGCGGCGCTGCGCGCGCCGATGTTGGCGGCCTACAATAGCGCCATGGCATTTCTCCAGCCGGCGCCCAGCATGCCGATGCCGGATTTACGCAATGCCCGGCCCATCGGTCCCATCGCCGACTTGGGCCGGGACCGGCGGCCGGAGATCGATCGCCGGCTCGGTTTGCGCGGCGACGAAACGCTGGTGCTGATGGGCCTGGGAGGCGTGAACCTGCGTCCGCCGTTGGAAGCGTGGCCGGCGCTGGCGGACGTGTGCTGGTTGATCCCGCCGGATTGGGGCCAGGTGGATCGACCGGATGTGCGAAGCTGGACGGTTCTGACCGATGATTGCTCGATGGTGGATCTGATCCGTTCCTGCGACGTGTTGTTCACCAAGCCCGGCTACGGCGCTTTCGCCGAGGCGGCGTGCAACGCGACCCGAGTGCTCTACGTCGGGCGCGACGACTGGCCGGAAGAACCGTGGCTGAGTCGCTGGCTGACGGAGCATGGGAATGCGCTCAAGATCGATCGCCGGCAACTGGCGGCCGGCGACTTGGCCGAACCTTTGCGGGCGCTGCTGGCGCAACCGGCTAAACCACCGGTGGCGCCGTCCGGCACGATCGAGGCCGCCGTTTGGCTGGAACAAGCGCTTCTATGAATTCGGTGCCTGATAAGCCTGGTGGATGGCGCGCATGCTGGCCGCCGCGCCCGAGGTCAGTTTGTAGTCCACGAAGCGAGTGACGTTGGTGTCGCTGGGGTTGATCTCCACCGTGGGGATACTCGCCTGACTGGCTTGCACCAAGGGACCGGCGATGTAGGGAAAGACGCTGGTGGTGCCAATGCTGAACACTAGATCGAAGCCTTCATCCAGTTCCCGGTAGAGATGTTGGATGGCGTGTGATGGCAGCGTTTCGCCGAACAGCACCACTCGCGGTCGCACCAACGCGTGGCAGCGCGGGCAAGCCGGAGGAATGTCCAGTTGGCTGTAGTCGGCAACCGTGGCGGAATAGTCGCAACGGGTGCAGTACAGGTCGTGGACATCGCCGTGCATTTCGATGAGATTGCGGCTACCGGCGTCGCGATGGAAGCCATCGATGTTCTGGGTCAGCACACAGACCTCGAACTGATCCTGCAACTTGGCGATGATGGCGTGCGCATCGTTGAAGTGCGCGCCCCGGCAGGCATTTTCGATCTGGTGCAGGTACTTCCAGGTAATGTGCGGGGCGGCTTCGAGCATCGACCCGGACAGAGCGGTTTCGATCGAGAAGTTTTCCTCGGTCAATTCGTTATTGTACAGCCCGCCGATGCCGCGATAGGTCGGCAGACCGGAATCGGCGGAGATGCCCGCGCCGGTGATGAACAGGAGCCGGCGGGCTCGGCGCATTTCCGCGACGATGCGGGCGACAGTGGTGGAATCGGGATCGTTCATGGCGCGGCCTCGCTGGGACGGTTGGGGATCTAATGAAAATTCTAATGCTTTCCGATGTGTATTTTCCGCGCGTGAACGGCGTATCCACATCCATGCAGACCTTTCGGCGCGAATTGGGGCGCTTGGGGCACGAGGTCTGGGTGGTGGCACCGGAATACGGCCAGCCCGCCGAAGAGGAGGCGGGGGTCAGCCGGGTGCCGTCTCGCCAAGTGCTGTTCGACCCCGAGGATCGGATGATGCGCTCGGGACCGCTGGGCCGGCGGTTACGGGCGCTGAACGGCCGGAGTTTCGATCTGGTTCACGTCCAGACTCCGTTTGTCGCCCACTACGCTGGCCTCCGGCTGGCGCGGCGTTGGAGCGTGCCCTGCGTCGAAACCTATCACACCTTTTTCGAAGAATATCTGTTTCATTACCTGCCGGTGCTGCCGAAGAACGCCTGGCGGGCGGTTGCCCGACTGTTCTCGCGCCGCCAGTGCAATCGTTTGGATGGACTGGTGGTGCCCTCGCAAGCGATGCGCGAGGTGCTGGAACGCTATGGCGTGCGGACGACCATGCGGGTGATCCCGACCGGCATGCCGCTGGATGCCTTTCAGGAAGGCGACAGAGAGGCTTTTCGCGTTCGGCACGGCATCGCGGTCGATCAGCCGACCCTGGTATTCGTGGGCCGGGTGGCGTTCGAGAAGAATATCGAATTCCTGCTGGAGGTGGTCCGGGCGCTCAAGCAGACCAGCCATCCCGATATCGTATTGATCGTCGCCGGGGAAGGGCCGGCCGAAGGGCGCTTGCATCGCTTGGCGGGCGAACTGGGCGTGCGGGACAACCTGCGGTTCGTGGGTTATCTGGCGCGCGGGATCGATCTGGCGAGCTGCTATCAGGCCGGCGAGGCGTTCGTGTTCGCCTCGCGCACCGAAACGCAGGGCTTGGTCTTGCTGGAGGCCATGAGTCTGGGGGTGCCGGTGGTGTCCACCGCCGTCATGGGTACCCGCGACATCTTGGCGGCGGGCAAGGGCGCGTTGGTGGCGGAGGAGGAAGTGAGCGATTTCGCCGGTCGGGTGCGCCGCGTGCTGGACGATGCTGCGTTGCGTCGGCGGCTGAGCCAAGAGGCGCGGGAATACGCCCGGCATTGGACGGCGGAAGGGCCGGCCCAGGCGTTGTTGGCGTTTTACGAGCAGATTCGGGCTGGCCAGGACGCGGTTTGACGGCTGGGTTGGCGATTCGAACGCGCTCGCCGCTGGGACAACGAGGGATCGCCGGCGGGTGGATCAGCCGTTCAGCAGACCGTAGAGCGCTTCGAACTCGCGGCTGAGCTTGTGCTTGGGATCGAGATGGATCATCGGTCGGGCCTGAGCGTGCGACTCGCGAATCTTGATCGAGGCCGACAGGAAGGCGCCCAGCACGGGCAACCCCTCGCCGCGCAGTTCCTCGACCAACCGTACCGGCAGGTTGGCGCGAGCCTGATAGTGGTTGACCACGATGCCTTCCACCCGCAGCGCGCAATTGTGATCGGCCTGAATTTCGCGGACGCTGTCCATCAGGGTATACAGGGCGCGGCGGGAGAAATCGTCGCAATCGAAGGGAATCAGGCAGGTATCGGCGGCGATCAGCGCTGATCGAGTATAGAAATTCAGCGCCGGCGGGGTGTCGATGAAAATGTCGTCGAATTCCTTGAGGGTGTCCAGCGCCTCGCGCAGCTTATACATCTTGTAGCGGGATTCCAGCTTGAGTTGCAGTTCCTCCAGCCGAGGATCGGACGGCAGCACGCTCAGGTTGGGGAAAGGCGTCGGCGCGACGTAGGCGTCCGGTTTGTCGGGAAAAAGCTTGTAGGCCAGGATGTCGTCGAAGAAGTGGGCGAGGGTTTTTTTCTGCTCATCCAGCGCGTTACCCAGCAGATAGCGGGAGGCGTTGGCCTGCGGGTCCAAGTCCACCAGCAGGGTGCGCCGCCCACGCGCCGCGCTGATGGCGGCCAGATTGCAAGCGATGGTGGATTTACCCACTCCCCCTTTCTGATTGAAGACGACTCGGCGCATGGCGGTTTTCCGTGGTTTTACTGTGGTTTCAGGCAAGTGTAGTCAAGCCGCGCGGAGGCGTCGAGAGGATGGAATGGTTGGAGCGGGTTCCGGCGATCGCCGCAACGGTCGCCGGGCCAAATTTTCCAAGATCGAATATGGTATTTGTGCAGCGCAACAATTATTGCTATAGTGGAATCGCCCGATGTCAAGGGGTTTCGCCAAGCAGAAATAATCATGAATACCGTAGATGATCCAACGCTTGCGCTTCTCAGCCGTTTTGTGGGGGATACTCACGATCTGCAACTATCCGATGCGGAATTTCTACTGCAACAGGTTGCGGCTATCGAGCACTATACCAAGCAGTTTCCCGCCGAAGAGCGTCAGGCGCGAGCGCTGGAATGGATAGAAACCTACGCCTTGCAGTATCGCCGGCAGTGGCGGAGACAGGCCGTCATCGATGCCCTGGCTCAGATGCGATGTGCCGATTGTCCGTTGACTGGGGGCGACGAGTCGTCGCCATGCGCCATTCACGCTCGCTGGCTGACTCTATTGCGGCGCTACGCCGACGAGGAGCTTTCCTCGCATGATTACGTGGAAGCGGTGCTGAATCTGCTCCGTGCCTACAAACATCAACTGAGGGTGAGCGAAATCCACCAACGGTCGCAGTTGCAGCGAGCGGCCCGATGTCCGATCTCGGCTAACGGGTAGCGCAGCCATGTGGGCGGGTTTCCGGGTGGCTGGATGGGTGCTGGTGGTTTCGTTACTGCTGACCGCCTGCCAGGCACTGGACTATGAAGGCCAAGCTCCCGCCTATCGCATTCCAACCGGAACCGTGCTCGAACTGCATCGGGATCTGATCGTTCCGCCGGGTCAGGCGGGTGTCAACATTCAGGGCACGGCCATCGGTGATCGGTATCGCTACGACGCCGTCTGCCGATTGGAGGTGTTGACCGTCGACGATTCGCCGCGTCCCGTGCGGACCGATCATTTCACGGTGGAGCGGGTCGGTCGTGAGTGGGAAATCTTTTCCAGCCGGGCTTCTGGCCTGCGTTACGTCGCCCTGTTCGAACGGGACGGTCCTCACCTGCTGTTGTTCACCACCTTTCTGTACCTGCGTTCGGAACGGCAACCGGATGTGTTCCGGCTGGCCTGCGGGCACTTGCAGAACAGCGATCAGAACCCGCGTCATCTGACCGTGGCGGAAATTCGCGCCACGCTGGCGCCGGTCATGACCTTGCAATAGGGCCGCTCCAACGATCCGGCGCGAGCTACAGCAGAAACACCGTCGCCAGTCCCAGAAAGATGAAAAAACCCATGCCGTCGGTGATGAAGGTCAGCAGCACGCTTGACCCGAGTGCCGGATCGCGTCCCAGTCGATGCAGGATCAGGGGAATGGCCACGCCCATCAGGGCCGCGAGCAACAAGTTCAGCAGCATCGCCGCCGCCATCACCAGCCCCAGTGGCAAGTTGCAATACAACAGGTAGGCGAACAGCCCCACCGTGCTTCCCCACGCCACACCGTTCAGCAAACCGACGCCGATTTCTTTGAACACCAGGTGCCAGGTATTTTCCGGGGTGATTTCGCCCAGTGCCAGACCGCGTACCACCAGGGCGGTGGTCTGGTTGCCAGAGTTGCCACCGATGCCGGCCACGATCGGCATGAGCGTGGCCAGTGCCACGATCTGGGTGATGGCGTCCTCGAACAGGCCGATGGCTCGCGAGGCGATAAAAGCGGTGCATAGATTGATCGACAGCCACAGCCAACGGTTGCGGGCGCTGTCCCAGATCGGCGCGAACAGATCCTCGTCGCCGCGCAGGCCGGCCATGTTCAGCGCGTCTTCCTCCGACTCCTCGCGGATGTAGTCGATCACTTCGTCCACCGTGAGCCGACCGACCAATTTGCCGCGTTCGTTGACCACCGGCGCCGACACCAAGTCGTAGCGCTCGAAGGCACGGGCCGCGTCGGCGGCATCCTCGTTGCAGTGGAATATCACCGGATCGGCCAGCATCAATTCGGCGACCTGCTTTTGCGGATCGTTGAGTAGGAGGGCTCGCAACGGCAGTACACCCTTGAACAGGTGGCGGCCGTCGACCACGAACAGGCTGTCGGTGTTGGGTGGTAGATCGTCCCGGCCGCGCAGCAGTAGCAGCACCTGTTCGACCCGCTGGTTTTCGCGCACCGTCAGCACATCCTGATACATCAAGTGGCCGACCGCGTCTTCCGGATAGGCCATGGTGGCTTGCAGCCAGTCGCGGTCACGGGCGTTCAGCGATTGCAGGACTTCCGTCAGGATCTCTTCGGGTACCGCCTCGGCCAGTTCGGCCAAATCGTCGGCGTCAAGCTGGCCCAGTACCCGCACCAGCGCCGGCCGCTCCAAAATCTCGATCAGCGAATCCCGCACCGCATCCGAGACTTCCAGCAGCACCTCACCGCCGCGCCCGTCCTCGATCTGCCGCCAGACCAGTAAGCGATCGTCCAGCGGCAGTGCCTCCAGGATGTAGGCGATGTCCGCCGGATGCAGGCTGCGCAGCTTGAGTTGCAGTTCGACCAGGTGCTGGCGGTGCACCAGCGATTCGATCAGATTATGGCGAGGGCTGGCGCGGTCACGATCCACCATGCTCTCGACCAGCCGGTGCTTCTCCAGCAGCTTGACGATCTGCCGCAGGTGATCCTCCACCTTGTGGGTGGATTTGTGAGAAGCGGTGGCATCGGTCACGGCAGGGTCGCGGGTCCGGGATGGCGGGGGCGGTCAACCGGCGACGTGCTCGCGCCCGCCGTAGCGGCGGATCACGTAATCGGTGACGATTTGCTGGAATTCGGCGGCGATATTCTCGCCCTTGAGCGTTACGGTCTTTGCGCCGTCCACGTAGACCGGCGCCACCGGCACTTCGCCGGTGCCCGGCAGGCTGATGCCGATGTGGGCCTGTTTGCTCTCGCCGGGGCCGTTGACCACGCAGCCCATCACCGCCACGGTCAGCGCCTCGACGCCGGGATAGCGCCCGCGCCAGACCGGCATCTGCTCGCGCAGGTAGCCCTGAATCTGTTGGGCCAGATGCTGGAAATAATCGCTGCTGGTGCGCCCGCAGCCGGGGCAGGCCACCACCGCCGGGGTGAACGAGCGCAGCCCCATCGCTTGCAGGATTTCCTGGGCGACGATCACTTCCCGGCTACGGCTGCCGCCCGGTTCGGGGGTGAGCGAGATGCGGATGGTGTCGCCGATGCCTTCCTGCAACAGCACCGCCAGCGCGGCGGTGGAGGCGACGATGCCCTTGCTGCCCATGCCGGCTTCGGTGAGACCGAGGTGCAGCGGGTAATCGCAGCGCGCCGCCAGCTTGCGGTAGACCGCTATCAGGTCCTGTACCCCGCTCATCTTGACCGACAGGATGATTCGGTCGTGGCCCAGACCGATCTCCTCGGCCCGCGCCGCGCTGTCCAGCGCCGAGATGATCATCGCCTCGTGCATGACCTCGCTCGCGGGTCGAGGTTCCGGCAGGTGGGCGTTGTCGTCCATCAACCGCGCCGCCAGTTCCTGATCGAGACTGCCCCAGTTGACCCCGATCCGTACCGGCTTGTCATGCCGGCAGGCGATTTCGACGATGGTGGCGAACTGCTCGTCTTTTTTCTTGCCACGGCCGACGTTGCCGGGGTTGATGCGGTATTTGTCGAGCAATTTGGCGCAGGCCGGATATTTGCGCAGCAATCGGTGACCGTTGAAGTGAAAGTCGCCGATCAGCGGTACGGAGACGCCTCGCGCATCCAGGCGCTCACGGATCGCCGGCACGGCGGCGGCGGCCTCTTCGTTGTTGACGGTGATCCGTACCAGTTCCGAACCCGCTTGCGCCAGTTCCGCCACCTGGGCGGCGGTCGCCGCGATGTCGGCGGTATCGGTGTTGGTCATCGACTGCACCACGATGGGCGCGTCGCCGCCGACCGTGATGGTGCCGATACGGACGGTGACGCGGGAACGGCGCGGGATGGCAAACTCAGCACGAGCCATGGTGTGATTTCCCAAGAAGTGTCGTGAATATTCCCTCGCCATGGTGGGGAGGGATGGGCTGGGAGAAGACGGTTAGCGCAAGAACTCGCGGCTGATCTCGCGGAAGCGGTCGTCGCCGGCCTGATGCAGCCACTCGAAGACCACCATTTCGCGGCTGACCACCCGCACGCCTTCGGCACGCATCCGCTCCAGTGCCAGTTCGACATCACGCGGCGACCGGGAAGAAACGGCGTCGGCGACCAGATAGACGTCCCTGCCGGCCGCCCGCAAATCCAGCGCGGTCTGCAACACGCAAACGTGTGCCTCTGCCCCGATCACGATGATTTGCTGGCGTCCCAGGGCGTCGATGCGCCGCATGCAGTCCCGCTCGGCGGCGCAGGAGAAATGCAGCTTCTCCATGAAGGCCTCCGCCGGCAGCCGTTCGCGGATCGCCGCCACCGTGTGACCCAGTCCGCGCGGATACTGTTCCGAGGCCAACACCGGCACGTTGAGCCGTTGGGCAATCTGGATCAGCCACGCGCCGTTGGCCACGATGCGGTCGGCATCATGGATCGCCGGCATCAGCCGTTCCTGAAAATCGACCGCCAACAGACAGGAAGTTTCGATCTTCATCAACATTTGCGTTTTCTCACAGAAGTTGGGAATCCGCCGGGGCGGATCGCGTCAATCGGCAATCAGGGTGATGCGCTCCTGGGGATTGGCACCGTTGACCACCCGAGTCCGCAAACCCCGCCAGGCCGGCGCCAGCAGATCGCGCGGCGCGCGGCTTTGGGGATCGTCCACCGCAAAGGTGAACAGCCCCATCCGCGGTTCCTTCTTCTGGCGGATCAGACTACCCATCCAGATCGGCAGGCCGCCCTCGCGCAAGTGTGCGTCGATGTCCCAGAAGCGCAGCACCCAGCGCGCGTTGGACTGGTCATCGTAGCGCACTAGCGCGAGCGCGTCCTCCCGGCCAGCGTGAGTTTGCGGCAGGACCGGCAATTCCCGCAGTTCCACTTGCGGGTTCAGCCACAGCAGCATGCCGCGCAAATCCAGGTCGGGGGCCGGCTGCCAACCCGCTGTCCGCAGTCGCGATTCCAGTTCCTCGCGGCTGCCGGCCCATTGCAGCACCAAGTCCTGTCGACGGTGGCCCCGGAAATCCAGTCGCTGCTGTGGCAGTTCCCGCCAGCTCTCCATCCACCATTGCTCTCGCGTCAGCACCAGCGGCGTCGTTTTGGGCTGGTAGCGTTGCAGGTCGGCGCCGTAATCGGATCCAACGTGCAGCATGCCGGTCGCCAGCAGGGCGATCATGCTGTAGGCCAGTAGCCCGCGCCATTGGACCGCCGCCTTGGGATGGCGGTTGTAGGCGATACCGAGCACGGTCACCCAAATCAATCCCAGACAGAGACCGGCCAAAGTGTCGGTCAGCCAGTGAGCGCCTAAATACAAGCGGGCGAAGGCGATCGGCACGATGAGAAACGCCGCCGCCAGATAGACGATCCAGCGACGGGTCAACGGGATTTCCCGGGCGATCAGCACGGCCAGAAAGCCGAAGATCAGGGTACTGAACGTCGCATGGCTGGAGGGAAACGAATAGCCTGATAGGCCTTGCGCGACTTCGACGGGGCTGGATACCGGCAGCAGCCACTTGAACAACAGATTGGTGGCCATGCCGAAGCACAACGCCGCCAACCAGTGCCAGGCCGCGGAATGGTTGCGCCGCCAGACCAGCCAGCCGAACACGACCAGGCTGACCGGTAGCATCACCTGATAGTCGCCCAGTTCGGCGGTGAATACCATCAGGGCGTCGGCCCATGGCGTGCGCAGTTCCTGAAAGAAATGAGACAGGCTTTGGTCGAGGCCGCTCGGCAACTGGCGGCCGGCGGCGCTCAGGCTGAGGCTGACCAGTACCACTCCACCCAGCAGCAGCACCGCCAGCGTCGCCAAGCCACGCAGTTCGCCCTGGGTCGGGTCCAGCAGGGAGGCGCTGATCGGCCCGATGAAGCGTCGGCCTCGGCTCCAGGCATGAAATCGTTGCAACCAGTCGGTGGCGTGGGCCTGAAACAGTCGCGCCGCGTGGGTGACCAGCCATGTGGTCACCCATAGCAGCACGGCGACGATCAGGATCAGCGCCGCCAGTCGCCCCGCCACTCGCGAGGCGATGTCCAGGGATGCGCCGAATGCCATGCCGGGAATCAGGTAGGCGGGCGCCCACAGTACCGCCGATATGACGTTGGCGATCATGAAATTGCGCCAAGTCATGTCCATCATGCCGGCCACGGTGGGAATGGTGCCGCGCACGGGGCCAAAAAAACGCCCGAACAGCACGCCCTTGCCGCCGTGCTTGCGGAAGAATGCCTCGCTGCGGGCAATCATTTCGGGGTGTTTGGCGAACGGCCAAACTTGGCGGATACTCTGGTGGAACACCCGGCCGATCCAAAAACTGATGGCATCGCCGACAATGGCGCCCCAAGTCGACCACCAGTAGGCCGACCAGAATTCCAGGTGACCGAGACCGATCAACGCGCCCAGACCGAACATGACCAGAGCGCCGGGGATGATGATGCCGACGATGGTCAAGGATTCGGCCATCGCGGTCAGGAAAATCACGGTACTCATCCAGCCGGGGTGAGCGGCGACCCATTCGAACAGGCTGCTGACGAATTCGGACTGCATAGCGGACGGATTGGGGCGGGCGGGAAAACCAGCGTAACCGTGCTGGCGCGCTGGAATTATGGCCGCGAGCGGCGATTTACGCCACAGTCTTTCGCGACTTTACCATTCGCCCGCCGCGCCGGGTCGCACGCGCGGCTGGGTGACCTGGACCCTGGTTTGGATTCCGCCTAATCTTGGATGCGGGCCGATGGCCGCGGCCCGATGCGGATGAGTTTACCTATTACCGTTGCGTACCCTTTCCACCAGGACGGCCAAGTCCTGATCGGTGAGGTCGTTGAGGCCTCGGATCAATTCGGTGAACAACAAGGGCCGCTGGACGATGATTTCTCGGATATCGCTGGAGATCTGGCCCGCCGCAGCTAGAAGCACATCCACGTCTTCTCCCAACTCGGCAGCCAATCGCCGGATCGTCTGTTCCGTT
>DAOTGT010000041.1:0-21981 GCA_035447285.1 Candidatus Competibacter sp.
AGACCTGAATGGCCTCCGCGCCCGATTCCAGCGCGGTCGCCATGGTGGTGGTGGCGCGCAGCACATCGATGACGATGGCGCAGGCCGGCAGATCGAGCGTGAGGCCACCCTTACGAGCCTCTTTATCTATGTCGGGGACTTGATCGGGGGTGTGATAAACGAAAATTTCCATGGTGGCTGTTCTGGTGGGTAACGATGTGGCGTGGCTTGGTTCGAAGAGGATTGGTCGGGGATTATCGGCCTGTTTTTTATAAGGTTAATCCAAGCCGGCGCAAAGCGCCATACCTCGGGCATGGCGGGTCCGTAAAGTGGTGGATGCCCGGACCGGAGCGGTTCGGCCTGGTTTACGGCAACGGTCGCTGCTCCAATGCCTGAACTTCACTGGCGATTAATTCCTGGCGGCTGAGATTCAACACCGCCGCCGCCAGTGGGCTGGATTGCAGCGCTAGTATGCGCTCGGCCGTCCGGTGTGCCTTGATCCACGCGCCGGTTCCCAACAGGACCACGGCCTGTTGTTCCAGCGCGGCGACTTCGGCTTCTATGGCTAGCAGTACGCTCAAATCCGCGCCGCAGCGATAACAGACCGGTTCGTCCTTGAAGCGGGCGCGGCAGACTGGGCAGCGCTCCATCACGACTCCAGATAAAACAGGATGTCCGACAGCACGGCCATCGGTTCGGACAGGGCAGGGAAATCGTTGTTGGCCAGCGCATCCTTGACGTGCTCGATCAGATTGATCATTTCCTCGCGGTCGTCCTCGGTGGCGCTGTCCAGCAGCCGCTCGGCCTTTTCCACCAGCGCCCGCGCCTGGACGGTGAGTTGGTGATCGGTCGCGCCCGTCGTCGTCTCGGTGGGCTTGCCCTCGTCCGCGAACAGGGCATCGACCCGCGCACGCGCGGTTTCCAGTTCCCCTTCCTGGAAACGGGAGAGCACGTTGTCGATGCGGATCGATTTTTCCAGGCCGGTTTTTTTCTCCCGCGCCGATACGTTCATGATGCCGTTCAGATCGAGGGAGAACTGAATGATGATCGGGTTGCCCGCTGGTACTTTACTCAGGTTCTCCACGAAAAATTGCCCGAGCTCAATGTTGTTCAAGGCATCCGGCTCCTCGCCTTGATAGACATGCACTAGCACCGTTTCCTGCCGGTCGCGCAGGGTATAGACCACGTCGCTTTTGGTGACCGGAATCGGCGTGTTCTTGTGGATGATCGGCACATAGGTAAAGGGGTAGGGCATGCCGTTCAGCTCGCTCAGGGCGCTGGTGCCGAAGGTGTAGGGGGTGATGTCCACCAGCACCGCCGTGACGGTCTCGCCGGCCAGCATGCCGGCCTGGATGGCGGCGCCGGCGGCGACACACAGGTCGGGGTTGACTTCGGCCCGCACCGTCAGTCCGAGATCCTCCTCCAGGCGTTGGGTGATCAAGGGAGTGCGGGTGGCGCCGCCCACCAGCAGTACCTCGTCGATGTCGGAAACGGTCAGGTTGGCCCCTTTCAGGGCGATGTGCGCCGCCTCCAGGGTTTCGTCGATGTGGCCGGCGATCATGTCCTCGTACTCGTTCCGGGACAGTTCCAGCGCCAAATTGACCGGAGTGCCGTCGCGTTCCAGCAGGTACTCCTCCTCGATGCGGGTGTAGGGCTGGTCGGACAACGCGATCTTGGCGGTTTCCGCCGCCCGGGTGATGCGAGCCATGGCCTTACGCGATTCGGTCGGATCGATGTTCTGTTCCTTGAGATGTTCGACGACATGCTCGACGATCTTGGCATCGAAGTCATCGCCACCGAGATGGTTATTGCCGTGGCTGGCCAGCACTTCGACCACGTTGTCTTCGATGCCGACCACCGATACGTCGAAGGTGCCACCGCCCAGATCGTAGACCAGCACTTTTTTATGGCCCTGATGGTTGGCTTCGTAGGACAGGGCGGCGGCGGTTGGCTCGTTGATGATCCGCGCCACCTCCAGTCCGGCGATCTCGCCGGCCTCGCGGGTGGCCTGACGCTGGGCGTCGGAGAAATAGGCTGGCACGGTGATCACCGCCTTGCGGACCGGTTCACCCAGGTATGCCTCGGCGATGTCCTTCAGCCGCCGCAGGATGATGGCGGAGATTTCTTGCGGGGTATAGGTGGCCTCGCCCAGTTCGACTCGGTTGGGGCCGCCCATCCGCCGCTTGATGGATTTGATGGTGCGTTCCGGATAGAGCACGTACTGGTTCTTGGCCGGTTCGCCCACCAGAATCGCGCCGTCATCGGCCAGGCCGACGAAGGAGGGCAGAATCGGATGGCCGGAAGTAATGTCGATGACGGTAACGCGGCCATTGTCCACCACCGCGACTTCGGAGTTGGTGGTGCCCAGATCGATGCCGATGATTTTTTCAGCCATGTTGGGTTTCCACTCAGGTTCAGTGCAATGGGTCGTCGGCGCTTGGTGCGTCGGTGCTGGTGACGGATTCCGGTTGGCGGTTGACCTTGACTTCCGCCAGTCGCAGCAATTCGCCTTGCCAGGTATAGCCCTTACGCAGTTCCTCGGTGACGATGCCGTTGGCCAGGTCAGACCGCCGGTCCAGCTCGGCGGCGCGCATGGTGTGCGGATCAAGCGGTCGACCCTGGGTGGCGAGAGCGCTGACCTGCTGGGTGTTCAGGATCTGGTCCAGCCGGCGCAGGCTGATGTCCTGACCCTGAGCGACTGCATGCAGTAGCGCCTGTTCCCGCCGACACAGCCGGCCCAGCGGCGAGAGACGGTGGTTTTGCAGGGCATGCAGGCCGGCTTCGAGGCGGTCGCGCAGCTCCAGCAGCTCCAGTAACACCGGTTTTAACGCTGCCCGCCGCTGTTCGAGCAGCGCGCCGCGAGCGTGGTCCAGTTCGTCGCTGAGCTGACTCTGGCTGGTTCGCAGGGTTTCGAACACCGCCCGGAATTCCTCCAACGTGGTTTTGACCTGGCGTGATTCCAGCTTGACCTCATTTTTCAGCGCCACCAGTTCGGCGAACAGCGAATAGAGATCGGTGTGCCGGCGTTCTTCCACCGTTGCTTCCATTTCGGGAAGTGTGTCGAGATAGGTGCGAAAACGCTCCAGCAATTGCTCTTTGCGTGCGGCATCCATGGTCGAGAGTCTTTATTTCGGGCCGGTCAGGTGGTTTTGCAAAACTTGCAGTAATTGTCGCTCGCTTGGGCGGCGGCGCGGACCGGCTTGCAGGGCGCTCGCCACCAGTCCGGTCAGGTCCGGGTTCTCCGATTGAAACAGCCGATAGCTCAGGCGGTCCCGACTGGTCTTGATCGCTTCGTAGGCGGCGCGGATCGTCTGAAATCGGTCGGCGTCTCGTTCCGGCGGATGTTCACGCACCTGTTGCAGGTAGGCTTTCTTGATGGTGTCGTCGTCGTCGGTCTCGGCGACGCCCAGCACGGTGAACGGATTGGGCATGGTCAGCTCCGGCGTTTCTTACGCCGGCTTCGGTCCGGCGAAGGGAGGGGAAAGTCGGATGAATCGAGAAAATCCGCAAGATTACCACCGCCCGACAGCAGGGCTTTCAGGAACACCTTGCGCGCTTCGGGTGGCAGATTGTCGGCGTCGATCGGCAGTTCATCCATGAGCTCACCCAGTAGTCGGTCGCGCAGCGGCGGCGGCAACTGCTCCAGAATCTCACCTAGTTGGTCCATGTCGGTGTGAGGCGCCGATCCTGGCCGGGGTCGGGGCAGGTGGAATAGATCCTGGTCGAGGAAACGCTCGATCAATAGCTTGGCGCGGTGATCCTTGGTGGCGGCGGCACGTTCGTGGGCGTCTTCGAGTCGCTGGTAGTCGCGATCCTTAACTCGATTGAGATTGCCCTCGGCGCGGCCGAAGATCTGAAAGTAGACGAACGGCGGTCGTTCAGGGTGGCCGTCGAGCGCGTGCGTCGCGGCGTATTCCAGTAGCTTTTGGTGCGGTCCCTGGTGCAGGCATTCGCAGACCGACAGTAGATCATCTTCGGCGCTCAGCGCCTTGATCGCTCGCTTCAGTGGTTTTACCAAGCCATCCAGCGCCGCGCCGAGATCTTCGACGCCTTCTTCCCGATACATGCCGAGCATTTGAACCATGGCCAGCAGATCGGTACGGTCGACAGTAAATTTGCCGGGATCGCCAAGTTCGAGATCGCGCAGGAACAGGGATGGTTCCAGCCGCAGGCGAGAAGCTTCCACCGTCAGCCGCAGCCGGGTCAGCAGCGGGTTGCCGACGATACGGGTGCCTTCGCGCAGCCACTGCCTGGCGCGCTCGCGCTGGCGCTGGGTGAAAGCCAGCAGGCCCCGATTGATTTCGACCACGCCGCTGCGGGCGCTGTCGCGCTCCAGTTGCGCGGCACTGTCCAGTTCCCTGGTCGCCAGTTCGTGCTTGCCGGCCAGAATCTGCTTACGGGCGTGGGCCAGATGGGAATTGAGCAGTATGTGGCGGGCCTTGCTGTTGATCGGGTCCAGTTCCAGCACCCGCGCGGCGAAACCGGCGGCTTTTTTGTAGGCTTTGCGGGCGGTGGCGGTCGCCACGGCGGCCAGCAGCACCTGGGGATCGTCGGGAAACTGCTTGACCGCGCGCTCTACCCATTGGTGGTATTCCTTGTCGTTGCCGGCGTCCTGGTGCAGCTTTGCCAGTTGCAGGTAGGTGTCGCGGTCGTCCGGGTCCAGTTGCAGGCTGTCCGCCAGAAGATCCTCGGCCCGTGCCTCCACGAACCAGGGCGGAGGGTTTTCTGCCAACAGTCGCGCCAAGTGGCGCAGGACCAGCGCCGCCATCAGCCGGTTATCCGGGTCGGCGGTGTCCTGAGCCAGCAGGTCGGCGCAGGCGCGCCAGTGATGCAGGACGCTTTGCAGGTCGCCATCCCGCTCCGCTTTCAGGGCTTGCAGGCGCTGTGACTGATACGGAGGCAAGGGTCCGAACAGCTTGACGTGAATTGCCAGGCCCGGCGGGTAGGCCGGTAGCAGCGCCAGGCTGGCGCGGCGAGCCTGATCCCGATCCAGCGCCGCGAGGTTGGCGGTGATGAAACCGAAGATCGCCTTGTCGCTGGGAGCCGCGCCCAGCCGCGCCCATTCCTTGAGCAGTTTGATCTGGCGCGGCTCCAGACCGAGCAGGTTAATGGCGATTTCGCGCGAGGGGGGATCGAGTGCCGGCAGCGTCCGCAGCGGTTCGGCGGCGGCGCAGGCGCGGACGATTTCGGCCAAGCCATGGTAGGGCGAGGTTGTGGGAATGCGGTCGACCAGCGCCGTGGCGCCGGCCGGATCGGTTTCCAGCTTGAGCAGCGCGGCAAGCGCTTGGCGTAGGTCCCGGTAGGGCGAGCGGATCGGGATGTGTTGCAGGCATTCGCGCACGGCTTCTTCGCTTTCGCCCCGGGTGTAGGCGCGCAGTGCGTTCTGGGTGGCGGTCAGTTGCCGGCGTGTTGGCGCGTCCTGGGGCAGGGCTTGCAACACGTCCTTTTGCCCGGTCAGGGCTAGCGCGGCGAGCAGGGTTTCCAGTTCGCCGGCGCCGGTTAGCACGGCCGCGTGGTCGGCATACACGCGCACCGCCTTGGCATACTGGCCGCTGTGAAGCAGCCAGCCGACGTATAGTTCGGGTTGCGGCGACTGACCGCAGAGGCTGGGAATGTTCTCCCAGAGTACGGCGGCTTCGCGGTGCATGGCCTTGCCGGCCAGCTCCCTGGCCCGCTCCAGATAGGCTGCGGCCAGCGATTCGCGCCAGCCGGCCTCGGCCTGCGGCTCGCGTTTCAGCAGCAGCTTGTAGACGTCGATGGCATCCCGGTAGTTGCGGGCCGACAGCAGGCTTTCGCCACGGGCGATCAGTTCGCCGGTGCTCAGATCATCGAGGCGAGTGCGTGAAGGTGCGGTCGGTTTGCGCATTCTGAATTCAATCTATCGGCAAATGGGTCACTCTCAAACCGCGACGACAGTGAAATCTCGTTGTTCCGCCAATGTCCGCGCGTTGCTCAATACCGCGCAACGAGCCTGTTCCGGTTGCAGGTAGCGTGTCGCCACTCTCTTGAGGTCGTCCAGTGTGACCGCCAGCACCCGTTGCCGATAGGCGCGGCGCTGTTCCGGGGTACGGTCGAACAGGATGCCGAAGAAGGCGCTGATGGCCTCGCCGGCTGGGGAACCGGGTTTGTCGATGGCGGCGACGACGCCGAGAATCGCTTCCTCCAGCGTCCGGGCGGGATGATCGTAGGTACGCAGCCAGTCCAGTGCTCGGTCGAAATCGGCCAGTGTGTCCGCCAGTCGGGGATCACGGTAAGAGTAGAAGCGGAATGCGCCACTGTCGGGATGGTAGCCGGCGCCGCCGCCGTAAGCGCCGCCCTGTTCGCGGATGGCCCGATGCAGGTAGCCGTTGCGCAGGAAATCGCCCAGCACATGCAGCGTCGGAGCGTCGGGGTGGTTGGGCGCGACGGTGGGGTAGGCCTTGGCGCAGAAGTTGACTTGGGTATTGACGCTGAACCCCTGCCGGGCCGGCGATGCCTCCGGCATGGCCAGCGCGAACGGTTCGATCGCGCCGGTCGTGCCTTCGCGCCAGTGAGTCGCCAGCGCCGCCGCGATGTCGTCCTGTCGTTCGGCTTCGCTGACGGCCAGCAGTTGCCGGGGCGCGTGTTGCAAACGGTCGCGCAGTCGCTCCAGCCGCGCGGCGAAGGCGGCCAGCGCGGTGGGGTCGTCCAGCGTATCGTCCAGCGCCTTGAGGTCCCGCAAACCCTGTAAGCCATCCCAGCGATGGTTGAGCGCCGCCGTCGGACTCAAGCCGGCGCTAGCGGCGGCCAGCGCCAGCATGTGCCCGTGATCGGTGATCGCTTCCTCGCGATGGGCGCGCATTTGGGCGACCAATTCCCGTAGTCGGGGCAGTTCGTCGAAGCGGGAACGGGTCAGCGTTTCCCACAATAACTCGGACAGCGCGGCCTGATTGCGGGCCAACGCCTTGCCGGCCAGGACCAGGACGCCCTTGACTCGGTGTACGTTGTCCACCCCCCCACGCACGTTGGCGCGGGCGCTGATGCCGCCGGTAACCGCCGCCTGTCGGGCCTGGGTGGCGCGGTAATCGCGTCCGGCGCTGCCGACCTCGGGCAGGCAAGCGCACAACAGCGGCAGCAGGTCCAGTTCCTCGGGGGCCAGCGCCGGCAGATCGAGCACGGCTTGCAGATACACCATGCCATTGGTGCCCTGCGCGTACCAGGTGGCGGGCAGCGCGCCGACCGGTCGAACGATACCCTCGGCGATTTTCAGATCCGGCGGCACGTCTTCCAGTCCCACCTTGGGCAACAGCTCGGGATCGTCCTGACGCTGTTGGCGCTCAGCCAGGATGTGTGCCTGTTCGACCAGACAGACCTGGTCGGTCTCGGTCAGCGCCGCGCAGATCGCGGCCAGCCGTTCCCGTTCCATCATCGTCTGTTTCGCGCTCAGCGTCGCGTCCGGGGCCATGGTCAGCCGCACCCGGTGCGGGTTATCCAACAGCAATTGCCGAACCAGACGCGGGATGAATTCCGGGTCGCGGCTTTCCACCCGCAACTGCTCCAGTAGCGGATTGCTGTCCAGCGCCGGCAGTGGGTCCGCGCCGTGAATGGCTGGCGTCAACGCTTCCATCAGCAAGTGCAGGCCATAAGGAAAGCCATCGCCGGTGATTTCCCGTTCGCTCAGTTCCAGTTGGTGCAGGGCGGCGTCCACCGCCTCTTGCGGTACGCCATCGGCCGCGACCTGTTGCAGTACCTGGAACACCAAGGCCTCGACGGCTTCGGCGTGTTCGAGGTTGGAACCCTCCAGCCCGCAAACGAAGGTGGCTTCGCGGGTGGCGGTGTCGAAGCCGCACAGCGGCGAGGGCGCGGCGCCCAGTTCCGAGGTTTCCAGGGCATTGCGCAGCGGCGAGCTGCTGTTGTCCAGCAGCACATCGCTCAAAAGGTGCGCGCGCAACGTCGCCAGTGGGTCGGTGATCGGTCCCAGCAGCCAGCCCAGCACGACGTGAGTCTGGTCGCTCAGGTCTTCGGCGTCGTCCAGGGGATAGTGGGTGAGATCAGCGAGCGGCGCGGAGTAGCGGCGCTCGTCGGGAATGGCCAAGTTTAGGGACAGCGCCTGGAAACGATTGAGTGCTTGCGCCTCGAAACGTTGCTGATGCTCGGCGGCGGGAATGTCGCCGTAGGTCAGGAAGATCGCGTTCGAGGGGTGATAATGGCGGGCGTGGAAAGCCTTGAGCTGTTCGTGAGTGAGGCGGGGAATCGCCTCGGGGTCGCCGCCGCTGTTGTGGTGATAGGTGATGGTTGGGAACAACCGATGTTGCAGTTCCTGGCCGAGCCGTTGCACCGGCGAACTCATCGCACCCTTCATTTCGTTGAACACCACACCCTTGAACAGCAGCTCCGAGTGGGGGTCGTCGGCTTGGGCGAATTCCAGCCGGTGGCCTTCCTGGGCGAAGTCGCGCTCGTCGAGCAACGGGAAGAACGCGGCATCCAGGTAGACATCCAGCAGGTTGTTGAAGTCCTTTTTGTTCTGGCTGGCGAAGGGGTAGGCGGTCCAGTCGCTGCTGGTGAAGGCATTCATGAAGGTGTTGAGCGACCTACGGATCATCATGAAGAACGGGTCGCGCACCGGGTAGCGCCGGCTGCCGCACAGGGCGGTGTGTTCGAGAATGTGCGCCACGCCGCTCGAATCCTGGGGCACGGTAAGGAAGGCGACCATGAAGGCGTTGTGCGGATCGTCGGCGGCCAGATGCAGATGCCGGGCACCGGTGGCGCGGTGGCGATATTCCTGAAACTCCACTCGCAGGGCGGGAACGGGATGGCTACGCAGGTGTTCGAAGGCGGAATGAGGCATGATTTCTCTCTATTCTCCGGTCATGCCGCCCCAGGCGGGGTCGGTGGCGTGCCGTTTCAGGTACCAGTCCACGGTCTTGGCGATGCCGGTGTTGAAGGTTTCCGCCGGCCGCCAGCTCAGTGCTTCGCTCATCTTGCGAGGGTCGATGGCATAGCGCCAGTCGTGACCGGGCCGGTCGGCGACGAAGGTGATCAGCCGCTCGTGCGGGGCGTGTTCCGGTCGGCGTTGATCCAGCAGCGCGCAGATCAGCTTGGCGATGTTGATGTTCGCCCATTCGTTGTCGCCGCCGATGTTGTAGGTTTCGCCCAGCTTGCCGCGCCGGATCGCCGCGTCGATGCCTCGGCAATGGTCTTCGACATACAGCCAGTCGCGAATGTTACTGCCGTCGCCGTACACCGGAATCGGCCGTTGCAGCAGGCAGGAGCGAATCACGGTGGGAATGAATTTCTCGCCATGCTGGTAGGGGCCGTAATTGTTGGAGCAGTTGGTGGTGACCACCGGCAGGCCGTAGGTGTGAAAATAGGCTCGCACCAGATGATCGGAGCCGGCCTTGGAGGCGGAATAGGGCGAGTTGGGCGCGTAGGGCGTGGTTTCGCTGAACGGTGGATCGCCGTGCTTGAGCGTGCCGTAGACTTCGTCGGTGGAAATGTGGTGGAAGCGGCAATGCTCGGCGGTTTTGCCCCCCTCCAGCCATGCCCCGCGAGCGGCCTCCAGCAGCGTGAAGGTGCCGACCAGATTGGTTTGGACGAAGGCTGCCGGGCCGGTGATGGATCGGTCCACATGGCTTTCGGCGGCGAAGTGGGCGATGGTGTCGATGGCGTGCTCGCGCAACAGCCGATCCACCAGCGGCCGGTCGCAGATGTCGCCTTGAACGAAGGTATGCCGGGCGGAATCGGGCAGCTCGCGCAGGTTGTCCAGCGAACCGGCGTAGGTTAGCAGGTCAAGGGTGACGATGCGGGCGTCCGGCTCGGTCGCCAGCAGGTGGCGGACGAAATTGCAGCCGATGAAACCGGCGCCGCCGGTCACCAGTACGTTACGGGGATGATGTTCCATGAGGACTCGGTTCAGTGGAGTTCAAGGTCGAATTCGGCGATCACCGGGGCGTGATCGGACGGGCGCTCCAGCCGGCGCGGGGCTTTGTCCACCCAACAGGCGGTGCAGGTCGCGGCCAGCGCTGGGCTGATCAGGAGATGGTCGATGCGCAGTCCCAGATTGCGACGGAAGCCGGCGGCGCGGTAATCCCACCAGCTAAAGGTATTTTCTTCCTGTGGAAACCGTCGAAACGCGTCCTGAAGGCCCAGATCCAGCAGTCGCTGGAATGCGGCGCGCTCGGCGTCGCTGCATAATATTTGCCCGGCCCAGGCGGCGGGATCGTGCACGTCGCGGTCTTCCGGCGTGATGTTGAAATCGCCCAGCGCGATCAAGCGCGGATGGTGGGCCAGTTCGGTTTCCAGCCATTGCGCCAGTTTGTCCAGCCAGTTCAGCTTGTAGGCGTATTTGTCGGAACCGACGGATTGACCGTTGGGAACGTAGAGATTGATGACGCGCACCCCGCCGACGGTCGTGCCCAATACCCGCCGTTGCGGATCGTCCAGTCCCGGCAGGTCGGCGACGGTCTCGCCGAGAGGCAGATGGCTGAGCACCGCCACGCCGTTGTAGGTTTTCTGACCGGCGAAAGCGGCTTGATAGCCGGCGCTGGCGATATCGAGTGTCGGAAAATCGGGATCGGTCAACTTGGTTTCCTGCAAGGCCAGGATGTCGGGTTGCCGCTCGCGCAGCCAGTCCAACACCTGCGGCAGGCGCACCTTCAGGGAGTTGACATTCCAGCTCGCGATTTTCATGAAAATTTTAACTGACTGTTTTATATTATTTAATAATTGAATTTGCGCTATGGCCACGCATTACGGCGGCGATGCCCACCGGGGGGCAGGAACGCCAGTATAGCATCCAGCCCATAGCTCGAAATGCTGGCCTGTGGGTGGAGCTAGTCTTCACCGAATGACCACGCCAGGGGTCCACCAGGTTGACTTGCACCACCCCGATCCATCTGACCCAGATTGTTGTAGAGCGCTCGCTTGGCCGACGTACTCATGGCCGTGGTCTGGCCCGGCGGTGGTCATGCGCTCGCGGTCGCCACGAGAATCTCCGTTTCCACGTACCGCTTGAACTCCTCAATAGTTGTGAAGCATCGGAATCCAGCCTGACTGGCGATAACCAGGATCTCGTTGCTTTCGTTCAGCAGAACCGCGACCGGTTGGCTCAGTTCCTCCTGGATACCATTGGGCCAAGCCAAATCGAAAATGGCTTTCTGTTCGCCAGTCGCGGCATTGGTGAAATCGTAGGCCAGCACACCGCGAGGCAGGTCGTGCGCCTCCATCCAACCATTGAGCGGTTCGAGTTCTGCCTCCTCGGCCTCGCTTGCGATACCGCTACCGACGGAAATACTGACGGGTGCTATCGCTGCGGGGCCAGCTAGCCAGCGCGTGTCGCCGTGAAGCAGTTCTTCCATCCGTTGGTTGACTTCTGCGGCGAGTAACGCCTTGCGGGCTTCGAGGAATTCCAGGTAGTTCTCGATTTTCCAGAGCGCCGGATCGGCGGGAATCCACTGGGAGGTCAAGGCGCCGGGATGTGCTTCCTCGACCGTCACGAAATACTGCTCCGGCAAGCGGGCGCTGATGTCGAGATTCGTATCCTTGGTTAGAAAGCAAAAATTACCCAAGGCGTTGACCTCCGGGCGCTTGAAGTTGCGTTTGTAGAGTTGCGCCTTCGGAAAGATGTGATGCACTTCCAAGCGGCTCATCTTGCCGAGGAGACAAGCCTTGAGCGGCAGGCCGGTACCCCAATCCCGCGCTTCACCCATGCGCGTGAGCAGGTAGAGCACCGGATAAAACCGGGCGCCGAGGCTCCAGCCGGTGAAATGGCCCGCTTCGATCCGTAGACCGCCATGCCACAACCGCAACTGCTCCAGCAATCGGTCGAGCCCACCACCGACCCCTTCAAGCGCGGCTAAGTCTTGGTCGATGAATGACTCGGTTGATCCCGAGAATCGGCCCCACATCCCCGCCTGCACGAACCAAAATAGGAGTTTGTCACGCTCCTTCTCGTCCAGCGGTCCGCTGCATTGGTCAAGGTATCGCACCATGACGGGCACGCCGAAGCGGCCGAAGAACACTTGATCATGGTCGAGTCCCAGACGTCCGCTAATCAGGTTCAAACAGGTGTCGATGTGTTTGTTGGCCCGTTCCAGGCCGTTCTGAACCTCCTCCGCGCTCTTCTCGTGTAGGTACTGAAATTTGGCTTCACCGGTGAGTACGGTGTTCACTGAGCGGAGTAGCCAGTCGAGGTTGAAGTGGTAATCGGCCTTGGCCCACTCCTTGAGTTTCGTCTTCATGGTATCGCGGGCCTCGGGCCAGTCGGCGCAAATCTTTGCCAGGGCGAGATCGCCCTTCGAAAGCTTGGTACCGCCGCTGTTCACCTGGTTGAAGATATCCACAACGACATCCAGCGTCTTGTCGGTACCGGTGACTTCCTCAATGTGGAGATCAATATCCGTGATGCCGAGCAGACGGCTCAGGTGGCCCACATAATCCCCTACCTTGGCGACTAGCTCGGGTCGCGCACTCAAGCGAGTCACGAACTCGCCCAGTCCAGCGGTGCCTCGCTTCATCAATTCGGTGACATCGATCCAAAGCGGATCGTCCTGCATCTTCACCGGTTGGTAAAAGGCGAAGATTTCCAAGTCGAGGTGGAAGCGCAGGGTAGAGAACGCTTGGGTATTGCCATCGAAAAACTTTGGTGGCTTGCCGCGTACCACCCCGTAAAGCGAGGTGATGCGTTGTTGGCCATCGAGCAGTAGCTTCACCACCCCAGCGGCCAGTGGCCCATCGCCGCGATGCGTGGCCGTCTTGGATTCCGTTGCCCAGACCAGTAGACCGCCCACCGGATGGCGGCGGTAGAGCGAGGTGAACAGCCCACGGACCTGATCGCGGTTCCACACATAACCGCGTTGGAATTCCGGCAGCGCCATGTGCCCGCTGTCGATATGATCGAGAATGGTGGAGATTTTCATGCCGTGGGTTTTCCTTAGTTGTTGTTTTGATCAAGATATTCAACTTATTGTATAATAAAATCTTTTATTCTTTGGCGCATCCATGCTGCCACGTGGTTGGTCGCAGGATTTCCAGAGAGCGGCATAGTTCACTGGTATTGATGAGCATGAGGATTGCGTGAACTCTGAACTCGATCCGCGATAGAGTACGAAAAAGCACAATGAGAAAGCATAAAAATGAGACTCATGGACCTGACCGAGCCAGTAAACCAACAGAAGCCGAAATCTCGTCAGCCAACGCTTGGTATTCGCGCGGCGTGGTTGGAGAGATGGGGGTACACGAAAACGGATAGCGCATAATTTTGATTCGATCCTCCGGCCGTCCGCGGGGTGGCCCCATTTCACCCAGCGCATTTTCTTTTGCGGGATGACCCACTGATATGAGCTTTACGACACTGATCGGCATACTCGCGGTGATGGGGGTTGGCCTGTGGTTCTGGCGCGATAGCCTCGGTGCTCGCGAACAGGCCCGCACCGCCAGTTCCCATGCCTGCCGGCAGAGTAACGTGCAGTTGTTGGACGATACCGTGGCGCTGGAGCGGTTGTGGCTGCGGCGCGACCGCGATGGCCGGCTCAAGCTGGAGCGGCTGTACGTGTTCGAGTTCACCGATACCGGCCAGCACCGTCAGGTCGGGAGTGTGTTGCTGGTCGGCTGGCGGGTGGAAGTGCTGCATATGGAAGGTGGCGACCTGTTGCTGCCTTGAGATATCCATTGGAACGCGGGCGATCGTTTCGAGAACCCGCTGCTGTCGCCTCAGGTTCCCAGCAGCGCCGCATAAACGTGCAGCAACGCGATGGCCGCCCCCAGACATTTCAGGACGTAGCCGGCGTTCCAGCGTAGGAAGGCGTAGCCGTCGATCCCATAGCGGCCTTGCATCATCAGATGCAGACCGGACAGCGGATTGGCCGGCACGCCGATGGCCCAACTCATCAGCAAGGTGATCGCCAGCAGGTTGGGTTCGGGATGCAGCGGCGCCAACCAGACGCCGAAGCTGGCGATGGCGATGACCGGGTGTACGCCCAGCGCGGCGGCGCCAACCATGACGATGAGCAGCAGGCTGGCCTGCGGCGCCCCGAAGCGCTCGAACGGCAACCAATCGCCCAGCGATCCGGTCACGCTGATCAGCCCCGCCGCCAGCACACCCGCCGCCAGGAACAGCGCCAGTTCGTTGACCGTGCTGGCCAGCCCTCGCGCGATGTGCTCCTTGAGTGGAGGCCAGGCATCGAATCCCCGTTGCGCGATCAGAATCAGAATCGTCAACAGCGGTGCGCTGAAGGCGATGATGGCCAGGATCGACCAGTCCGGCACCAAAGCGTGGACGGTCAGCACGATGAGCACCAATAGGCCGGGAATCCACAAGGCGCTGAAACGCATCGGGTAACCGATGAATGGTGCGCCGAGCTTGGGGTTTTCGGGATCGATATCGCGGGCAGTCAGCCAGAGCGCGAGCGCGGCCATCGGCAGGCCCGCCAGCACCACGATGCCCAGTCGCGCGCCCGGCGCGTAGGTCAGCGCGGCGGCCATGGCCGAAAAAAACGGCGACCAGAACGCCGCCGCCGCGAAGCCCCGCGCCAGCGCCAGCGCCCGGCGTTTGCCCAGGCGCCCGCGAGTGGCCATCCGGTCGCCCAAAATGACCACGGTGGATAGATTGATCACCGCGCCGAACAGATGCACGCCGAGCAGGGTTCGCCATAAGGCTTTTCGACCGCGCGGCGCGGGTAGATCGAGATCCATTCCTCCCGGTCGGGCCACCAGGCGCAGGAACGACACCGCCGCCAGCAAGCTGACCAGTCCCTGATTGCCGGCGAATATCGGGCTTGCCTTGAATGGCTCGCCGTGCAGCGTGCCCCAGGCGATGCCGGCGCCGCCGAGTCCGATCAACCAGGCGCTTTGAATGCGCTGCCGTCGGCCCAGCCGGTAACTCAGCAGCAGGGCGGCGGCCCAACCCAGTAGCCCGGCGAGCAGCAGCGACACGCCCGGCGCGACCGAGGCGGCGATCATCAGCGTCAGCAGGATGCCGGCCAAGGCGTCACGCCGGGCTGGTGGTGGGATGGCTGGGAAGGGGCGGCGTTGCACGGTGGTGTGGGATAGGATGGCGGCGAGCAGTTCAGACGCGATTCAGTGTCGCGGACTATGTTGACCGGTGGGTTTGGCTATGCGGACTATGTTGACCGGTGGGTTTGGCTATAATGCCCAACTTATTTCAATTCGAACAATGCCGATGTGCGACGAGGTGGACGATGCGATTGATGAAGACGACAGCGACTGTGGCGGTGGTATTGGCGGCGGGCCTGGTGTTGAGCGGTTGTCCGGCCAGTATGTCCGGCGGTGCCTATAGCCGTAGTCAGGCCCGCGAGGCCCAGGAGGTGCGCTTGGGCTATGTGGAGAGCGTCCGCCAGGTTTTGATTGAGGGGACCAAGAGCGGCGTGGGCGCGGTGAGCGGCGCGGCCTTGGGCGGCGTGGCCGGTAGCACCATCGGCAGGGGTCGGGGCCAAGTGGCCGGCGCCATCGGCGGAGCGGTGCTGGGCGGGTTGGCCGGCTCGGCGATCGAAGAGAACGCGACCCGGCAGCCAGGTCTGGAAATCACCGTCCAATTGGATAACGGGCGGATGGTGGCTGTCACCCAGGCGGCCGATGAGCCGTTTTATCCCGGCGACCGGGTACGGGTGTTGATCGGTTATGACGGCACGACCCGGGTGGCGCATTATTGAAATGCTTTTCCCGCGCTCGGACTCTTTCCCGTCACGGGACAGGGCCGATGACGCAGTGGCTTATCGGTCGTTCCCACCCTGCTAATGCAGCCGCTCCGTCGATGCCGGCAGGTCGGCGACGGTCGCGGCCCGCAAATTTCGCCCACTTTCCGAGTACAGTAGCCGCCCTGGATGTAGGACCTGTCGCTCGACGTCCTGTTCGTCACAGCGTTGGATCAACCGATCGATGATCGCATTCAAGCCCTGCGGTCGCAGCGGGTAGTGATGCTCCAACCGCAGCAATTGCCCGTTATCGTCCAGGGTAGTGACCGTATAGGCCAGAGTGCCTAACTCCGAGTCGGCCTGATTGGTGATCGACATCCGCCGTTCCGGGTGCTCGTTGTCGTTCTGAAAAATCGCCTCGACCAGATAATCCCCCGACAAGCAGGGGATTTCTCGAAATGCCGGCAGCGCTGCCTCGCCATCCGCGGTGGCCAGCACTGCCTCCAGTTGCGGGTTGGCCAGCACCCAGCGTACATGCAGTCCGTAGGCTTCCAACGCCAGTGAATATTGCCGTTGCAAGTGTGCCCAACGCCGGTAACCCGCTCCCAGTTCCGCCGTCGGCAGGGCACGACCCGGTCCGAACTGTGCCCAGTCGTCGAAGGTGTAAAACGGGGTATGGGCGTGATCGCCGGCCACCAGAAAGCGATTACCGCCGTCCAGGGTCGCGGAACGAACGCCGGGTCGCTCGAACCAGGACTGCTCCAGCAATTCCCAGAGTGGCAGCAGCTCGTTGCCATCCAGTTGTACCCGTAGCAGCGCGCACAGGTCGCCAATGGTGGCGTAGGATAAATTCATCGCGGTCAGTCCAAACGCTTCCTGGACCGCCTCGCGCGTGGCCTGCGAGGTTTCGCCATTTTGCAGCAGGGTATCTTCCATAACCCGCGCCAATCGGGCGATGTCGTCGCGCGGGCCGACGAAACAGAACGGCAGCAGTAGCAGGGGACCGGAACCGGGCTGGCGCCGTGGATCGATGCCGGCTACCGGGAAATAGCCGCGGTCGCTGCCCAAGGCGATCAATCGGGGTTTGAAAATCCGGTCGCGGTCGCTGCCGCTGTATAATTCGGTCAAGGCGTCGATCAAGGGAAAGCCGGGGCGGAGAATTTCGGTCTGATCGTACAGCGCCCCCGGCAGGATCAACCCCAGATGGTGGATGCCGTCGAGAATGCGGTCCAGATCCTTGGCGAGATGGCCGGCCAGGGCGGTGGCGGTCGCCACACTCAAGGGTTCGGGCGGTACGTCGCTGAAATCGGCCCGTTGCGGGTCCAGTTCGAGTGCCAGCAAGCCGGCGTAATGGCTGATTTCGTTCGATGTGGTAGGGGTTGTGGCCACGATGGGTCTCTATGCGGTGCGGGCGCCGCGCCCGAATTGCGAAGGCGCCGGCCATGACGATTGGATGGGTGATCGGGGGCATCCGGGTAACGCCCCGGCCCCGGAAATTTTGCATTATAAGGGATAATCGCCAGTGGGCCGATCCACTCGCGCCAGAACCGGCAAGACGATTCACGACGGTCGTTTTCGGAATGCAAGCGGCCGATTTCCGCCGGGATTTTTTGCCGCTGTGCCGGTTCAGGTCGTGTGCTCCAAGCGATTTTCCCTTACACTTCGCGGTTAGAACTTACTAAATTTATGGTTTTCGCGAATAACCGTCACCAGATGAGGTAAACCCATGTCCGCACCGATCCAGAATCCGGCAGAGCAGTTGCAGCAGGCCGTCCTGGCGCTGAACGCCGTCCAGAAAGCGCTCGACTTCGCGTTGGCGGATCTCAAGGAACGGACCCAGAAAGCCGATGGCAAGGTATCCGCCGCGCTGCTCGACCAACACCAATTGGCGAGCTACGATTTGGCGCTGTCCTGCGCGGAAGTGACCGGTGCCCGCTTCATGCTCGATTACGCCGAACGCGCGCGCGCGGCCGGTGGCGGTTCGACTAGCGAGGCGATCCTGGAAGAGCGGTTCGCGTTGCTGTTCACCGCCGAGGCTTTACAGGGGGTCCGCAACCGTTTGAGCGCCCGCCCGGCTGATTTCGGCCTGAACGACAACTGGCTGAGCGCCACCGTGGATCATCCGGCGGTGCGTGGGTTCTGTGTGGCGCAACTACCGGCGGCCACGCTCGCCGACCTGGGGCAGCGGGTACGCAGCCAGGATGGCGTGACCGGCGCCTATCTGCTGGACGATCATCACGAGATGATGCGCGACACCTTCCGTCGAGTGGCCGAGGAAGTGGTGATGCCGCTGGCGGAGGAAATCCACCGCCACGATCTCGACATTCCCGACACCATCCTTGATCAGGTCCGGGAAATGGGCTGCTTTGGCATTTCCATTCCGGAGCGCTTCGGTGGCATTCAGAGCGACGAGCACGAAGACAATCTGGGCATGATCGTGGTGACCGAGGAACTGACCCGTGGTTCGCTGGGCGCCGCCGGTAGCCTGATCACCCGACCCGAAATTTTGTCCAAGGCGCTGCTCAAGGGCGGTACCGAGGAGCAGAAAGAAAAATGGTTGCCGCAACTGGCATCCGGCGATCTGCTGTGCGCGGTGGCGGTGACCGAACCCAACTACGGTTCCGACGTGGCCAACATGCGGCTGAAGGCCACCAAGACCGAGGGCGGCTGGCTGTTGAATGGCGCCAAGACGTGGTGCACCTTCGGCGGTAAGGCGGGGGTGCTGCTGATTTTGGCCCGCACCAACCCCGATATTTCCGTTGGCCATCGCGGTCTGTCGATGTTCCTGCTGGAGAAGCCGAGCTATTCCGGTCACGCCTTTGAGTTCACGCAGGAAGGCGGCGGCAAGTTGGGCGGCAAGGCGATTTCCACCATCGGCTATCGCGGGATGCACTCCTTCGACCTGTTCTTCGACAATGTCTTCGTCCCGGACGAAAACATGCTGGGTGGGCCAAAAGGCGAAGGCAAGGGTTTCTATTTCACCATGGCCGGTTTTTCCGGCGGCCGCATTCAAACCGCCGCTCGGGCGATAGGCGTCATGCAGGCGGCCTACGAACGGGCGCTGAGTTACGCCCAGGAACGGGTGGTCTTCGGTTATCCCATCGGTGACTACCAATTGACGCAGGTCAAACTGGCGCGGATGGCGACTTATCTGGCCGTGAGCCGTCAATTCACCTATTCGGTGGGCCGGTTGATGGATCAAGGCAAGGGTGACATGGAAGCCAGCATGGTCAAGTTCTTCACCTGCAAGACCGCCGAGTGGGTAACCCGCGAGGCCTTGCAGATTCACGGCGGCATGGGTTACGCCGAGGAAATGCCGGTCAGTCGCTATTTCATCGATGCGCGGGTGCTATCGATCTTCGAAGGTGCCGAGGAAACCCTGGCCTTGAAGGTGATCGCTCGTTCGCTGGTGGACAATGCCAAGGCCAAGGCGGAAGTGGAGGTTTGAGCCATGAGTTTCTCGATGCGACTGAACGAACAGGCGGAAGTGGCGGGGTCAGTGGCGGTCAACTTGGAGTGGGTGCGCCGGCCGCAATACGGGCGTTATCTGGATGAATTCGTGCCGGGGCAGGTGTTTGTCCATCCGCGCGGCTATACCTTCGAACGTGGGCCGATGTTGGATTTCGCCCGAGTGTTCATGCAGTGCAATCCACTGTATCTGAACCTGGAATATGCCAGGGCGCACGGTTTTCAGGATCTGCCGGCCAGCCCGCAGATGGTGTTCAACGTCGTGTTGTCGCTGGGTGTGCATAACGACTCCGAGAAAGCTATCGCCAATCTCGGTTATTACAATGTGCAATTCCTGCGGCCGGTCTATCCGGGCGACACTCTGCGCGGTTATACCAAGGTCATGGACCGCAAGGCGCGCGGCGAAGACAAGCCGGGTATCGTGTTGATTCGCACCCTGGGCGTGAATCAGCACAATCAGGTGGTATTGCAGTACGAACGCAAGATCATGGTCGGTTATCGCGGCGACCGCCTGCCGACCACGCCCGCGCCGACCACGCCGGTCGAATTCCCGTGGGTGGAGCATCCGGTGGTGGATCTGCCGATCAACGCGGGCGGTTATCCCAGCCAGTTGACCGGTCCTAATACCTATTTCGAGGATTTCTCCCTCGGCGATCTGATCGTCCATACCAACGGCCGCACCATCACCGATGAGCACATGGCCTGGACCTATCTGGTCGGCAATACCCATCCGTTGCATTTCGACCGGGTGTACAGCACCGGCTTGTCGGGCAAGATGAGTGGCGAACCGATTGTGTACGGTGGCTTGGTGTTCGCTTGGTTGGAAGGTTTGGCCAGCCGTGATGTCAGCGAAAACGCGCTGTGGGAGCTGGGCTTCACCGAGGGTTATCACACCCAGCCGGCGGTGTCTGGCGACACAGTGGCGGCACTTTCCAGAGTAGTGGCGACCGAGACCTTGCCCAATAACGATTCCGCTGGCATCGTCACCTTCCAGTTCATTGGCGTGAAGAACATCAGCGCCGCTGCCGCGTTGGAAACCCATGGCGCGGATCTGTTCATCAAGGAGAACGATAAGCAGAAGCTGAGCAAGGAAAAGCTCAGCAACAAGATCTTCGAGATCGAACGGCGGTTGTTGATCAAGCGGCGGCCGGTGTGAGGTGAAGGAAGGCCCCTCTCCTGAAATGGGGAGGGGTTGATTTTCTTATCTCATGGGTCATCCAATGAAGATTTTTTTAATATTTTTAGCAATTATTTTTCAGTGTTTTTTTATAGATATTTCTTGGTCTAAATCTAAGCTAGGGATAGGGGAAAAGGCTTATGTGTGGGCTAAAAACGGTATTTGGTTGCGAGAGGAACCTGCTATTGATGCAAAGAAAATAGAAAAGCTTTCTTATGGAACACCTCTTAATATATTAAGCGATCCAGAAGGATCCTATGAGAGTGTAGTTATATATGGACAACAAGGTCGAACTGCAAAATATTCCATTGCTGGGGCATGGCGTAGGGTCAAGGTTGAAAATACCGATTATGATAATAAAGAAGGATATCTGTTTGATGGATGGTTGCTTTCTTTGTCTCCATTAAAGTGCGAAATCAATGCGCAGGCCAGCGCGGAAAAATCCAAACAATCATGTGAAGATATTGTGGATTGGTGTGCCCGAAATTTTCATCTTGTCAATAAGAAAAAGATTTCATTAAATAATCCAGAATGTAATGATTGCGGTACAACTCGATTTGTTTTTGGAAAAGGCCTTATTTACGATAAACATGAGCCAGGTTATGGATCAAGTGAAGAACTAACTTTGCCCGGCTTTAATCTTTCGGAAGGAACCATCGCTGCGCTTGGGTTGTTTGAATGGTGGGATGGCGAAAAACCGAGAATCTCTCTATCTGAGAAGCGCGTAAGTTTTTTTGGTACTTATCAAACGCTTATTGTTGAGCTAAACAAGAAAGGTGTGAAAATTATCGATTCATGTAGGGATTGTTGATTATTGCTGTCGGTGGCCATGTGTAGTGATAATGGACAGTTACCATAGATATTATGGAGGATTTGGATATCTTAGATCAATATTTGTGAAGAAGATCCGGGAAATGCTAAAAGTGCTTGACGGAAAATTTAAAGAACTCGAATCAGCGAATTTAAACTCTCAAGAATCAACAAGGAAGTCAAGAACGTTTGCCCCTACAACAACTCCCACGAGGTGCCCGATGTCCACCCCAATCAAACGCGACAAACCCTGGCTGATGCGGACCTACTCCGGCCATTCTTCCGCCAAGGCATCCAACGAGTTGTACCGCACCAACCTCAGCAAAGGCCAAACCGGCCTGTCGGTGGCCTTCGATCTACCGACTCAGACCGGCTACGACGCCGATCATCCGCTGGCGCGTGGCGAAGTCGGCAAGGTCGGTGTGCCGATTTGCAATATCGGCGACATGGAAGCGTTATTCGACCAGATCCCGCTCGGTCAGATGAACACCTCCATGACCATCAACGCCACCGCCGCTTGGCTGCTGTCGTTGTACGTCGCGGTAGCCGAGCGGCAGGGCGCAACGCCAGCGCAATTGCAGGGCACCACTCAAAATGACATCCTCAAGGAGTACCTGTCGCGCGGTACCTACATCTTCCCCCCGCAACCCTCGGTGCGATTGATCACCGACATCATCGCCTACACGGTCAAGAATATCCCCAAGTGGAACCCGACCAATATCTGTAGTTACCACTTGCAGGAAGCTGGCGCCACCCCGACCCAAGAATTGGCCTACGCCCTGTCGACGTCCATCGCCATCCTGGACGCGGTTCGCGATTCCGGCCAGATTGGCGCGGAAGGTTTCGAGCAGGTGGTCGGGCGTATTTCCTTCTTCGTCAACGCTGGCATCCGCTTTATCGAGGAAACCTGCAAAATGCGGGCGTTCGGCGAGATGTGGG
>DAOTGT010000042.1:0-21952 GCA_035447285.1 Candidatus Competibacter sp.
TTGGTGGCGTATACCCATCAACCTCGCAAACCCTCGCTGAATTTGTCTAAAAATGGGCTTAACGTATTGACTTCCATTTAATAATAGACGGAATTCACGTTAAAACGGTCGGTCTCAAAGCGGTCGGCCTCACCAGTGCCGATCTGGCGGGAAAGACGCGGGACGAATTACGCGCCCTGTCCGTGGTGGCGGAAAAGTTGCGGGAAGCCGAAATGCAGTTGACCGCCTATCGGGAAACACTAAAACGCACCGACGGCGAGGGTCTCAAGTTGCGTACCCACGCGGTGGTGAGTATCGGGCTGGAACGGCTGGTGTGGTGAGGACGGATGCGGCCATGGATAAGGAGGGCACGAAGACTCCGTGCTCGTCTTCTCGGAGGGAGTGATAAGATGGCAGCTCGTTTGACAGCCCCTTGGAGATCGGAGCTTGATGGAATTTTTGAGTGAATACGGCATGTTTCTGGCTAAGGCCGTCACCATCGTCGCGGCGTTGCTGGTCATGGTGGGCGGCATCGTGGCGTTGGTGGCGCGCGGCGGCCAACGGGGAGAGAGCCATGGACGACTGGACATCCGCCATCTCAACGAGAATTACGATGGCATGGCGTTGGCGCTCAAGTCGGCCATTTTGTCGAAAAAGCAGTTCAAGCAGGCCCAAAAGGAACGCAAGGTGCACGACAAACAGCGCGAGAAAGCCGAGCGCCGGCGAGTGTTCGTGCTGAACTTCCACGGCGATATTCGCGGTACGGCGGTGGCGTCCCTGCGCGAGGAGGTCACGGCGGTGCTGACCGTCGCCCAAGCGGAGGATGAAATCGTGCTGCGACTGGAGAGCGCCGGCGGGTTGGTGCATGCCTACGGGTTGGCGGCGGCGCAACTGCTGCGCATCCGCGACCGGCGGGTGAAATTGACCGTGGCGGTTGACAAGGTGGCGGCCAGCGGCGGCTACATGATGGCCTGCGTGGCCGACCACGTCATCGCCGCGCCGTTCGCCGTGCTCGGTTCGATCGGAGTCGTCGCCCAACTGCCGAATTTCAACCGCCTGCTCAAGAAACACGATGTCGATTACGAACAGTTCACGGCCGGCGAATTCAAGCGCACGGTGACGATTTTCGGCGAGAACACCGATCAGGGTCGGCATAAGTTTCAGGAGGAAATCGAGGACGCGCACACCCTGTTCAAGGACTTCGTCAAGACCCATCGTCCTCGGGTCGAGCTGGAAAGGGTGGCGACCGGCGAGCACTGGTACGGTACCCGGGCGTTGGAGTGCCAATTGGTGGACGAGCTGCGCACCAGCGACGATTATCTGCTGGACGCCAGCGCCGAGGCGGATCTGTACGAAATCGCCTACACCGGCAAGAAGCCTTGGCTGGCCCGTTTGCTGGCGCAGACCGGGGAGGCGTTGGGGCGATTCTGAGCGTGTTGGCCGGTTGCGCGGGCGGCAACCGGCCTGGGCGTTGCGATACTCCGACTGATTCAGAACGGAATATCGTCGTCGAAACTGTTATCCACATCCGGCTTGGACGGCGACGAGGTGCGCGCCGGACTCTGCGGCGCTCTTGACGCTGGCTCGCCTGCTTCCGATGCGCGCGGCTCGAACGAGGCGTCGCCGCCGGAGTCGCCACGGCCACCCAGCATTTTCATTTCGTTGGCGACGATTTCGGTGGTATAGCGGTCCTGACCGTCCTGCCCCTGCCACTTGCGGGTCTGAATACGGCCCTCGATGTACACCGAACGGCCTTTTTTCAGGTATTCGCCGGCGATTTTCGCCAGAGCGCCGAAGAAGACCACGCGATGCCACTCGGTGCGTTCCTGCTTCACCCCTTCGCGGTCCTTGAAGGTTTCGGTGGTGGCGATGTTGATGTGGGTGATCGCGTCGCCGCTGGGCATGTAGCGCACCTCCGGGTCCTTGCCCAGGTTGCCGATCAGAATCGCTTTGTTGACGCTGGCCATGGCGCTTTACTCCTTATATTCTCTTTCAATCTCAATAGGTGGTTAATACGGGCATCATGCCATAGATTGGCGGGATACGTAGGCGCCGCTCAGCGTTCCGTCGCCGCATAGGCTCGCAGCGCCGCTTCATCCAGCGCGTGCCGGTCCACCTTGAGATAAGCCACTCCGTCGGCAGCGATGACCACCGCCTCCGCCACCCCCGGTACCTGCGTCAGCCGCGCCGCCAGATCCCAGGCTTGCCCTTCGTCCAGCGCGCCCACGTTGAGCAGATAGCTGCTTAGATAACTCGGGTTCCGCATGGTCCAGGCCACCAGCAGCCAGGCCAGCGCGCCCAGCGTCGCGAAAGCGAAGACCCCCTGGAGGCCAACCCGCCCGTGCAGCAGACCGCCCAGCGCCCCGCCGGCAAACGCCCCCAGAAACTGGCTGCTGGAATAGACGCCCATCGCCGTGCCCTTGGCGTCGGGTGGCGCCATCTTGGCGATCAGGGAGGGGAGGGTGGCTTCCAGCAGGTTGAAGCCGGTAAAGAACGCCAGCATCAGCAGGCTGATCTCCAGCACGCTGTCGTGCAGGGTCAACAAGCCGAACTCGGTCAGTGCCAGCAGTAGAATCGCCCCCAGGAACACCGGTTTGAGCCGGTGCTGTTTTTCGGCGACGATGATGAAGGGCACCATCGCCGCCATCGAGAACAGCAGCGCTGGTAGATAGACTTCCCAATGCTTCCCGCTCGCCAGACCGGCGTCGCGCAGCGCCAGCGGCACGGCGACGAAGGTGGCGGTCAGCAGCAGGTGCAGGGTGAAGATGCCGAAATTGAGCCGCAGCAACTGACCGTCGAACAGCACCCGGCCGAACTGGGAGGCGACCGGCTCGGCGTCGCGGTGGACCCGGCTCACTGCGGGATCGGGTACCTGAAAGCGCACCACGGCCATGCCGAGCAGGGCGAACAAGCCGGTCAGCCAGAAGATGCCGGGTACCCCGATCCAGCCGTTCAGCACCGGTCCCATGATCATCGAGACGGCGAAGGACAGGCCGATGGTAATACCAATGAAGGCCATGACCTTGATGCGGTGTTCCTCGCGGGTCAGATCGGCCGCCAGCGCCATCACCGCCGCCGATACCGCGCCGCCGCCTTGTAGCGCCCGGCCGAGGATGACCGCCCAGATGGAATCGGCCAGCGCCGCCACCACGCTGCCCAGGGCGAAAATCAGCAGACCTAGATAAATCATGCGCTTGCGGCCGTAGCGATCGGACAGGAAGCCGAAGGGAATCTGGAACAGCGCCTGGCTGAAACCGTAGATGCCGATGGCCAAACCCGCCAGCGCCGGCGTATTGCCGCGCAGATGTTCGGCGTACAGCGCGAACACCGGCAGGATCATGAACAAGCCCAACATACGCAGCGAAAACACGCTCGCCAACCAGAGTGCTGTCTGGCGTTCGTTGTTGGTCATCCCGTCATGCACTAAACCGGCTGCCTTCATCCTGCTTCAAGTCTCCGTCTGTCTTCGAGTCAAGATTGCCCATGATACTACCCTCGATCTTTGCCCGCATGGATAGCTGTTGTTTGTGCACATGGATAATCATTGCTTACGTTTTGTTTGAGAATGATTCTCATTTTTATTATTATGCTTTCAAGACATGACGGGACCGATCGCGATGAACCACGCCAGCGTGGCCATTCTCGCGCCGGATGAGATACAAGTAACCGTTCTCCCACGACGAAAAGGCGGCATGAACATGACCCAAGCACTCGACAGAAACGCCACTATCAGCGTATTGAATCGAATTCTCGAACTGGAGTTGGCGGGTGTGGTGCGCTACACCCACTACGCGTTGATGGTGTACGGCTACAGCCGTATTCCCATCGTCGGCTGGCTCAATACGCAGGCCGATGAAAGTCTACTGCACGCTCGTCAAGCCGGGGAATTGATTACCAGCCTGGGTGGTCACCCCTCGCTGGGCATTGGCCCGTTGCTGGAAACGCATCAGCACGACATCGGCGATATTCTGCGGGAATCGCTGGCGCACGAGGGCGAGGCGCTCAAAGCGTACTACGAACTGCTGGATTGCGCGCAGGATCGGGATGTGCGCCTGGAGGAATACGCCCGGACCATGATTGCCGAGGAACAAACCCACCTGGATGAAGTGGATAAGATGCTACGGGTACCGGGCCAGACCCGGACGGCCAAGGAGGGTACCTGAATGAACAACCATAGCGAACAGGAACGCCAGGCCTTTGCCTTGGGCCAAGCCGTGGGCCTGGGCTTCACCCAACCATTGGGGCAGATGCGGCGAGGTAGTGCCGGTCGTGTCCTGGCCGTGAGCAGCGAGATGGGCGGCCACGATATCGAACGCGGTCTGCTGGAAATGGGATTTGTGGAAGGCGCGCGGGTCGAGGTGCTGCACCACGGTTTCCTGGGGCAAGATCCGCTGGCGGTGCGCATCAACCAAACCATGACGATCGCCTTGCGTCGTTGCGAAGCCAATGCCGTGCTGGTCGGGCCGTTGCACGATTCAGCAGTGGAGGCCAAGCCGGGGCTCACTCTGGAGTATGCGTCATCATGACCGCCGTCACCCTGGCCACCGAGGAGGTCCGGTTGGCCCGGATCGCGTTGGTGGGGCCGCCCAACAGCGGCAAGACCACCCTGTTCAACACCCTGACCGGCGGCCGACAAAAGACCGCCAACTATCCCGGCGTGACCGTCGAGCGGAAAAGCGGCCGGTTGCGGACGCCGGTCGGTCGTACGGTCGAGCTCCTTGACCTGCCCGGCAGTTATAGTCTGCGCGCGCGCAGTCCCGACGAGGCCATCACTCGCGATGTCGTGTTGGGTCGGCAGGCGAGGGAGGCATTGCCGGATGCCGTGGTCTGCGTGACCGACGCCACCAATCTGAACCAGCATCTACGATTGCTGTTGGAATTGCGGCAATTGGGTCGACCGTTGATTCTGGCGCTTAATATGATGGACATCGCGCAAAAACGCGGTTGCCAGATCAGCCTTGAGGCACTGTCCCGGCACTTGGGCATTCCGGTGGTGACCACCGTGGCGATGCGCAAGAATGGGGTGCAAGACCTGCTGAGCCAGATCGATACCCTGTTGAACCAGCCCCCGGTGGCGAGCGGAGCGACTGCGGACTGGGTGGAACCCACACCGGAGGCGATCCGGGCTTATCACCGGGAGGTGGAGCAACTGCTGCGGGAAGCGGTCGTCCAGGAAGGCGCGCCGGAGCGTCTTACCCGGCAATTGGACCGGGTTCTGTTGCACCCGATGGTCGGACCGCTGATTCTACTCGGCCTCCTGTTCCTGATGTTTCAGGCCGTGTTCAGTTGGGCGGAAGCGCCGATGGATTGGATCGACGGTGGCATGGCGAGCTTGCAGGCGCTGCTTTCCGAACATATGGCGGATAGCCTGCTGAAGAGCCTGCTGATCGACGGAGTCATCGCCGGGGTGGGTGGCGTGGTGATCTTCCTGCCACAAATCCTGATTTTGTTCCTGTTCATCCTGTTGCTGGAGGATTCCGGCTACATGACCCGTGCCGCGTTCCTGATGGATCGCCTGATGAGCGCGGTCGGCTTGAACGGGCGTGCCTTCATCCCCCTGCTGTCCAGCTTCGCCTGCGCCATTCCCGGCATCATGGCGGCGCGCACCATCGCGCATCCCCTGGATCGGTTGACCACCATTCTGATCGCGCCGTTGATGACCTGTTCGGCGCGATTGCCGGTGTATGTCCTGCTGATCGCGGCCTTCATACCGAACACCACGGTCTGGGGTGGAATCGGTTTGCAGGGGCTGGTCATGTTCGGTTTGTACGCAACGGGTATCGTCGGCGCGTTGGTGATGGCGGGGGTGCTGCGCTTGACCTTGTTGCGCGGCGGTCGGCAACCCTTGCTGATGGAACTGCCCAGCTACAAATGGCCGAATCCGGTGAATGTATTGCTCGGTTTGTTGGAGCGCGCCCGGATCTTCATGCGACGGATCGGTACGATCATCCTGAGCGTCTTGGTATTGCTCTGGTTTCTCTCGACCTTTCCCGCACCGCCGGTTGGCGCGACGGAGCCACCTATTTACTACAGTCTCGCTGGCCTGATCGGGCGTGGGCTGGAGCCGCTGTTGGCTCCTATCGGCTTCAACTGGCAGATTGCCATTGCCTTGGTACCGGGTTTGGCGGCACGCGAAGTGGCGGTGGCGGCACTCGGCACCGTGTACGCCCTGAGTAGCGACGAAGGCACGGTGACCGAAGCCTTGACCGCGACGCTGGCTCATGATTGGACATTGGCGACGGCCTTGGCGTTGCTAGCTTGGTACGTGTTTGCGCCGCAGTGTCTGGCGACGCTGGCCGCCGCCCGGCGCGAGACCAATTCCTGGCGCTGGCCGACCTTCATGTTCGTCTACCTGATGGTGCTGGCCTATCTCGCCGCGTTCGTCACCTACCGGGTGGCGCTGGCGATGGGAGGAGGCTGAGATGATGTGGCAGGATGGTTTGGCGTTGTTGATTGTGGTGATCGCCGCGTTGGCCGTGTTGCGTACTTATGCGCCCGCCGGGATGTTTCGGTTCGGCGCGCGCCGAGATCGTGACGGTCTGGCGAAGGACACCGCGGCCACCGGTGGTTGCGGGGGTTGTGCCTCGGGATCGTCCTCCTGCTCCAAGTTGCGGATCAAAGCTTACCCTGTCGCCGTCCAGCGCCGCGAGCGGTCCCCGTCCAGCAGTCATTGATCGAGCGCCCGGTCCCGCCGGCCATCCAGCATCCCCGCCACGGTACGCTGGATGGCAAGGCGCATCGGTTTCACTGAACACCCTCGGCTTGCCCAAATTTTCATTCGATCCCGTTTGAGGAGGTCATTGCGATGAACTACTACATCCATCATGTTCCGGGTCGCTTACGAATCAAGACCGCGTGTTTGCGTCGGGCCGAGTGTCAGAACCATCTGGGCCAGATCCTGGGAGACCTGCCGGGCATCGAGAACCATGCCCACAACGGCAAGATCGGCAGTGTGCTGATCCATTACGACCCTGCCCAGCTCAGTGCCGACGATATTCTGTATCACCTCCACAAGGCCGGTTGTCTGGACAGCGCCATATCCGCCAGCCCGATGGCCTCAAGCGGCAATGGCGCGTTGGTCAAGCAGGTCGGTGCCCTGTTCGGTAATGCCCTGTTCGGCACCTTGCTACGCAAGAGCGTGGAAACCTCGGTGCTCTCGTTGGCGAGGGGATTCCGTTGAGCTCATCGGGTACGGAAACCCCATTGAGCCCCGACGAGTGGCGACGATTGGCCAGCCTGCTGCCTCATTTGCGTCTGATCCATCATGTGCGTGGACGACTGCGGCTACGGCTGCGGACCGGCGTATCGCACTGGCTGGCGCAATACCCGGACGTTGTGCCGGAAGCCTGGTTGGCACGGTTACCGGGCATCGCCGCGCTGCGTTTGAATAAGGCCGCCGCTTCGCTGGTGATCGAGTACGACGCCCGGCGTATTCCACCGCAATGGTGGGAATGCTTGCTACATAGCCGAGATGAAGCGCTGCCTGACTTGTTGGCGGAAGTCGGCCTGATCGTCGACCGCGCTCACCTTTTTTCCCATCCATCCGAAGGAGTGTTTGCGTGAGCGATCGTCATTATCCCTCACCCTATCCGCATGGCGACCCCGCACCATGGTCGCCGGCCATCGTGGCGGTATTGCGAAGCGCCGCCATGGGCGCGACCGTGGGCGCGGCGGCGGCCACCGCCGCGCAACTCAAGCGCCATGACGCTCATGTGGCCTTGAACGAAGTCCTGCACGCCGGCGCCGTTACCGGGTTGACCACCGCCGCCGCGACTCTGGTCGGGCAAAGTCTGAGCCGCAAACCGTTGACGCGCTTTGCCGCGATGTTCGTCACCGGTACCGCGCTGGTGTATCTGTTGAATCCATCGAAATCGGGAGAATCCGCATGAACGAACCCCAAGACAATCAGATGCCACCACCGCAGGCTGGCCCGCGAGGGCCGGCCACACCGCTACAAGCCGGTCCACAGGGTTACGGACCGCGCTATCACGATGGCCAGGATCCTTATCCGAGCGGTTACGGTTATCCGCCCGCGCCGGGTAATGGCCCACCGCCCTGGGCACAGCAGGGCGGTCAATACGGTGGCTACCAAGATCAGTATCGTGGTGGCGCCGGCCATCCACCCGCGCCGGGCAACAATCCGCCCTGGGCGCATCAGGATCACCACCGGGGCGGGCATCCCGCCACCTATTACGGGCCGCCATCTCAGGGTCAGTGGTCCGCTCCTCCGGGTTATGGCGCCCACCCCGGTGCTTACGCCTACCCCTCGGCCCACGCGGCGTATGCCCCTCATCACCCCAGTGGCTTGGGCAGCTTTTTCAATTTTCACGACGAACGCTTCGTCAAGGGTGCGATCACGGGCGCGGCCTTGACTTTCCTGTTGACCAACGACTCGGTGCAGAAGAACGCCATCAAGTCCGTGGTCAAGCTGTGGAGCCTGTTCCAGGGCGGCGTCGAGGAAATCAAGGAACGGTTCAAGGACGCCGAGGCCGAGATCAAGACGGAAACTCAATCCAGCAAGTAAACACACCGTTCCGACGCCGGGACGGCGGTCCCGGCGTCGGCTTTTTGGGTTCAGATGCCCGTGTGACCATGACCATCCAAGCACCTTCATCCACGATCCAGTTGGCGCACGAACTGCCCGAGCGCTTGCGTCTACGTGTGTCCTGGCTGAGCGATCGCCGCTTGGATCGGTTCGCGCTGGAGGCGGCGTTGCTGAGTCTTGCTGGGGTGCGCGGGGTGCGCGTCAACCCACGCGCGGGCAGCGCAATCGTTCGCTACGATGGCCAGATGCACCATCGCCAAGCCATCCTGCTTTGGTTTGAGCAATCGCCGGCGGCTTTTTTGACGGAATCGAGTTCCGCGACCCATCGCTCCGCTCCCGATCTGTTGCGGGTGTTCGGCGCGCTGGCCGGTTTGCTCTTGCTGCCCGCCTTGGCGCCGCCGCTGCGGCGTGGGCTGACCTATGCCTTGATCGCGCCGACCGTGTGGGAAGGCACGCGAACCCTGAGCCGGAAAGGGCTGAAAATCGAGGTTCTGGATAGCCTGGCGGTCAGTCTGGCGGCGGCTCGGGGTGAGTATTTCACCGCCATCGCCACCCAGGGTTTGTTGGCGCTGGGCGCTTATCTGGAACAGCATACCGCCCGTCACGCCGACGATCTGCTGCGCCATCTACTCAAGCCGATGCCGACTCAAGCCTGGGTCGAGCGCAACGGCGGGTTGGTGCAAATCCCCTGTGGCGAATTGCGCGCTGGCGACCGGATCGAAGTCGGCCCCGGTGAAATGATCCCCATCGACGGCAAGGTCGTCGGCGGCAATGCGGCGGTCAACCAAGCCTCGGTGACCGGCGAGAACTTGGCGGTACGCAAGGAAGTGGGCGACAAGGTGTTGTCCGGCACGGTATTGGAGGGCGGTCGCCTGCGCATCCGCGCGACCCGCGTGGGCGCGGAAACCACCACCGCGCGCATCGCCCGCTTCATCGAAAATGCCCTGCAACAACAGTCGCAAACCCAATGTCTGGCTGAGCATTTGGCCGACCGACGGGTTTATCTGACCTTGGGTACCGGGGCGTTGGTCTACGCCGCCACTCGCGATCTCGATCGGCTGGCTTCGGTGTTCCTGGTGGATTACGCCTGCGCCTTGAAACTCGGTACCCCGGTCGCCATCAAGTCCGCCCTGTATCAAGGCGCCAAGCACGGGGTGTTGTTCCGCGGCAGTCAGGCCATCGACAGTCTGTCCCAGGCCGATACCTTCGTCTTCGACAAGACCGGCACCTTGACCAGCGGTCTGCTGGAAGTGACCGATGTGTGCAGTCTGGATGCGGCGTGGGATGCGCCGCGCCTGCTGGCGCTGGTGGCTTCCATCGAGGAACACGCGACCCACCCGGTGGCCGATGCCGTGGTCAAACAGGCCCGCCAGCAGCACTTGGCGCATATCGAGCACGAAGATGTGGATTATCTGGTGGCGCACGGCCTTACCACCCAGACGGAAGGGCGATGCGTGGCGATTGGCAGCCGCCATTTTCTCGAAACGCATCGGAATGTCTCGTTCGCCGCTCACGAAGAAAACATCGCGGCGCTGGAGCAGGCCGGCAAAACCTTGCTCTACGTGGCGCTGGAGCAACGCCCGCTGGGGCTGATCGGATTGCGCGACAGCTTGCGCCCGGAAGCCCAGGCCGTGCTGACGCAATTGCGCCAAGGCGGAGTGCGACGACTGGTGTTGCTGACCGGCGACCGCCAGGACAAGGCCGAGGCGTTGGCGCGGGAGCTGGGTATGGACGAGGTGCATGCCGAATGTCCGCCGGAACGCAAGGCCGCCGTGGTCGAGCAACTGCGGGCGCGCGGCGCGAAGGTGGCATTCATCGGCGATGGGGTGAACGATGCCCCAGCCTTGATCGCCGCCGACGTGGGACTGGCCATGCCCAGAGGCGCGGATCTGGCCCGCGCCACCGCCGACATCGTGCTGCTCGACGAACACTTGCGTACCCTGCTGACGGCCCGGACGCTGAGTGCCGGGACGCTAGATCTGATTCGCACCCATTTCCGAATCTCCACCGGAGTCAACACCATGGTCATCGCCGGCGCGGCGTTTGGCCTGCTCTCGCCGGTGTGGTCGGCGCTGCTGCATAATGGCATGACTCTTGGCGTATTGCTCAATTCGATCGCGGGTGTCCGCCTCGGGACCGACTCTCTATCCCATCCATCGAACCCTGGCGGTTCTTGATCGCTGTTGCGTTGTTGATCCAATCTCCAAAATAGGTTGTGTAATTCAAAAAAATGGGGGCGGATTTTATTTGACATCTAAATGAGAATGATTATCATTATCTTTAAGGTCAGCTTGGAAACCACACAATGTGCGAGTCGCATCACACCATGCTAAAACGCTTGCAAGGCTTCAAGGACGATGCTTTCCAGTCCCTGCCTCCGGTATCCCGCAAGAAATTCAGCATGGGGACCAATAGCCTAATCGGCGATGCCTCTCTCTCGCCGGCGTTTTTACCAGGCCCCCAGGACATGACGCCGCAATTGTCCCCAGTGCTCCGCAAGAAGCTCTGGGAACTCGATCAGTCCTATCACTGTATCGTGATCGGTACTTGTCTGAGCTTGGCGGAACTGCGGTGGCTCCAGCGGCGCTTGGGTGGTTCCGCGTCAGTCTCCGCCACGGATTACGATCTGCACCGCGCATTCGTCGGTGCGGTACGAGCCGCCACACCCGCAAGTCGACTGATCCATAAGCACCTGGATCGCAAGTACAAGTCGGCCATCCAGCAACTTGGCAAAGTGCGAACACGGGACGAACTGGACGCGTACTGGGACACTGCATTGGCCAGTGGCGAAATCGCCGGCGCCTTTTGGGCTGTGATCACGCGGTCGGATGTGCCGATGGCCATGCTCGACCGCGTTTACGGTGAAGTCCACATGCTCTCGCATCTGTCCGGCGCGTCCGTTCGGGTGGATCTGCACGAACTGAACCGGCTAAGACGGCATTGCCCGGCATTGGAAGCGCAGTTGGCCGATGCTCGGATGACGGCACGCCGCCGATTGGCCGAGCAACAGGAGACGATCGATGCGTTGCACGAACGCCTGACGCAATCCCTGGAAACCGAGCGCCAACTCCAGGCCGCCGAGACCCGGTTGGCGATGCTGGAAGAGCAGTCGCTGGCTACCCAGCTAACCGCCGAAGTCGAGAATTTAACCGCGCGCTTGGATGCCGAGCACGCCCGCGCCGAGGCTGCGGAAATCACCATCGAGAGCTGGAAGCAACAGGCGAGCCGTTCCATCGACCAAAATCAGTGGCTCGCGCGGCAGCTTGCCGAGATGCGCCACGAGCGGGACATGCTGGAGGTGACCCTGGAGCGGCTGTTGTCGCCACCGTGCGCGGAAGTCTCGACTGATGCGGGTCCGGATCTGGTGGGTCGCTGCGTGCTGTTCGTCGGCGGACGCCAGGGCCAGTGCACCTACTTTCGGGAATTGGTGGAGCGTCGCAATGGTCGTTTCATCCACCACGACGGCGGACGCAAGGATGCTCGCGCCCGGCTGTGGGATGTCATGCAACAGGCCGATGCCATTCTCTGTCCGCTGGATTGCGTGAGCCACGACGCGGTGCATCGAATCAAGCGTTTCTGCCAACGCAATACCAAACCCCTGGTGTTGCTCTCTCGCACCAGCCTGGCGGCGTTCAATCGCGGTTTGAACGCGGTGGTGTCGTGAGGACCGTCGCCGCATGGGGACAAAGACGATTGCGAAAACGCGCGAGATCATTGGTCCGCGTGAGATCCAAGCTCCCGACCATGCCGGTGAAGAGCATCGGATTGGGTTGGAAATCAGCGCCGGGAAGCTCTACCGGTTGCTGGTGTGTGGGGCCGTGAGCGTGATGGATTTTCGTTGCCTCGACCATCGCTCCAAATGCCATGTCCGGGCGTTATGTCTGCATGCCTGCGCGCATCACCTGAACGAGCGCACTGCCGTCGGGATCGGGTGGAACGATGCATGGAGTGCCCATCATGAATCCACGGAGTCGTGAAGCGCGATTCGCGCGGTCTGGCCAAGAAGCCTGGGCGCCCCGAAAGCGATTCGCCAGCGGCGATCTGTTCGGCGATGCCCAAGAAATTCTGATCGAGCACGCCGGGCAGGAGTACCGGCTACGCATCACCCGTCAGGGCAAACTGATCCTGACCAAATAACCATCGAAACTCACGGTGTGCCCCAGCGGACACCGCGCCAGCCACCTTCGACCTCCGGGCGACGGCAGCCAGCCTGCATCAGCATTCCTGCTCACCGAAAAGCGACGGAGGTTCCGATGACGCCCGCAATCCCTTCTTCGACACCCCATATCGTCGAGCCCAAACAGGTCTGGCAAGGTTTGCGTGACCAAAAACCGGATATTCGTGTTCGTGACGCCCTCGCGTTGTTGGGCGTGGGCGAAGCGCGACTGGTCGCCAGCACTTGCGGTCATGCCGCGACCCGGCTGGCCGGTCATTGGGCCGCGTTGATCGAAGCGTTACCCAGTCTCGGCCGAGTGGCGGTGCTGACCCGCAACGATCACGCCGTGCACGAGCAGGTTGGCGAGTATCGCAACATTCGCATCGTCGGCGATCAGGGCGTGGTGTTGGGCGAGGGGATCGATCTGCGGTTGTGTCTCAGGCATTGGCACTACGGGTTTGCGGTGCATGCGGACCCTCAATCCGGCGCTACCGAGAGCCTGCAATTCTTCGATGGCGCCGGGACCGCCGTGCATAAGATCTACCTGACCCGGCATAGCGACCGGCGTGCCTACGCCAATCTGGTGAATGTCCATCGTTCCTCGGATCAATCGCCCCGACAAGCCGACTGGGCCAAACTGTCGGCACCGCCCAGTCGGCTCGATGAGGATATCGACGTCGAAGGATTGCGCCGCCATTGGCGGGCGTTGCGCGACGCCCATGATTTTCGAGATATGTTGAGGAGGTTCGGCGTGAGCCGTATGCAGGGTCTGCGGCTGGCGGGAATGGATTTGGCTTGGCCGGTGGAGACCACGGTGGCGCCGATGCTGCTCGATTCCGCCGCCGAGCTCTTGCTCGATCTCATGGTGTCCGTCGCCAGTCCGGGCGTGGTGCAGATTCACAGCGGCGCCGTGAACAAGCTGCATCTCACCGGGCCTTGGCTCAATGTGTTGGACCGGGATTTCAAACTGCACTTGCGACAAGGGGCGGTCGCCAGTGCTTGGGTGGTCACCAAGCCCACGGTGCATGGACCGGTGACGTCGTTGGAACTCTACGACAGCGCCGGTAACGCCATTACGTTGTTCCATGGCAAACGCAAACCAGGGCAAGCGGAAAATCCGGTATGGCACGCTCTGGTGACCGCGTTACCCACCGTGGCGACCCAATCATGAACGACGGATGGGAATCGATGGGATCGCTCGCCGGATCTTTCGCCCTGCGTTCATCCTTGGCCGTTTCACCGCAATGCCAAGACGGGAGCGAACGCCGAGCCAACAGCGATTGAGTCGCTCCAGGACATTTTTCGAGCCAGCTTTGTTTGGCCATCGCCGGGGTGATGGCGGGATCCGAGGAACGGATCGGCACGTCGGCGACTTTCTTTTTCATACTGCCGCGCGGGGAGCAACGGCGTGATCCTTCCATGATTCTGTGACTTGATGGTGCGAAACGATGCTCATGAAGACGACCCATCCCGATGATGCCTGTGACGAGACGCTGCCCGATACGGCGTTGATTCAGACGGCATTGTGTTATCTGACGACGCGGTATACCGTGCGGCCATGCTCTGGTCTGGCCCACATGATCGTGCATCACCTGCAAATGCTGCTGGCGCATCCCGATATGGCGGGTTTGCCGGAACGGGAAAAGATCCATCGCAAACTGTTGCAACATTGGCGGCATGTCGCCGATGAGCATTGGCGGCCATCCCCTTACCCTGGAACGGCCGCCCAGCGCGGTGTGATGCATTGACGTGCCGAGTCCCAGGGTGGATGCGAAGGCACGGATTCCTCGTACTGGTACTCGCGGTTTCGGTAGCTTCGATATTCGCGCCGGAACCGCGGGTCGTGGGTCGAGATGGCGGTCAGCGTACCGAGCGATAAGTTGCCGACCGCTGGCGCTTGCTCAGCACCAGTTGCCAAAGTTGTCCTTGCCGCGCCCGAAAAAAACCGGCGCAACTCAGCAGATAATATTTCCACATACGATAAAAGCGCGAGTCGTAGCGATTCCGCAGCCGAGGCCAACCGGCGTCGAAATTGGCCCACCAGGCCATCAGGGTGCGATCGTAATCCGGGCCGAAGTTGTGCCAGTCCTCGATCACGAAGCGCCGCTCCAGCACTTCGGTCAATTGCCGGGCGGAAGGGAGCTTGCCGTTGGGAAAGACGTATTTTTCCATCCAGGGATCGGTGGCACGGGTGGTGGTGTAATCGCCGATGGTGTGCAGGAGAAACAGACCCTGATCGGCCAGCATGCGGTGGACGGTATCGAAGTAGGCCGGGTAATTTTTCGGGCCGACGTGTTCGAACATGCCGACCGAGACCGCCTTGTCGAACGATCCTTCCAGCTTGCGATAGTCTTGGAATTCGAACTGGACCGGTAAATCCGCGCATTGCTTCCGCGCATATTCCAGTTGCTGACGGGAGACGGTGACCCCGACCACATTCACGCCGTGATGGGTTGCCGCATGGTGGGCGAGTCCGCCCCAGCCACAGCCGATGTCCAGCAACCGCTCGCCCGGTTGCAGCTCCAGCTTGCGGCAGATCAGTTCGAGTTTATGCCGTTGCGCGTCGGCCAGATTATCGGCCTTCGCCCAATAGGCGCAGGAGTAGCTCATGGTGGGATCGAGCATGGCCTGGAAGACATCGTTGCCGATGTCGTAATGCCGTTCGCCCACTTGGAACGCCCGACCGGGCGATTGAGGATTGAGCAGTCGGTGGCGCAAGATCGAAGCGATCAAGCGCCAGCGCAGCCAGCCGCCGACTTTTTCGTTGAGATCGCGGCGCAGCAGGCGGTGGAAAAACTCGTCCAGACGCTCCACTTCCCACAAGCCGTCCATGTACGCTTCGCCCAGCCCCAGGGAACCGTGCAGGAGAATGCGTTGGTAGAGCGAGTTGTCGAGAACCTGCATGTCCCAAGGCGCATCGCCATTGACGCGAATTCCAGCTTCCGCCAGTAAGAGCCCGATCGTTCGTGGGGGTTCGGCGTGCCGAGGCATGTCCGGGGAATGCATTGGGGTGGTGCTGTGGTTGTACGGCATAGTGCCACTCCTCCGCCGGTTTGCAGTTTGCGTGAACGATACTTGAAGATCAGCTTCCACCAAGTCTATGAAAGTAATTGAACATTTTCCATTCTCAGGGTTGAGGTGGAGCGTTGGGCGATCGTCTCGGTGGCGGCGGATGGCACTGCCTCGCCGCCACCGATCCGATGGTTGGTCGTGACTTTTCCTATGCGGAAACTTCGCTCAAGGCAATGCCCAATGCCTTGGCGACGCCCTCGCCGTAGGCTGGATTAGCCTTCAGGCAGTTGCCGATATGGCGGATCTGAATCTCGCGTGGTGCCTCGCCAATGGAGCGCGCGGTATTCTCGAACAAGACTTGTTGTTGTGCCGGCGTCATCAGGCGAAATAGCGCGCCGGGCTGCGAGTAGTAATCGGTGTCTTCGCGGTGATTCCAGTGATCGGCCGCGCCCTCCAGATTCAGCGGCGGCTCGGTAAAATCCGGCTGCTCCGCCCACTCGCCGTAACTGTTCGGCTCGTAGCCCAGGGTACTGCCATGGTTGCTATCGACGCGCATGGCGCCATCGCGGTGGTAGCTGTGCACCGGGCAGCGCGCCGCGTTGACCGGAATGAGATGGTGGTTCACGCCGAGCCGGTAGCGCTGGGCGTCGCCGTAGGAGAACAGCCGTCCCTGCAACATCTTGTCGGGCGAGAAGCCGATGCCCGGCACCACGTTCGCGGGATTGAAGGCCGACTGTTCCACTTCCGCGAAAAAGTTTTCCGGGTTGCGATTCAGTTCCAGCACGCCCACGTCGATCAATGGGTAATCCTGGTGTGGCCAGATCTTGGTGAGATCGAAGGGATGATAGGGCACCTTTGCGGCGTCGGCTTCGGGCATGATCTGCACCTTGAGCGTCCACTTCGGGAAGTCGCCCGCTTCGATGCTGTCGTAGAGGTCGCGCTGGTGACTTTCGCGGTCCTTGCCGATCAGCGCTTCGGCTTCCGAGTCGCTCAGGTTGCGAATGCCCTGTTGCGACTTGAAGTGGAACTTGACCCAATAGCGTTCATTCTTGGCGTTGATGAAGCTGAAGGTGTGGCTACCGAAGCCGTGCATATGGCGATAGGTGGCGGGAATGCCGCGATCGCTCATGACGATGGTGACCTGGTGCAGCGCTTCCGGGAGGGAGGTCCAGAAATCCCAGTTGTTTCTGGCGCTGCGCAGGTTGGTGCGCGGATCGCGTTTCACCGCGTGGTTCAGATCGGGGAATTTCAACGGATCGCGCAGGAAGAACACCGGCGTATTGTTGCCAACCAGATCCCAGTTGCCTTCCTCGGTGTAGAACTTCAGTGCAAAACCACGAATATCGCGCTCGGCGTCGGCCGCGCCGCGCTCGCCGGCCACGGTGGTGAAGCGGGCGAACAACTCGGTTTTCTTGCCAACTTCGGAGAAGATCTTGGCTCGCGTGTACTGGGTGATGTCATGGGTGACGGTAAAGGTACCGTAGGCACCCGAACCTTTCGCATGCATGCGCCGTTCGGGAATGACTTCGCGGTCGAAGTGCGCGAGTTTTTCCAGAAACCAGACATCCTGCAAGAGTTGTGGACCACGCGATCCCGCTGTCATCACGTTTTGATTGTGGGCGACCGGACAGCCGGCATTGGTGGTCAGTTTCTTTTGATCACTCATGGCGTTTTTCTCCTCGATGGTGGATCGGTGCGTTACAGCCAATGACATGGTCGGCGACAGGCGTGGTGCCAACGGTGGCGGTGAGAATTCGTATCTCGTGCATCATGAATTCCTGCGAGTGATGCGGGCGACGTTGCCTGCGGAATCCACTGTCTCAAAAAGTACGGTTTATGAAAAATCGAATAAAACGAAGCGATAGATAGCCTGAATCTATAAGGAATCGGTCACTGTCATGTCTTCCCAGTTGACGGCACGGGCCTTTCGGCGGCGGGTACTTCGGCCGGCGGAGGGCGTGTTTCTCTTCCATCCCCGCATGTTGCAGCGCTTGATTCGCCGCCATTTGGGCGACGCCTCATCGACCTCGGCCATTCCGCTACTCCGCTATTACCTGATACCGCGAGAGATCTTGCTGATCGGTCTGGAGGATGAGAATCCCGATGCGCTGTCGGTCATCGAGGGTCTTAATCTGCCCGATTGGGTGATCCTGTTACCGATGCCATCGGCCCAGGAGTTAACCACCGAGACTCCCGAGCACTGGTTGCGTGCTTACTGGGGTCGTCGGTTCGCGGCCGAGGTGGCGCGCGCCTGGCAAACGGCCCGCAATGACAATCAGGATCAGGACTCGTTTGGCGCGCGCGCTTGGGTCCGGCAGATCGGCGAGAAGGCGTTTCGCGAGGCGCGGAGCCTGCTCGAACAGGATCAGCGGGTCGTGCTGGGTTTGGACGACGAGACGCTGTGCCGTCATCTGGTCGGGTTTGTGATCTATTTGCGCTATTTCATTCCCGGCGCGCGGGCTTACTTTTTTCCGGCCGTCCGGGATTGGGGCGGGTTGGATCGCTGGTTGAAAAATAGCGGCTTGGACCTGCCGCCGCCCCGTCACGGCAGCCGTTGGCCACATCTTTTGACCCGAAGTCGTCCATCCGGTTTTCACGATGTCCCGGATTACGAGCCGGAATTGCCGCTGCGGTTACCGTTCGGGCGGAACGATCCCGATCTGGTCGATGGCGCCAACACCATTCTGCCCCTGCTGGCGAAACCCGCGCCGACCTTGCTCGGAAATGTCTGCGGGGGGATAGGTCCGAACCGGGTTGCGGCGGCCTGTGACCGGATCGCCTTGCAGGTCGAGTCTCGTTGCCGGGAGGCGTTGCGGCAAGCGTCCATTCTGACGCGAAAACCGAGCTGGATCGTTTCGATCTGGCGCGACCTGACCGGACGCGTGACGCCGGTCATGGAACTGTTGGCCGCGCTGCTGAATCGCCGCTCGGTCGCGCGGGGCGACGGTGCGCCGCTGGAATGGGTTCTGGACGCGCGCTTGCGCCTGTTTCGTCACGGTGTCCAAGCGGCGTTTCGGGCCGAGATGGCCGGTCGTTATGGCACGGCGCTGCGATATCTGTGCGTGGCGGTTCATCAGTACCGGGAAATCGTCGGTATTTTTCCACCTCCCTCCAGTCCGATTGCTTCGGGAGAGGCGGAATCCGAGTCGGTCGCGCGGATCTTGGAGGGACGACAGGAGGAGATCATCGAGGCACTGGCCCACGGTCTCGCCGCGACTTGGCGCTTGGATGCCCAGTCCACCCGAGTGTTGGAGCATTTGATGCAACGCTTGCTGGACGAACCGGCCACCGCGCGGCCCTCCAGCCCGTGTTCTCGCTTGTTATACGATCTGGAGCGGATTTTTCTGGAGGGACGGACCAGTTATTACCGCTTGCAACCGCTGGCCTGGTTGTGGAGCGGCGGCCGGAAGTCGTTACGGCTGGGGTTGCCGTTCCAGGGTTCGCTGAAAGCCCTGCGGGTCCTGAACACCGCGAAAACCCGTCTTGACCAGTCGCCGTGGTCCGGGGCTGAGGTGGCTTATTTCAGTGCGCCCTTGCAAACCTTGGGTGATCGGATCGGCCAACGACTCCGCCGGCAGGTGTTGCCACGCTTGCGCGAGTTGCTCGACAGCGCCGGTTTTCTTGCGGACGACCATCGCCAGCGGGTCGCGCGGAACGTGCTTCAGGAAGAGCTGTTCGACATCGTGCTACGGCGTTGGCATCTCCGTTTCACCGATCTACGGGACAGCGTGGCCCGCAACCCATTGCGGTTGCCGGACCCGAATTGGCGGGAGCTGTTGCTGGGGGATCGCTTGGCGCGTTTCGACCGGCAGGCCAGCGCCGCGTTGCCGGGGGTTTATCAGCCCGGCGAGTTTTATCTGAAAGGCTTGCAGCAGTTGAGCGCGCCGCTGTTTGGCACATCCGCCGGGCGGTGGGTCACCCGATTTCTGCTGCTGCCGTTCGGTGTCGCTTTTATCGGGCTGGAAGCGCTGGGGTATCTACTGAAGCTGCTGCCGGCGGCGTGGGGTCCGGTTCGCTTGGACGGTCCAGGCTGGGTGCTGGGGGTCGGTCTGGGCTTGAACATCGTCCTCCATACCCAGCAGGGCCGGATGGCGGTGGCCGCTGTCGGTCGGGGGATGCGCTGGCTGTTTGCCGACGTGTTTTATCAGGGCTTGGCGCGGTGGCTGCGTTGGCGGCGGACGGCCCGCTGGTTTCGCTATTCTCTGGTGCGGAAAGGTTCGCGTTACTTACTGGAACCGCTGCTGATCGGCTTGATCTTGGCGCTGCCGCTGATCGGCATCGCCGGTGGGCTCGGTCTCGGCGTGGATGGGCTGCCGGCATTCTTGCTGTTCGGTTTCACGGTGGGCAGCATCCTACGCAACAGTCAGGCGGGGCGACGGCTACTGGATGCCGCCATTACCCGCTTCGTCGTGTTCTGGCGCCGAGTGCATCGTAACCTGCTGATCGGTCTGGTTCATTGGGTGATCGATCTGTTCGGCTGGTTGATGCAGAGCATCGAACAGGCGCTGCATCGGGTGGACGAAGCGGTCAGTCACCACCGCGACGAGGGGCGAAACATCATGGTGGTCAAGGCCATCGTCGGTCCGCCGTGGCGCGCGCTCAGCTATCTCATCCATTTCTACGCGGCGGTATTGATCGAACCTCAGATCAATCCGATCAAGCACTTTCCGGTGGTTATGGTGGCCGACAAGCTGATGATGCCGTTTTTTCCCGTGTTGACGGCCACGCTGTTGGCGCTGTTGGACCCGATCCTGCCACGGTTCATCGGTGTGCCGCTGGTCACCGTAACCGTGCTGTTGTCAGCCGGCCTGTTTGGGTTTCTGGGTTGGGAGCTGATGGAGAATTGGAAGCTGTATCGCGCCAATCATCCCGATCGCGTGCAAGCGGCGCATTTCGGGCCGCACCGGGAGACGTTGTATGCCTTGTTGCGACCGGGCTTTCATTCGGGCGCGCTGCCTCGGGCATTTGCCGAGCTCAGGCAGGTGATCGGGCTGGAAAACGAACAGGAACGCCCTTGTTCCCAACGCTTGCGCCAGGCCGAGGCGCAACTGGGGGAGATTCTGGAATCGCTCCGAGCGTTCGTGACGCGCGAGCTGGTATTTGCCCTGCTGGAACGGTGTCGAGCGGCGGATTACGAACGCGCCGATGGGGTGGTGGAACGCTTGGAAGTGGCCACGGCGGCGTTGGATATTCGAGTGGCGCTGTATCCTTTGGGTCGGAAGGATGCCGCAAGCGAATCGATTGTGCTCAAGCTTGGTTTCGATCTCCAAGGAGACGAACTTCAGGGGGAAATCGCCTTGGAGGGGAATCTCGAATGCCTTGGTGTCGAGGGGGCAGCGTGGTTAAAGGCGGAAGCTGCTTATTTTCTGGGGCGGGCAGCCTGCCGGGATTACGGCGTGTAAGGTATTTCGAGTTTCGACGCCCTAAGCGGTTTTTTCTGAACGGTGGGCAAACTCGGGCGAGTTGTCAGCGTGACGCTATACTTGTGACAGGAGTCCAAGCAATAACACGGTCGTTTGTGATGGTGCCGATGTTGCGCGGTTGTGTTGCACGGCGATGTGTTCCGTTGCTTGTTTGGCGCTTTGCGCCGCACAACCATGTGGATCAAGCCGACATCGGCCGTCAAAGCCTTCGGCTTTTCCGTCCTCGCAGCTTATCCGCCGCCCCGTTAGGTGAGAAAAATAGATGTCTCCGGAGTCTTATCAATTGTTTAAAATAATTCATGCGTCTGAGGGCATGAAGTACTTCAATCGGCAAAAAGTTAGGTTATTTACAGTAAACATATTTAAGAGAAACTTAGCGGAACTTCAAAAAGCATGTGGCTATATAGAAAACCCAGAAATTGGCCTAAAGTTAATGTCAGAAGCTTTACAAGGCCCTAGCGTACAAGTACACATGGAGGTAAATCGATATTTTCATAATTTTTTGGCATCAGCAAAGAGCTTAATTGATCACACAAGAGTATTTGTTGAAGATTACTACAAGAACACTGCAATAGAACAAGCATATAAACAAAAAATATCTTCTGAATTGGCTAGCGATCCCATATCACGCTTTATCCAAGACCTCAGAAATTACATGGTGCACAAGGCACTGCCTAATAGTTCAATGTCCCTAACGGTATCAAGAATAGAAAACTCGTCAGCGCATGATTTAGTAACTACGGTTAGCATAAGTAGAGATGATCTTTTGAGGTGGTCTAAATGCATCTGATTACCCACAAATCCCAACTTATTGTTAAGATGTAATTTTTCGTCGAG
>DAOTGT010000043.1:0-11117 GCA_035447285.1 Candidatus Competibacter sp.
AGAAACGACGCCAGCAGCGTCACGGCGGTTAATAGGGAACGTCGAGAAACCATAATTTATTATCCTTTTTAAACAAAATGTTAAAAATCAATAGGGCGGACTGTGACTAGTTACGCCAGCGAATCATTGCGTCAATCCACTCCGCGAAACATCGAAAATCATGTCCGATGGGTATTGCAAATACCATCCTAGACCACCTACATAGCAAAATGATGGTAAGGATCGGTCAATGATCCTCGCCCGTTGACCAGTAAATTGGCGGGCGGTTCCGTGATGGGACCGCCCGCTAATTTATCCAACCGGTGGCCATGATGCATTTCGACGGCGCGGGGATGGTTTTCAGTATTCACTGCATCACCCCACCACTCGCACCGGTGCGCCGTTCAGAAATCCGGCGATATTCTCCGCCAGTTGTCCGACCAACCGCTGGCGCGACTCGCGGCTACCCCAAGCGCAGTGCGGAGTCACGATCAAATTGGGGATATCGGGCGCCAGCAACGGATTGCCCGCCACGGGTGGTTCCAGACTCAGCACGTCCACGCCGGCCCCGCCCAGCGCGCCCTGACGCAGAGCATCGGCCAGCAGCGCTTCGTCCACCAAGCCGCCGCGAGCGGTGTTGATCAGGATCGCGTCGCGGCGCATCAGCGCCAGTTCCCAGGCACCGATCAGACCTCGGGTTTCCGGCGTCAGCGGACAATGCAGGCTGAGCACGTCCACCTGCGGCAGCAGGATCGACAGCGGCACTCGCCCCTCCTGCTCTTCCTCCACCGCGCCGGGGCGCTGAGCAATCAGCACCCGCATGCCGAACGCCTCGGCCACCCGGGCCACGCCCCGACCCAGTTCGCCATGGCCGACGATGCCCAGCGTCTTGCCGGCCAGCTCGCGGATTGGGAAATCCAGCAGACAAAACTGACTGGCTTGCCGCCAACGACCGTCGCGCACCGCCTGCCGGTAGTCGGACAGCCGGGTGACCAACGCCAGCAGCAACGCGAAGACATGCTGTACCACCGCCGCGGTGCCGTAACCGCGACAGTTGCAGACCGTCACGCCCCGTGACGTCGCCGCCGCCAGATCGACGTTGTTCAGACCGGTGGCGGCGATGCAGATCAGCCGTAGTCGGGGAGCGTGGTGCAACGCGGCCGCGTCCAGCATCACCTTGTTGCTGATGACCACTCCTGCCTCGGCGATGCGCGCGGCAACTTGATCGGGCGCGGTGGCGGGGTAATAGCGCAGATCCGGCAGGATGCGGTCGATGCCGTTAAAATCGAGATCGCCGCAATCGAGCGAATCCCGGTCGAGAAAGACACCCAGCATGGCAATGGCCCCCCATGGACGATTCATTCATTATAAAACACCGAGATGCCGAGGCATGACCGCCCCATGATGCAAATAACCTCTTCCACCGCCTTCTCTCACGATCAGCCCACTTGCACCGGCGTGCTGCTGGCCAATCTCGGCACCCCCGACGCCCCCACTCCCGCCGCCCTGCGTCGTTATCTGGCCGAGTTTCTCTGGGACCCACGAGTGGTGGAACTGCCCCGACCGCTGTGGTGGCTGATCCTGCACGGCATCATCTTGCGCATCCGTCCGGCCCGCTCCGCCCGCAAGTACCAGGCTATCTGGACCGAGGACGGTTCGCCGCTGCTGGCGATCGATCGTCGGCAGACGGTGGCGGTGGCGGCGGCACTGCGCCAGCGATGCCTGGGGCCGGTGCGGGTGGCGTTGGGGATGCGCTACGGCAATCCTTCCATCGCCTCGGCGCTGGCCGAGCTACGGGACGCCGGCGCGCGCCGGCTGCTGGTGCTGCCGCTGTACCCGCAATACTCCGCTGCCACGGTCGCCTCGACCTTCGACGCGGTCGCCGCCGAACTGCGGCGCTGGCGCTGGCTGCCGGACTTGCGGTTGATCACCCACTATCACGACGATCCCGCCTATCTGGACGCGCTGGCCGCCAGCATCCGCGCCGCCCGCGCCGAACAATCCGGCGAACGGCTGCTGTTCTCCTTCCACGGCCTGCCCAAACGCAACCTGCTGGCTGGCGACCCCTACCACTGCGAGTGCCACAAAACCGCCCGGCTGGTCGCCGAACGGCTGGACTTGCAAGAGGATCAGTGGGCGGTGGCGTTTCAGTCGCGCTTTGGCCGCGCCGAATGGCTGCAACCCTACACCAGCGAGCTGCTGGCCGCTTGGGCGCGAGCCGGGATCAAACGCGTGGATGTGATCTGCCCCGGTTTCGCCGCCGACTGCCTGGAAACGCTGGAAGAAATCGCCCTTGAGAACCGGGCGGTGTTTCTGGCAGCCGGCGGCGAACACTATCGCTATATCCCGGCCCTGAACGATGCTCCAACCCACATCGACATGCTGACCCGACTGATCGTCCGGCACGCGGCCGGCTGGCCGGAATTCGATCCCGACCATGACCCGGTCGTCACCGCCGCCGAACGGCTCGCCGGGCAGACCCGTGCCCTAGCCATGGGCGCGAAGGTTTAACCCAAGCCGCCAGCGGTTCGCCACGATTCGCTATCCCGGACGCGCCAAATCGCGGGAGATTCATGAGACCGGCCTTCCGGCGATTTCGCCCTCCATTGGACCGGACGCCTTCTATACTGACTCGGTAGATGCGGTGTCTAGGAGTCCTCCGCGCCACCACGACCCACGGCACGGTCGCGAAATCGATCCGGTGAGGGCAGCATGATTCATGGTGTGTTATTTGATCTGGAAGGTGTGCTATATACTGGTGGACACCCTCTGCCCGGTGCCCGCGAAGCCCTGCTCAGTCTGCGCGCGGCTGGTATTCCCGCCCGTTTCGTCACCAACTCCACCCGCCTGACGCGCGGCGCGATCATCAACCGCCTGGCGCGAATGGGGTTGGAGGTCTCGCCCCAGCATCTGTTCACCCCGGCGGTCGCGGCGCGCAACTATCTGATCGCTCGGAAACTGACGCCGCATTTGCTGGTGCATGCCGACGTCCAGGGCGAGTTCGCCGACCTGCTGGGCGGACCGCCCGGCGCGGTTCTGCTCGGCGACGCCGGCAAGGCTTTCGGTTACGAGGCGCTCAACGAGTGCTTCCGGCTGCTGTTAGACGGTCTGCCGCTGCTGTCGATGGGTTCCAACCGCTATTTTCGCGAAAACGGTCAATTGAGCCTGGATATCGGTCCGTTCATGGCCGCGCTGGAGTACGCCGCCGAGATGGAAGCCGTGGTGCTGGGCAAGCCCTCGTCCGAGTTCTTCCTGGCGGCGGTCAACAGCCTCAACCTGCCGCCCCAGGATGTGGCGATGGTCGGCGACGATGCCGAAATGGATGTATGCGGCGCGCTGGCGGCTGGCCTGCACGGCGTGTTGGTGCGCACCGGCAAGTACCGCCCGGGCGACGAAGCCAAGGTCATGCCCCACGGCGGCCGGATATTTGACGATCTTGATGCGGTAATCGATTACATTCTTTGAAGCACCGCTATTGCGGGTAAAATCCGCTCCTCATTCCCAATCCCTCTTCCGCTGGCGGTTCCGGAAAATCATCGGCCGACTCGCCCCCTTCCGCACCGAATCGGAGTACTCATGCGCGTTCTGTTTCCCGATATCAAGCCCTATGCCACCCAACGCCTCGCGGTGGACTCGCTGCATACCCTGTATATCGAGGAATGCGGCAACCCCAGCGGCCTACCGGTCCTGTTCCTGCACGGCGGCCCCGGCGCCGGTTGCGAACCGATGCATCGGCGTTTCTTCGACCCGCAACGCTACCGTATCGTACTGTTCGACCAGCGCGGCAGCGGCCAATCCAGTCCACACGCCGAACTGCGCGACAACACCACCTGGCACCTGGTGGCGGACATCGAAAAACTGCGCGAACATCTCAACATCGACCGCTGGGTGGTCTTCGGCGGTTCCTGGGGCTCGACCCTGGCCTTGGCCTACGCCGAAACCCACCCGGATCGAGTGCTGGGCCTGATCCTGCGTGGGGTGTTCCTGTGCCGCGACCGGGACATCCACTGGTTTTACCAGCATGGCGCCAACCGTCTGTTCCCCGATTTGTGGGAACATTTTCTGGCGCCGATTCCGGCGGTGGAACAGCACGACCTGATCCACGCCTACCATCGACGGCTCACCGGCGCCGACGAGCTGGAGCGACTGCGCGCGGCCAGAGCCTGGTCGACGTGGGAAGGCGCCACCCTGACCCTGGAAAGCAACCCAACCATGGTCGAGCACTTCAGCGAAGCCCACCGGGCGCTGAGCCTGGCGCGCATCGAGTGCCATTACTTCGTCAATCAGTGTTTCATGGAGCCCAACCAGTTGCTGCGCGACGCCGACCGACTGCGGACCATACCCGGCGTCATCGTCCACGGCCGCTACGACGTGGTCTGCCCGCTGGACAATGCCTGGGCGCTGTACCAATCCTGGCCGGAAGCGGAGCTGCGGATCGTCTCGCCGGCCGGGCACGCCGCCAGCGAACCGGGTATCGTCGATGCGCTGATCACCGCCACTCAGGCGTTCGCCGATCGGCTGGCATGATCGGACTGTTGCAACGGGTCGCCGCAGCCCGGGTCGAGGTCGATGGCGACCCGGTGGGCGCCATCGACACCGGTTTGCTGGTGCTGATCGGGGTCGAGCGCGGCGACACCGAGATCCAGGCCGACCGGCTGCTGGAACGATTGCTCGGCTATCGGGTATTCGCCGACGCCGACGACAAAATGAACCGGAGCCTGCGTGAGGTCAGCGGTGGACTCCTGCTGGTGCCGCAGTTCACCCTGGCGGCCGACACCCGCAAGGGCATGCGTCCCAGCTTCACCCCAGCTGCGTCGCCGGCCGAAGGCGAACGATTGTTTGGCTATCTGGTCGAACGGGCGCGACGCCAACACACGCCCGTCGCCACCGGCCGCTTCGGCGCTCACATGCGGGTCGGCCTGACCAACGACGGCCCTGTGACTTTTTGGCTGCGCGCGGCCCCGACCCCCGGCACCTGACCCATTTCTCCCTCGGATCCCCGCCATCCGCATGATCCCGTATGTCCTGTCTTCCTCCGGCATCGCGTCGCGCACCGGAAATTTCGCCTTTATTCTGCTGCTACTGATGTCGATCGTGCTGGTGGCGAATGTCCGGGCGCAGCCGACCATGCCGATAACGCCACCGGCCGATCCCGCCAAGATCGCCGAGCAGCAGGCAGCGCGCCGACAGGCCCTGGCGCACGACCGAGAGGCCATCGAACGGACCCGCCAGGATTTGCAGGCGCGACTCGCCGATCTGCCCCAACAGATGGAGGCGCTGCACCCGGAACAAATCGACGAGGCGATGCTGGAACAAACCCGTGTGGATGTGGAATCGGCGCGGCTGCGCCAGGAAAGCGCGCTATCGGAACTGAACAACAGCGAGCAACGCATCGAAGAGCTGCAAAAGGAAATCGGTGAGCTGGAAGCGCGCGAGCAATTACTGAAAAACCCCGCCAAGAACCCCACCGAAGGGGTGACGGACCGCGCCGCGCAACTACAACAAACCAGCCAAACCCTCGCCCAGCGCCGCGCCGATCTGGAGCTGGAAACCCTCAATCTGACCAATCTCCGTGATCAACTCGAAATCGCCAAGCTGCGGCTGAACCTGGCCGAGCAATGGCGGGAACGAATCGAACGGAGCTTCCAGCAACGCCAGGAGCAAGGCCGGCAGAGCGCCCAAGCCGAACTGGTCGGCCGGTTGCAAGCAGACCTCGCCACTCAACAGGACCGCGCCAACGCGCTGCGCCAGCGGCTGTCTCAGAACCAGGGCGCGCTGCCACTGGCGCTTTGGCAACGCCTGGTCACCGAACTGCAAACGGTCGAGGAGCGCATCAATTTGTTGAGCCTGGATCGCCATCTGGCGGAGACCGCCAATGTGCTAGCCCGCCTGAAGGATCTGCCGAACAATGCCAGCGTCAACCCGGACGAGCTGCGGGATGCACTCGAACAGCTTGCCACGATGCGCGACGATCTGCGCCGCACCGAAACGCTGTTACAACAGAAAAGCACCGTCTACGAGCAACAACGCCAAGTGATCGAGCGGCGCGAGGCGGCGACGACGACCGACCGACGGCTGCGCGGCGAGGAACTACAATTGACCGGCCAGTTGCTGGACGATCTGAATCAGCGCGTCGGCCAGGCACAAGAGCAGGCGCTGCAACTCGACGGGATCGTGGCCCAGATCGACCGCGACTACCAAGAGAGCCTGCGGCGCGATCTATTCACCCGCAAGCCTTATCCGAACACGGCCGATGCCTGGCGGCAACTGCTGGAGGCCATGGCCACCGTGCCCCAGGTGTTGTTCTACCAGATTCGACTCAGCCTGGAGTCGACGATCCGTGCGCTGCTGGACATGACCATGCTGCGCTGGGTCATTCTGGTGGTGTTGGAAGGCATGCTGCTCTGGGGACTGGTGGTGACCGGGCGCGGTCTGCGGCAGGCCTTGCGCCGCCTTGGCGAACAACGGCTCCAGGGCGACAGCTTTCTGCGCCAGTTGATCGCCAGCGCGCTGTTGCTGGCCCGGAGCAATCTGGGTGGTGCCGGCTGCGCGGCCGCTCTGCTGCTGTTGCTGTGGTTGGCCGAGGTTCCACAACCCGGGTTCGGCATCCTGATGACGCTGGCCCTAGCGTGGGTCGGGATCAAGCTACCGATCAGCCTAGCTTGGCTGCTGCTGGTTTCGCCACGCCTACCGGCCGAACAGCGGCAACCGGCGCTATACCGCCAACTATTCTGGACCCTGATCGGTGGCGGTGCGCTGGTCACCCTGGTGGTGCTGGCGCACCTGAGCGATTTACCGGCCATCGTGGTCAATGCCTTCGATCGTTTGTTCATGCTCTACTGGTTCTGGGCCTTCCTGCCCGGACTACGCATCCGCCGGCTGGTCATGGACCTGCTTGACGCCCTGCATGGAGAACGGCTCTGGTTCATGGCGCTGCGTTTCGGTAGCCTACTGTTGCCGTTGTCCCTGCTGGGCGCCGCCGTGCTGGGATTGCTTGGCTATCTGCAACTGGCGTGGCTGGTCGCCGGCTATCTCTTGATCTTCATCGCCGTTCAGGTCGGTTGGCTGCTGGCGCGCAGCCTGCTGAACGATCTGGCGGTGGCGCTGAAAAACTTTGCCGTGACTCATTCCGGCTACGGTTTGCTGTGGACTCAGGACATCATCACCCCATTGCACCGGATTCTGAACCTACTGCTGTTCCTAAGTGCGTGGGTCGTGCTGTTCCGCGCTTACGGCTGGACCGGCGAATCCGCGGTGGTCTCCTCCATCTGGGCCTTCCTGGAACGACCGCTGTTCACCGTGGGCGCGGCGGAAATCACCATCTGGCGTATTCTGATCACCGTCACCATCCTGCTGGTGGTCATCTGGCTGGGGCAATGGAGTCGGGCGATCAGCTATCGCTGGGTGCTATCCCACATCAGTGATCTGGGCGTGCGCCACAGCCTGTCAGTCTTCGCCCAATACACGGTGGTCCTGATCGGACTGTTGTTCATCCTGCGGGTGGTCGGCATCGATCTCACCACCTTGGCGGTGTTCGCCGGGGCGGTGGGCGTCGGCATCGGATTGGGCATGCAGAGTCTGGCCAATAACTTCGTCAGCGGCCTGCTGCTGCTGATCGAGCGGCCGTTGCGCACCGGCGATATCGTCCAGGTCGGCACTCACCTGGGCGAAGTCACCAGCATCGGCATGCGCTCGCTGACCGTGCAGACCTTCGATAACGAGTCGGTGATCATCCCCAACGCCGAGGTGGTCGGCAACGCCTTCATCAACTGGACGCACGGCGATCGAGTGCTTCGCACCATTTTGTGGGTCGGCATCAGCTACGATGACGATCCCCATCAGGCGCAAAAAGTCATCGAGCGGATCCTGCGGGAACATCCGGCGGTCCTCAGTGACCCCGAACCGCTGGCGCTGCTTTGGGATTTCGCCGATTCCTCGGTAAAATTCCGTGTCCAGTATTTCATCGATCTGGGCCGGGATCACTTGCTGCAAACTCAAAACGAAATTCTGTTCGCGGTTTGGGACCGCTTCAAGGAGGCCGGAATCCGCATCCCCTATCCACAGCACGATCTCTATCTCAAGGAGTGGCCGGCCTCCAGCCCAGCCGGCTTGACGCCAGCCTTGCCCAATATCTCAAGGAGTGGCCGGCCTCCAGCCCAGCCGGCTTGACGCCAGCCTTGCCCAATTCCGGCTCGCCATCCGGCGGCACTGGCTCCTTCTCTACTCACCATACCAATGTCACTCGATGAAAACGATTGAATTCCTTCTCGAACGCTTCATCTTGCTCAGCCGCTGGCTGCTGGCGCCGCTGTATTTGGCGCTGATCGCTATCCTGATTCTGTTCGCGGTCAAGGCCTATCAGGAGGTGATCCATCTGTTCGCCACCATTATCACGCTCACCGAAACCGATCTGGTATTAGCCGCACTGGCACTGATCGATCTGGCCCTGGTGGCCAACCTGCTGGTGATGGTGGTACTCAGTAGCTACGAGACCTTCGTATCCAATCTCGACGTGCGCGAAGGGCAGGAAAAACCGGCCTGGCTGGGCAAGATCGACGCGGCGACCATCAAGATCAAGCTAGCGGTCGCCATCGTCGCCATTTCGTCCATTCATCTGCTCAAGGCGTTCATGACCACCCCACCCCATGATGGAGATCAACCTTTATGGAACAATCAATTGTTCTGGCTGGTGGTCATCCACATGACCTTCGTGCTGTCGGCGCTGCTGATGGCGGTGATCGACCGTATCGCCTTCGCCCCGCATCGTAGCCACTGAACGGCTCAGAGGCCGTGCCGGCCAACCCAGTCGCGGGCGAACTGCCAAGCCACTCGGCCGCTACGCGAGCCGCGCTGCAACGCCCATTGCAACGCCTGCTGGCGGGTGGCCTCGTCCAACCCCGCCGGCCATTCCAACTGTTCCAGCCAATAGCCGACGATGGCCAGATAATCATCCTGGCTGAACGGATGAAACGACAACCACAAGCCGAATCGTTCCGATAGCGAGATTTTTTCTTCCACCGCCTCACCGTGGTGCAACTCACCGTCGATGATACGGGTGTCCTCGTTTTCTCGCTGGTATTCGGGCAACAAATGGCGGCGGTTGGAAGTAGCGCAGAGCAGCACGTTGTCGGGCGCGGCACTGATCGAACCGTCCAGCATCGCCTTGAGTGCCTTGTAGCTGGGGTCGTCGGCTTCGAACGACAGATCGTCGCAGTAAAGCAGGAACCGCTCCTGCCGCTCGAACAGAGGATCGACGATGTCGGGCAGGTCGATGAGATCTTGCTTGTCCACTTCGATCAGGCGCAGGCCACGCTCGGCGTATTCGTTGAGCAGGGCCTTGATCAGCGACGATTTGCCGGTGCCGCGCGCACCCCACAGCAGTACGTTGTTGCAGGGTTTTCCGGCCAGAAATTGCCGCACGTTCAGATCCAGGGCCGTCTTCTGCCGGTCGATCCGCTGCAAGTCGGCTAGCCGCAGGCGGTGAGGATGCCGGACCGGTCGCAGGCAGCCGCGCTGGCCGAGTCGCCGCCAACGGAATGCCTGGTCAGATTTCCAGTCCGGCGCCGCCAGCGGCGCCGGCAAACCTTGCTCCAACCGTTCCAGCGCGGACGCTAGCCGTTCGGCCAATGCCTGCTCAAGAGACAGCACCACCGATGGCATGGGCGCTAACGGCCCATGACCACGGCACTCTGTGCGTTCGGCGCACTGGCCAGTACGACTAGATCGGCGACGATGCGCGCGCTTTCGTCCAGGGCTGCATCTGGAATCGCACTGTCCTTACCGGCAGGGATCTCGTCATCCGCCTTGAGTGGCGGCAAGCCCTTGGCGACGCGGTAGCGGTTTTCCCGGTCGCGCTGCCAGTTTTCAATGCGCTCGTACTCGGCTCGACGCTGCTTCTCCTGCAGCGAGACGGTGGTTTTATCCCGCTGCTCCTTGGTGAAATCGAGGTCGTGCAGAAATGCCCGATAATCCGGGTCGCTGGCGGCGCGCTCCTGATGCCGCCGCGTCAGTTCCGGCACCAGCATCGCCAGACTTTGGTCAGCCCGGTAGTGGGTGGCGGCGATTTCGTCCCAGGGCAGCGCGTTTTTCTGGGCGCTCTCGCCGATTTCCTCGCTGTCCACCACCGAGGGAATAGCGATATCTGGCCGGACTCCCCGATGCTGGGTGCTGCTGCCGTTGACGCGATAGAACTTAGCGATGGTCAGCTTCAACTCACCTTGCGGGTCCTTGGCTCGGGTCAGCCGGTTCAGATCGACCAGGGTCTGCACCGTGCCCTTGCCGAAGGTCGGATCGCCGATGACGATGCCGCGACCGTAGTCCTGAATGGCGCCGGCGAAGATTTCCGAAGCCGAGGCGCTGGCGTGATCCACCAGCACCGCCAGCGGTCCGCTGTACAGTCGGTTGCCTTCGCTATCCTGCTCGACTTCCACCCGACCACTGGCGTTTCTGACCTGCACCACCGGCCCGTCGCCGATGAATAGACCGGTCAAGTCCACTGCTTCCTGCAGGGAGCCACCGCCGTTTTCGCGCAGATCCAGCACCAGCCCGTCGATCTTGCCATCCAGCTCCTTCAGCAACCGCCGGACGTCGCGGGTGGTGCTGCGGTAATCCTCGACTCCGCGCCGGGCGGCTTCGAAGTCGCTGTAGAACGCTGGCACGGTGATGATGCCGATCCGCAGCTCGCGGCCATCGGGACCCCGGATCGTCTTGATCTCACTCTTGGCGGCCTGTTTCTCCAGTTTGATGGTGTCGCGGACCAAGCGCACGGTCTTCTCGGCCGCGGTCACGCCGGCCTTGCCGGGTAGCACCTTCAGGCGCACCACCGTGCCGCGCTGGCCGCGGATGCGCTCGACCACATCGTCCAGCCGCCAGCCGACCACATCCACCCACGGGCCTTTGTCGCCCTGCGCCACACCGACGATCTTATCGGCCGCCTTGATTTGCTGGCTGAGATCGGCCGGGCCGCCGGCCACCAGTTCGACCACCGTCACCTGCTCGTCCTCCATCCGCAGCACACAGCCGATACCCTCCAGCGACAACCGCATCTGGATGTTGAAGTTCTCGGTGTTGCGTGGCGAGAAGTAGGCAGTGTGCGGGTCGAACGCCTGCGCGACCGCGTTCATGTACAACTGGAACAC
>DAOTGT010000043.1:11217-21863 GCA_035447285.1 Candidatus Competibacter sp.
AGGCAGTGTGCGGGTCGAACGCCTGCGCGACCGCGTTCATGTACAACTGGAACACATCGTCGCTGCTGGATTGTTGCGCTTGGCGCAAACGGTTGTCGTAGCGCTTGCTCAGCAGTTCGCGGGCAGCGGCCTGATCCTTGCCGGATAGGATCAGGGTCAGCATCTCGTGCTTCAGTCGCTTGCGCCAGATTTCATCCAACTCGGCCAGGCTGGCGGCCCAGGGCGCGTCCTTGCGATCCACGTTCAGGGACTCGTCCACATCGAAACGAAATCCTCGCTCCAGCAGGGATTGGATGCGGGCGGTCCGCTCCGTCAGCCGGCGCAGATAGACGTTGAAAATGTCGTAGGCCGGGTGCAGGTCGCCTTTCTTCAGGGCATCGTCCAGGGTATCGCGATACCGTTCGAAGCCGGCAATGTCGCTGGCCAGGAAATAGGAACGGCTGAAGTCGAGGTCATCGAGATACGTGGTCAGGATGAGCGCGGACAGCCGGTTGTCCAGGCTGCTCTGCCGATAATGGTGCTGGGACAGCAGTTCGGCAATGGTCCGGTCCAACGAGGCATGCCGGGCCGCCGGCATCAGGTCGCCGACGGTGGCGATAGCCCCACCAGGAGCGGTCGGTTTGGCGAACGCCCCCGGAGAACCCAGCGACAGAACCAGCGACAGCAGGATCAGAAATTTCAGAGCGCGAATGTTGTGCATGCTATCTCTCGACGAAAACGGCCCTCGAACGCCACGCTTCCTCATCAGGATGAGATGGGATGGACCAGGATGATGTCGGTGGCGACCGGTTGCTTGCCGTTCGGTTCGGCCAAGGTGAACTCGAACAGGTGGTTACGAGACGGCAGCTTCATGACGTTAAAGCCTTCCGGCAAGCTGGAGTCATGAAAAAACGCCGTCCGGTAGGGGGAATCGGGGTCGCGGGAATCGGTTTTCCATAAATACTGCGACAATTTGACCAGAAATCGCATGAAGCCAAAACTTTTGTTGTCGTCGTGATGATAGCAGTAACCGCGAACCCGCGAACCCATCGCCCCCCACATGGGCGCGGCGTAATCGTCGCCGCGAGTCGGCAGCAACCCCGGCACCAGATAGCCGGATACGTACATATCCGCTTCTCGGCGCAGCTCCTCCGACACGTTGTCGAAGGCCAACACCTCGACCCGGCAGCCCTTGTTCTGCAGGGCGCGGACCACCTGCACGAAATCGCCGTCGCCGGTCGCCAGCAGCACCCGGTCCAGATTTTCCGATTGCAACAACACGTCCACGGCCATGTCGAGATCGGCGTTGGCCTTGCCGTAACGGTTGCCGGCCTCGTCCTGAAACCATTTGACCCGCTTTTCGATGACCTTGTACCCCAGTTCGCGTAGGGCGGATTGATAGGCGCGGGCCTTGTCACGATAGACCGTATTGGTTTCGGCCCGTTCCTCGTCGTAGGACAGGTAAACGTTCAGGCGCAGTGGTTCGGCGTGATCGCGGCAGGCAAATTCGCGAAGGATGTCGTATTGCATGCGTTGCCCGCCGTTGCGTGAAATATTAGCGGCGTCTACGTAAACGCCAACCTTGGCGTGAGATTTGATATCGATGGTCATGTGCTTAATCTGAATGTAAATGGGAGCGTCATTACTGAAGGGAATGAACTGTACCTAGGGGAGACGAATTGCGTAATATTTTTATCATAAATCTTGCACGGAACCGCTACATTTTTACGGCCTCGCCATGGATGGCGAAACGTGGCGCTGACTGCTGATTTCGAGCGGCGACGCCCGCCCCAGCGACTGCCCGGCCGATCTCTCAAACGCGGTCCGACGCGCCGCGCGCCGGATCGACGGACTGGCCGCTCAACGGTTGTCGGCGTTTCCGATCGACTGCCGCTCCGCATCCAGCAGGGGCCTGAGCAGATCCATCGGCACCGGAAACACCACGGTGGTGTTGTTCTGGATGCCGATGTCGTTCAGCGTTTGCAGGTAGCGCAATTGCAGGGCCTGCGGCTGTGAGGCGATGATCGCGGCGGCCTGGCGAATCCGTTCGGCGGCCTGGAACTCGCCCTCGGCGTTGATGATCTTGGCTCGCCGCTCGCGTTCGGCCTCGGCCTGGCGGGCGATGGCCCGGATCATGCTTTCGTCGATATCCACATGCTTGAGTTCGACATTGGACACCTTGATGCCCCAGATGTCGGTCTCGGCGTCCAAAATATTTTGAATGTCCCGGTTCAGCTTTTCCCGTTCGGCCAGCATCTCGTCCAGTTCGTGCTGACCGAGCACCGAGCGCAGCGTGGTCTGCGCCAGTTGGCCGGTGGCGGCGTAGTAATCCTCGACCTGGATGATGGCCCGCTCGGGGTCGATCACCCGAAAGTAGATCACCGCGTTGACCTTGACCGAAACGTTGTCGCGGGAAATCACGTCCTGGCTGGGCACGTCCATGACGATGGTGCGCAGGTCCACCCGCCGCATCTGCTGGATGACCGGTACCACGATGATGAGTCCCGGCCCCTTGACCGCCTGAAAGCGCCCCAGGAAAAACACCACGCCGCGTTCGTATTCGTACAGCACCTTGATCGAGGCGGCAACCAGCACCAGCAGCACCAGCAGCGCGATAAAGATCGGATTGAAGATCATGACGGTTCCCCCTTGTCGGAATCCAGTGCTTGCACCAACAGCAGCAATCCCTCGCGGCCGGCGACCCGGACCCGATCGCCTTGCCGCAACGGCCGGTCGGCGCGGACGCGCCAGGATTCGCCGCGAATCCACGCCCGGTCGTCGTTCGCCATTACCGTGCCCACCGCGCCCAGCAAGGTTTCCACCCCGCTGACCGCCGACCGGTGGCGCTGCCGAACGAACAGCGTCGCCAAACCGATCAGCACCACCGCGCTGGCCAAGGCGAAGCCAACGATCAGATCGATGGGAATGTCGTAACCGGGGCCGGTTTCATCCCACAGCAGCAGCGAGCCGGCGACGAAAGCAGCGATCCCACCCAACCCCAGTGCGCCGAAACTGGGCACGAACGCCTCGGCGATCATGAAAGCCAGGCCAAGCAACAGCAACGTCAGACCGGCATGGTTGACCGGCAGCACCTGAAACGCGAACAGCGCCAGCAGCAGGCAAATGCCACCCAGCACGCCGGGCAGCGCCGTGCCGGGATTGGCCAGCTCGAAGAAAATGCCATAGACCCCGATCAGCAGCAGCACGTAAGCCACCATCGGGTGGGCCACCACCGCCAACAGTTGGTTCCGCCAATCAGGCGTGAGGGTTTCAACGGTCAGATTGCGGGTGGACAGTGCTCGCTTGGCGCCGGCGATCTCCACCGATCGGCCATCGGCTTGTTGCAGCAGGTCGGAAACATTGACGGCGATCAGGTCGATCACGCCTTTTTGGAGGGCATCTTGGGCACTGAGGCTGGCCGCCTCGGTCACTGCTTGTTCGGCCCATTCGACGTTGCGACCCCGTAACTGGGCCAGCGAGCGAATGTAGGCACGAGCATCGTTGACCAACTTGCGCTCCATGTCGGAAGTGGCTGGAGTGGGTTTGTCGGTAGACTGATCGGCGGGCTTGTCAGCCGCCTTGTCGGTGTCAGGCTCGTGGGCGCGATCCCGGTCGGTCGGCCGTGCCGGTAGCGGCAGGCCGCCGAGTTGTACCGGCGTGGCGGCACCCAGATTGGTGGCGGGCGCCATGGCGGCGATGTGACAGGCATAGAGCATGTAGGTACCGGCGCTGGCGGCACGAGCGCCTTCCGGGGCGACGTAGCCGATCACCGGCACCGGCGAAGCCAGGATCGCCTGGATGATGTCACGCATGGAGCTATCCAGGCCACCGGGCGTGTCGAGTTTGAGAATGATCGCCGCCGCACCGCGCTCACGCGCCTGCTCAAAACCCCGCAGGATGAAATCGCGGCTAGCCGGACCGATGACGCCTTGGACCTCCAGCAGCAGCGCCGAACCGGGCACCGCTGCTGTCATGGCCAGCGCGCCTCCCGCCCATGCCGCCAGCCATGCCAATATCATCGCCACCCGCAACCCGCGCATTCCACCGCCTCCGTCGATCATCGCACCACTTAACAATCATTTTAGACTGCCAGACACGGGCGCGGTGCGGACGGGCGGGCGCTTAATTTGCCAAGGCTTCCCGAATCTGGGCCGCCAGCGCCTTGAGTTCCTCGGGATCACCAGGCGCGCGACCGTGGGCGCCGGTGCGCTGCCCTTCCCGCATCGGCACGATGTGAACATGATAATGGAGCACGGTCTGACCGGCGGCGGCGCCATTGAATTGGCCGATGCGCAGTCCATCGGGGGTCAGTGCTTTCTGAGTGGCGCGGGCGATGCGCTGAGTCATTTTGGTGACGGCGAGCAGATCCGCTTCGGCGATCTCTAGTAGATTGGCGGCATGCGCCTTGGAAATCACCAAGCTATGGCCCGGACTGGCCGGGTTGATGTCCATGAAGGTCAAGGTCAGATCGTCCTCATAAACCTTGATGGCCGGGATCGCGTTCCGGACGATTTTACAGAAGATGCAGTTTTCGCTGGAGTTCATGCGGCTGGCCTCCTAAGCGGCAGGCGGTTGGGCGGAAAAATACTTCCCGCGTCTGGGGCAGTTCCGGCGCGGGGCGCACTCGGCTTCAGGGCTGGCGCTCGACCGTCCGAATCTCCATGCGCATCACTTCCTTGCCTTTCTTGTGCTGGGCAATCCGCACCGGCAGGTAGCGCAATTCGGGGGCGAACCAAAAGGTAGTGATCCGAGTGTTACCGGGCTTGGAGTGGCTGATGCGCAATGTGCGGAGCCGGCCAAGTGGAGTATTCAGCACCTCCTCGCCCTCGTTGCGGATCTGGAAGGTCCGGAGTGCGGTCTCGTCCACCAGCGTGTACTGTTTAGGCAGACGGTCGCGCTGCAAATCCCGCATCACCACCATATTGAGGCTCAGGGGATCCACCACGCCGGGCGACAGCGGCAGTGTGACTTGTCGCGCACCACTGCGCGCTTCGACCCGGCCGGCTGACCAGTCGAAGCGCAGTTGCACGTCACCGGATTTCTTACTGGTTTCCATCTGCCGTTCATAGCGGGTCGGCTGAATCCGGCCATCGCGGATTTCCCCGCTGGCCCGCTCGCTGACACTGGCCGACGCCAGCAGCGCCACTAACCCGTTGGGACGGACATCGGAGCTCATCTGGTAGCCACCTGAACCGTCCGAAGTCAGGCTCATGACCGCTTCGCCCAGCGAGAGTCCCTGGCCGTACACTTCGTAATGGGCCTGAAAGGGCGCGACGGGCAATTCGCCGCTAACAGAGGTTGAGAGACCGAACGCCAGCCCAGCGGCCAGCATGATGGCGTGGAACGATCGTTTCATGCGACGGCGCATCCTCGCCGACTCGATGGTCGGCAATCGATTTCAAGGATAATGACCGCGCATGATAGACCATTCCCGGCGACCGCGTGCCCACGGATCGCCGCATTGGGTGGGGGTTCAGGCTTGCAGTTGGGTGAGTTGGCCGCGGCGTTCGCGCAACAGTGTCTCATAGGCGCGGCTGAGCGCACGTTCGTAGGCGCAATCACCGGCATCGCCCATTTCGTGCAAACGCGCCTCGAAAAAGGCGATTTCCTGGCGAAGGAAATCGACGGCCCGATAATCGGCCACCGGATGGCCACGGCTCCCTTGGCGGGTGCTCAGGGCAAAATCGGCGTGCATGGGGTGCTTCTCCTCATTTGGTTGTAGTTTTCGTGATTCAAACATAGCGTACTTTGAGTTGGTGAACTTCGCATGACATCGACATGCCATTCGCGTTTCACCAGGTACGGAACCGCATGGACAGATCGATCGCCCGCACATCCTTGGTCAGGCCGCCAATGGAAATGTAATCGACCCCAGTCTCGGCGATCCCGCGCACGGTATCGAAATTGACGTTGCCGGAGGCTTCCAGCTTGACTCTGCCGTCGACGATCCGCACCGCCTCGGCCATGGCTGCCAGGTCGAAGTTGTCGAGCATGACGATATCGGGCCGGGCAGCGAGCGCTTCCTCCAGTTCGGCCCGATTCTCCACTTCCACTTCGACGGTGACGCCGGGATGCAAACGACGGGCGGTGGCAATGGCGTTACCGATCGAGCCGGCCGCCATGATGTGATTTTCCTTGATCAACACGGCATCGAACAAGCCGATGCGATGATTGCGGCAACCGCCGCAGCGCACGGCGTATTTTTGCGCCAGCCGCAGGCCCGGCAAGGTTTTGCGGGTATCGAGAATGACCGCCTTGGTACCGCTCACGGCATCGGCGTAGCGGCGGGCCAGAGTGGCGGTGCCGGACAGCAGTTGCAGGAAATTCAACGCAGTGCGCTCGCCGGTCAGCAGCGGGCGGGCCGGGCCGCGCAGGGTGCAGAGCAATTGCTCGGATTCGACGCGGTCGCCGTCGGCCGCCCGCCAGTCGATGGCGATACCCGGATCGAGCTGGCGGAACACGGCGTCGAACCAAGTGGTGCCGCACAGAATCGCGACCTCGCGGCTGACGACGGTGGCCTCGGCTTGGGCGTGCTCCGGAATCAGCGCGGCGGTCAAATCGCCGCTACCGACATCCTCGGCCAGCGCCAGGGCGACGTTGGGATTGGGATCGGGCAGAGTCATGGCAGCTCCTCGGAAAACGGTTTCGGCGCAACTATAGCGCAGCGGGGGCGCGGTATCGCGTGGCGAGGCATAAACTATGGGCTCCATTGAATCACTATAAGGAGCAAACCCATGCGAGCCATTCTATTCGGCATGCTGCTGGCGTTCGGCGCCGCAGCGTTCGCGGCCGATGGCAATCCCCTGCGTATCGAGCAGCCCTGGGCGGCCGAAACGCCGCCAGCCGCCCACACCGGCGCCGCCTACCTGAGTATCGTCAACGGCGGTGAAGCCGATCGCCTGCTCGGCGCCAAGGCCGAAGGAGTCGGTCATGTCGAACTGCATACGACGACCATGGACGGCGGCGTGATGCGGATGCGCAAGGTCGAGGTGCTCGAAGTACCGGGCGGCACGACCACCGTGCTGGAACCTGGCGGCATTCACATCATGCTGATCGATCTGAAGCAGCCGCTGCGCGCCGGCCAAAGCGTCCCGCTGACCCTGGAGTTCGAAAAAGCCGGGGCACTGCAAGTACAGGTTCCGATCCGCAAGCGCGAAGCCATGCAACCTTCGACCGCACCGCCCGCGCACGAGCACAGCCATGGCGATGGGCACAAAATGAAGATGGAATGAATCAATGAATCTCCACCGCCCTCGCCCCTACTCCGCCTGTTCCAACACCGCCGCATGAACGGGGCAACGGACGCGCAACGCGGCAACGAAAGCGGTCAGCACCGGTCGATCCGGGAACCGATGGAGATGGGCGACACAGCGGCAGTCGGAGGCACCGAAACGAAACGGCGGCGGCACGCCGCCCAAATCCTCTCGCAGCACCGTCGCCCATAGACATTCGCGATGGATCGGATCGTGGCTGATCCAGACCGCCCGCAACACGGCGCGACTTCTCAGATAGTCGATGTGCCAATGCGGGCGGACCGCCGGCCGGCGGTGATGGGCCAGCCGCGCCGCCGCGCCGCCCGGCCCGAAGGCGCTGCCGACGTACACCGCCCAACCAGGTGCCATCCGCAATCGATGGCGTCGGCCGATCGCGATCTCCTCGGTAACGTCGATGCGCAACAGTAGCGCGTAGGTCCCCGCTCCGGCGGCGGATACCGACGGCCTCATGTGAACTCCTCTCCACTTAACATCGGCTTGTGCCATTACCGACAATCGCTACCATCGCGCGGTATCGTCTGCTACAGACTATTATTTCAATTTCAATAACTCTTTAATTTTATAGTAAATTATATTTACCTTCCTTCAGGCACGGCGGTTGCTAGCGACGGGTTGCCGTACGTTCGCGGACGGCGGCGGATCATGTCCGCCCTTGACACGTTCACTGCTCAGGTCGCCATTGAAGGAATAATTGTATGACACTAGCAAGTTCAGTCTTCGCACTCGCAGGGCGTCAGGGCGCGGCGCGTCCGCTGCTGTTGCTGCTGCTACTCGCGCTCGGCATGAGTGCATCTCCCGCTTTCGCCGAAACGGCCCATCATGTTAGTGAGGCCAATCTGGCGCTGCCCAATCTCAGCGACACGGCACTGGCCAGCTTTGTCGGCGGCGTCTCGGGCTGGACCTTGCTCGCTTGGGGCCTGCTCGTCTGCATTGGCGGTCTGGTGTTCGGCGCGATCATCCAGGCTCGGATTCGCCGCTTGCCGGTCCACCGCTCGATGGCCGAGGTCAGCGAGCTGATTTACGAGACCTGCAAGACCTACATGTTCACGCAGGGCAAGTTCCTGCTGATCCTGGAGGCGTTCGTCGCGGTCATCATCGTTGCCTACTTCGGTTGGGTCCAACAAATGAACGTGGCGGAGGTGCTGCTGATCCTGGCCTTCTCGTTGATCGGCATCGCTGGCTCGCTGGGCGTGGCCTGGTTCGGTATCCGCATCAACACACTGGCCAACAGCCGCACCGCCTTTGCCGCGCTGCGGGGCCAAGCCTATCCGGTTTACGCCATTCCGCTGCAATCCGGCATCTCCATCGGTATGTTGCTCATCTCTACCGAACTGCTGATCATGCTGGCGATTCTGCTGTTCGTGCCACCGACCCTGGCCGGCAAATGCTTCATCGGCTTCGCCATCGGCGAATCGCTGGGCGCCGCCGCCCTGCGCATTGCCGGCGGCATCTTCACCAAGATCGCCGACATCGGCTCCGACCTGATGAAGATCGTCTTCAAGATCAAGGAAGACGATGCCCGCAATCCAGGGGTGATCGCCGACTGCACCGGCGACAATGCCGGCGATTCGGTCGGCCCGACCGCCGACGGCTTCGAAACCTATGGCGTCACCGGCGTGGCGCTGGTCAGCTTCATCATGCTAGCGGTGCCGGAAGCCGCCGTGCAGGTGCAACTGCTGGTGTGGATTTTCGTGATGCGGGTGATGATGGTGGTCGCCTCCGGCGCCTCCTACCTAGGCAACGAAACGTTCGCCAAGCGCCGCTACGGCGGGCAAACCCGCTTCGACTTCGAGGCGCCGCTGACCTCGCTGGTGTGGATCACCTCCGCCGTGTCGTTGCTCCTCACTTTTGCGGTGTCGTACCTGCTGATCGGCGGCATCGAGATCGGCGGCACGGTCTACGGCAATCTGTGGTGGCAGTTATCGTTGATCATCACCTTCGGTACGCTGGCCGGCGCCATCATTCCGGAAGTGGTCAAGATCTTCACGTCGACCAACTCGGCTCATGTCCGCGAGGTGGTGACCGCTTCGCGTGAGGGCGGCGCCAGCCTGAACATCCTCGCTGGACTGACCGCCGGCAACTTCTCCGCCTTCTGGATCGGCGTGGTCATTGTCGGCCTGATGGCTGGCGCCAACATCGTGGCGCAGTACGATCTGGCCGCTGTCATCAACCCCGATCCGGCCAAGGCCACCATCATGGCCGCCGTGTTCTCCTTCGGTCTGGTGGCCTTCGGCTTCCTCGGCATGGGTCCGGTGACCATCGCGGTGGATAGCTACGGCCCGGTGACCGACAACGCACAATCGGTGTACGAACTGTCCACCATCGAGCAGTGGCCCGACATCGAGGCCGAAGTGCAACGCGATTTCGGTTTCAATCCCAACTTCGAGGTCGCCAAGGATTTGCTGGAAGAGAACGACGGCGCCGGCAACACCTTCAAAGCCACCGCCAAACCAGTGTTGATCGGCACGGCCGTGGTCGGCGCCGCCACCATGGTGTTCTCGATCGTGATGCTGCTGACCGGCGGTCTGACCGAAAACCTTGATAAGCTCTCGCTGCTCTATCCGCCGTTCCTGCTCGGTCTGGTTTCCGGTGGCGCCACGATCTTCTGGTTCTCCGGTGCGTCCACACAGGCCGTGTCCACGGGTGCGTATCGCGCGGTGGAGTTCATTAAGGGGCATATGAAACTCGACGGCGTAACCAAAGCGTCCGCCCAGGACAGCAAGAAGGTGGTCGAGATTTGCACGATCTACGCTCAGAAAGGCATGTTCAACATCTTCCTGGCCGTATTCTTCGGTACCCTGGCCTGTGCCTTCATCGAACCGTTTTTCTTCATCGGTTATTTGATCTCGCTGGCGATCATCGGCTTGTACCAGGCGGTGTTCATGGCCAACGCCGGAGGGGCATGGGACAACGCCAAGAAGATCGTGGAAACCGAACTACACGCCAAAGGCACCGATCTGCATGACGCCGCCGTGGTGGGTGATACTGTCGGCGATCCGTTCAAGGACACTTCATCGGTGGCCATGAATCCGATCATCAAGTTCACCACTCTGTTCGGTTTGCTGGCGGTCGAGATGGCGGTCGGTCTCGCCGCGCAAGGCCAGCAGGTTCTCGCCTTGAATCTGGCGGCGCTGTTCCTGGTCCTCAACCTGGTGTTCGTATTCCGTAGTTTTTACGGCATGCGAATCACTGTTGCGGTGCCCGACGACGACGACGAGCCGGAAGGCGAAACCGCTACAGAGTCGGCCTAAGCGATGTTCTTCCGCCGTCCAAGGCGGATCGAGTAAAAAAAGCCTTCGCTTACGCGAAGGCTTTTTCTTTCCTGATTAGATAGTGTGGTCACGAGATCTTGAGCCAGAGAACGAGACATCGGATGTGGACGGCGGCGAGGAA
>DAOTGT010000044.1:0-5770 GCA_035447285.1 Candidatus Competibacter sp.
AAAAGTGCAAAAAGCCCGATGACGTGCTCTTCATCAACGCCGCCGAGCACTACGAGAAGGGTAAGCGGCAAAACCAGCTTTTGAGGGAGCACATTGACAAAATCGTCGACACCTACCAATACCGCAGGGAAGAAGAGCGCTATGCCCGCCGGGTCGCGCTGGAGGAGATCGAGAACAACGACTACAACTTGAACATCTCCCGCTACGTCAGTACCGCCGAATCGGAGGAGGAGATCGACCTGGCCGCTGTCCATTTGCGACTGGCCGATATAGAAAAGCGGATTGCCGAGGCCGCCGAGACGCACAACCAGTATCTGCAAGAACTCAGTTTGCCGCTGGTTTAGCAGGGGACGACAAGGTTATTGGCGAAAATTCATTTTAGTCTGTCGGCTAGGAGAAATACGAAATGTCAGAACAATACTTTGCAACAGGGCAATGCTTATGTGGAAACGTGAAATATACGATTTCATCGGCTCCGATTCGCATGGGGCAATGTCACTGCGATCATTGTCGGAGATTGAGCGGCACCGGGCATTCATCGAATGCTTTTTTCGTCAAAGATGCTGTTCACATCGAAGGTGAAACAAGTCGCTATGACTCAACAGCAGACACGGGCACGATCATTACGCGTTATTTTTGCCCAAACTGTGGTAGCCGCCTTTTTGGTACAAGCAGTGCGAATACGAACATCATCAGCGTTACGGCAGGTACACTGGACGATAGCTCATGGTTCAAACCAAATGCCATTGTCTATAATAAAAGAAAACCAGCATGGGATTTCATGGATGAAAGTGTTCCTGTTTTTGAGGATATGTTGCCAGTACAAGTACAAAAATAAATAATCATGTCATGGTAATATGATGCGTTATATTTCTCAATCAATAATCCCAATGCGAGGAATCCAACGTAATGAAGGCGGGTATAGAAACATCATCGCTGCTTGTCGGAATCGGCATGATTACTATCGCTTCAATGGCTCGCTAACCACTCCACCGTGCGCTGCACCACGCCAATAATCGTCCACTGCAAGCGATCAACGCCCGAATGATTCTGGAATAAACCCTATCGGCAACCATCAACCGACCCGAAGCGGCGCGTGGCCTTGGGTCGATTGATGGCTGTCGATGGTAGCTGAAAAACCAAGCGCGGGGGCTTGCCGGATGGATCGTCTCCGCCTGACCATACCGCGCAACGGCTGGGACCCACATCGGTCGAGACCTTGCTGGGTTCGATGTTCATCCGTATCGCCGAAAACTGATTCGACCATTCGATCCTGGAGAACCTTACGGCATGGCCAACGGGAATGAGTTCACCTTGCTGAAGGAGCGGCGGTTCCTGCCGTTCTTCATCACCCAATTCCTGGGCGCGTTCAACGACAACGTGTTCAAGAACGCCCTGATCATCCTGATCGCCTTCCAGGCGACCGATCCCGCCCGAGCAAACACCCTGGTCAATCTCAGCGCCGGCTTGTTCGTGTTGCCGTTCTTCCTGTTCTCGGCCACCGCCGGCCAACTAGCGGACAAGTACGAGAAATCGCACCTGATGCGTTGGATCAAGCTGCTGGAGATCGTCATCATGCTGGGCGCGGCGGTCGGTTTCATCCTGGGCGAAATGTCGGTGCTGATCGGATTGCTGTTTCTGATGGGCTGGCAATCGACCCTGTTCGGCCCGGTGAAATACAGCATCTTGCCCCAGCATCTACGGCCGGACGAACTGGTCGGCGGCAACGGCTGGGTGGAAATGGGCACCTTCCTCGCCATCCTGATCGGTACCTTGCTCGGTGGGGTGCTGATCGCCATCCCCGATCGCGGTCCCTGGTTGGTGGCCGGCGCGGTGGTTCTGCTGGCCGTGCTGGGCTTTCTGTCCAGCCTGTTCATTCCTAAGGCCACGCCGGATGCGCCCGACCTGCGCATCAACTGGAACCCGATTACCGAGACTTGGCGCAACATCGATATCACCCGCCGAAGTCGTACCGTGTTCCTGTCGGTGCTGGGGATTTCCTGGTTCTGGTTCCTGGGCGCGACCTATCTGGCGCAACTGCCCAATTACTCTCGGTTGAGTCTGGGTGGCGACGAGCATGTGGTGACGCTGCTGCTGACCACCTTCGCCCTGGGCATCGGCGTCGGTTCGCTGCTGTGCGAGCGGTTGTCGGGACGACGGGTGGAACTCGGTCTGGTGCCGTTCGGTTCGATCGGCCTGACCCTGTTCGGCGTCGATCTGTTCTTCGCGGTGTCACCAGTGGCGGCGGGCACGCCGTTGATCGGCGCCATGGAGTTCTTGCACAGCGTATCCAACTGGCGGGTGCTGATCGACATCCTGCTGATGGGGATGTTCGGCGGGTTCTACATCGTGCCGCTGTACGCGCTGGTGCAACAGCGCAGCGAACCGAGTTTCCGTTCCCGCGTCATCGCCGGCAACAACATCATCAATGCTCTGTTCATGGTGTTGTCGGCGGTGCTGGCCATCTTCTTTCTCGATGTGGCGGGGCTGAGCATCCCGCAGTTTCTACTGCTGACGGCGCTCTTCAACGCGGCGGTGGCGCTCTACATCTTTACCCTGGTGCCGGAATTCCTGATGCGCTTCGTCGTGTGGATTCTGGTGAATATCGTGTATCGATTGCGCGCTCAGGGTCTGGAGCGGATTCCCGATAAAGGGCCGGCGGTGGTGGTGTGCAACCACATCAGTTACATGGATGCGTTGGTGGTGATCGGCAGTTGCCGACGACCGATTCGCTTCGTGATGGACCATCAAATCTTCAAGATTCCGCTACTCAGTTTCGTGTTCCGCACCGCCGGTGCCGTACCGATCGCGCCAGCGCGGGAAGCCCCGGAAATTCTGGAGCAAGCCTACGACCGGGTCGCGCGCTATCTGGAAGCGGGTGAAGTGGTGGGGATCTTCCCGGAAGGACGATTGACGGAGGACGGCGAGATCGGGCCATTCAAGAGCGGCATCGAGCGGATCGTCCGACGCACGCCGGCGCCGGTGGTGCCGATGGCGCTGCGCGGGCTGTGGGGCAGCTTTTTCAGCCGCCGTTACGGTAAGGCGATGCACCATTTTCCCCGACGGTTCTGGTCACGAATCGAATTGCTGGTGGGTGAACCGGTGCCGCCCGAACAGGCGACTTCGGCGTTGCTACGCGAGCGAGTGTTGGCCTTGCGGGGCGATTGGCCATGAGGAGGGTTTATGGGGCGTAATCCTGTAGCGCGGGACGCAATCGCTGGCGATGGCTTACCGGCGTCGGCTCGGTTGCGGCGGCGTCAGCGCGGCACCATGCCGATGTGGTTGCTGATCGTGCTGGGGGTGCTGGGCGGTGTAGTGCTCTACTGGTACGTGACGCCACGGGAGGTGCCGTCTTGGGCGCACGGTTGGCTGCCCGGCCTGCCGGAATACACCGGGCCGCTCTATCGCTGGCACGACGATCAGGGGCGCGAGCAAATTACCGACAAGCCGCCCAAGGGCCGATTGTACGAGACGCTGCATTACCGCAACGATACCAACGTAGTGCCGCCCTGGAATCAGCAGTAGTTTCAGCATAAGAAAACCGCCCACCGGCCTTGGGTGCCGGGGGCGGTTGGACTATGGCCTAAATCAAGAATTTGATTTAGGGCGCGTCTTTTTTCGGTTTGATGGCTTGTTGCGCCAGCTTATTCAGTTCCTCGACGCTCATGGTCTCGTCATAGATCCCCGCGCCGACCCGGACATCCGGTTGGAAGGACACTTCGGTGCTCTGGGTATAGGAGATCTTGCGGGACGCCTTGGCTTCGCCTGGTTTCGGCCACCAGTATTCGACCCAACCGCCACCGGCACTGTTACCGGCTTCGCATAGCTTTTGGAACAGTCGGTTGCCTTTGTCATCCTCCATTTGCAGGATGGGCTTGCCGACCAGATCGGGGCGTAGCGGGTGGGCGATCATCTTGTTGTCCCGGCAACTGAAGACGAACACGTAGCTATCCTTCCACACCCAGTTCGCGTTGTTGTTGAAGTCCGGGAAACCGGACTGGCCCTTATCGTGCAGGTATTTCGCCGCTTCGTGCACCTTGGAGACCACTTCATCGGGAGTGGCGGCGTCAGGACCCATGGCGCCAACCCACGCCGGCGCGGCGCCCAGCATCACCGCTAGGCTAGCAAAACCGAATATTGTTTTTCGCATCTTGAAAATCCTCCAGAAATTTGGGGGCTGAGGACAAAGGGGCTGGATTCAGGCGATCCAGGGTTTGCCCGCCGGCAGGAGTTCCTTGCCGTAAATCTCGTTCAGGATGACCCGCGCCATCATGTACCAGGCGGCCAGCGCGCAGACCATCAGTTCGTAGCCGGCCACCACCGTCAGGCTCGGGTAGCCGAAGTGGGCCAGATCAAGCAGGATAAAGCCGATCAGCAGGGTGGTGAAGGTGAAGGCCATGGCGCCATGAATGCGCAGCGAACCGACCCACAGGATTGCGGTGAACAGCGTCCAGGCCACCAGGAACCAGCCCACGTCGGTGGTGCTGGCTTTATACAGATCGAATTTGTTGCCGAGCAACATCAGGCATAGGGCAATCCAGAACGCGCCATAGGAGGTAAAGGCGCAGTAACCAAAATTGTTACCGGTCTTCATTTCCTGAAGACCAGCAATCAGTTGCGCCGTTCCGCCAAACATCAACCCCAGCCAGACCACCGGGCCGATGCTGGGCATCCAGCCGACGTTGTGAAACTGTAAGACCAGGGTGGTCAAGCCGAAGCCCGCCAGGCCGACGACCGCTGGATTACCAAGTTTTTGTTCTGCCATACCGTTAATCTCTCTTGGTTGTAAAGAATCGGGCCGTGGAGCACACGTCTCCCATCAAGGGATAGCGGTGCCGCAAACGACCCAGACCACTATAGAAAAGATTTTCGCGATTGGGGAAGAAACGACCCTTGATTGGGAAAAAAAATGAACTCAGCCCGCTTCCTTGCGCGACGCCCGCTTGCGTTCGTGCTCCAGCAGCCGTTCTCGGTCTGGGCCGCGAGCATTTCCGTCGTCCCATACGGATTTGAGTGGTTCTATCATGAGTTTGATTTCGAGATTTTCTCGGGCACCCCAGGAGGGCTACCGTCATGAACGAACAATCCATCAAGCAGTTTACGAGCGATGAGATGAAAGAAGAGGGCTGTTGTCTTCGCTGTCGCGAGCAACCCCAATGCAGGAAACCGTGCTGGCGCATGTTGAAAACTCTTTTAACTATAAGTAATTTCTCGGTTTTTGATGCGTTGAACGATCTGACGCACGACAACGCCCGACGCATGGTCGGCGGTTGAGAGACTGCACGAGAATCCCTCGCCCGGGAGCGGGAGAGGGGCGGGGGTGAGGGTGTTTTTTCAATGAGTTAGCTGGTTAGAGGCCGTATATATAGCGTTCCTGTCTGACTTGTGGAGTCACCGTTTCGAACCACCCCGGCGCTGCGCGCCACCCCTCCTTGTCCAAGGAGGGGAGAGTCCACAACCAGTCTGGGAGCGCTATGGCTCTCCTCGATGAGTTGTGGTCGACTCGGGAGCGGAAATCCCCCCCAACCCCCCTTTTTCAAAGGGGGGCGCCGCGTCAGCGGCAGGGGGATTTAGCTCGGCGGTCCACGCTTCCCACAACCCAAATAGGATGGCTATAGCCGTATAAAAATGCCTCTAAAGCGCAGCGCTCGTTTCGGGAGCCGGAAAAATGAAACGTTCGACGAAGGCTGAGAGATGGTTTGATGAGGGTGTTCAACGTTACCAGGCTGGAGAGCCCCAAAAAGCACTCGCTGCCTTCGAGGAAGCCGCC
>DAOTGT010000044.1:5870-21811 GCA_035447285.1 Candidatus Competibacter sp.
GGGCTGTACCGGACCCTGATCGCCGAGGGCCAGGCGCAGTACCGCCCGGAGCTGGCCCGCACCCGGATGAACGAAGGCGTCGCCCTCGGCGCCCTGAATCGCCCCGGGGACGCCCTGGCCCGTTACGAAGAGGCCGCCGGGCTGTACCGGACCCTGATCGCCGAGGGCCAGGCGCAGTACCGCCCGGAGCTGGTCAAAACGCGGGTCAACGCGGCGACCGTTTGCGCGGATAGGGCAGACGGGCTGGAAGCGGCCATCGCCCACCTCGATCACGCTTTGGCGGTGTGGGAGGACGCTGAGGCGACGCCGGCGGTCGCTCTCGACCCAACGCCCCGCCTCGCCGACCTGATTCATCGAACCCGCTCCGTCACCGGTTTTGCGGCGCGGGTCGAGCGGCTGGCGCGGCAAGTCGCCCGCGCCCTGGGCGGCATCGCGCCCGAACACTTGGGGTCGTTTTATCCCTTGGCCGAACGGGCGTTCACCCTTCTGCTCGTGGCCACCCTCGATCAAAAAGCATGGGATTTAGCTCTGACCGTGATCGGGACGGCGCGCGCCCGGCGCTTGGCGAAGCTGGCGCAGGCCGACCTGCTGCGCCGCGCCGCCCGCGAAGACGACCCCGCCGAACTGCGCGAATACCGCGAAGCCATTCGCCGGTTCGCCGAACTGGAAATCCTGCTCAATGTCGGGTCTGGACCCGGCGGGGAAGGGACTGCGGGCGGGCGCGGCGGAGAGAGGGACGCGAGCCAACAATACAAAGCGTTGTATGACGAGTATACCGCCCAGCGCCGCCGGCTCGACGCGCTGGAACAGACGCTGCGGCAACGGGGTCTCCTGCCCGATCTGGGCGCGGGCCTGTTCGACGGCGCCGGGTTGCGGAACAAGCTACCGCCGCACGCGGCGCTGCTGGTGCTGGTTGATGCCGGCGGATCGCTCCCGAACCTCGTGGTGATACTGACCCGCGCCGGCGGCCAAGCGGTGCCGATGGAAGGGGGGTCGGATTGGAGCCGGCGGCTGGAGGGCATCACGAAAACTTTGAAAGATCGAGGACGGGCGCTGCGCGACGGCCCTGAGTGGGACACGCAAACCGCGAACGCGGACGGAGACACTAGCGAGCTGCCGCAAGAGTCGGTGGATGTCCAAACCCAGGCGCTGACCGAAGTGCTGGCCGAGCAGTTCTGGAAACCGATCCAGGGCACGTTGGGCGACGCGGTGAACACCGTTTGGCTGCTCCCCACCGGCGAGTTGCACGGCCTGCCGTGGCAAGCCAGCGCCCCGTTGGAATGGCGCTGCCGGCTCGCGCCCGCGCCCTGGTTCGTGCGCCAGGCGTTGGACCGGGTGCCCGACCCCGCGCCGCTCCACCCGACCGCCGCCGCCCCGCTGGGCGCGCTGACTTACGCCGCGCCCACCGACATCGAACTGCGGCATGGCGGCAAGGAACTGGTTCATCTGGCCCTGGAAGAGAACGCGATACCCGCTATCTGGGGAGAAGCTGCCCGTCCTCTCGCCGGGCTGGCCCCACCATCCTCGCCGCCCGCCGCCTTCATCGCCTTGGCCGGGCACGGCGCCAGCGACGCGACCATTCCCGGCGCGGCGCGGATTTTGGTGGGGCGCGAGGGCGACGATCCGCGCTATGTGGGGTTCGGCGAGTTGTGGAACGCCCCGCTCCCGCGTCTCCTGGGCCTCTATTTTTCCAGTTGCGTGGTAGGGAGAACCCGGGAAGTCCATGGCGAACCGCTGGGCCTGATCAGCGCCGGCCTGCTGCGCGGCGCCCACTATCTGGTGGGGTGGAGCGTGCCGGTGGACGATTTGGGCGCGGCGCTGTTTGCGCTGCTGTATCACTGGCTCTGGCGCGAATGCGCCGACCCCGAAGAGGCGCTGAGCCGCGCCCGCAGCGCCTTCCTGACCGGCGCTTGGCCCGACGCCGCCGTGGAGCGGGCGCGTCCGCTGCTGGCCGACCATCTGCGCCGCCTGCTGGCGGAATGGATCAAAACCGACGACCGCCAAGCGCGCAAGAAATTCCTGCGGAACACGCTGAGCCACCTGCACGAAGACGCCGGCGAATGGCCCGGCACGCTCGCAAACTGGAAGCAACAGCTTGACGCATGGTGGCGTGCGCGGAACTTGGAGGCAGCCCAAGCCGTCGCCGAGCCGCTCGCCATCCGGATTCTCGACCGCCGCGCCGAGTTCCCGTTCCGCTACATCGGACACTTCGCCCTGGGCTTTGGGGCAATCAGCCCAGATCAATCCCCCGGCCGCTGACGCGGCGCCCCCCTTTGCCAAAGGGGGGTTGGGGGGATTCTCGCTCCCGAGGCGACCGCCGCTCATTGAGGAGCGCTCTAGCAACCCTCTTTGGGTTGTGGAAGCGGGGACCGCCGAGCTTAATCCCCCGGCCGCTGACGCGGCGCCCCCCTTTGCCAAAGGGGGGTTGGGGGGATTTCCGCCCCCGAGGCGACCACCGCTCATTGAGGAGCGCTATGTAGGCGCTAAAATCAAACAATTCGCCACTTCGCAAGATAGGACAAAACACCATGCCTGCCGATTCCAGTATCTCAGTTCTTGGCCACATCGCCGCCGCGATCCATCCCGACGAGAGAAACTACACCACCAATCGACACGATTACTACAATTCGCCGGTTCACACAGCATTGAAACAGCCATTAAGCGATGACTCATGGCCGCATATTCGGAGAGAGTATCTGTTCAATGAAACAGACGGATTGACGAAGTTTCCGCATAACAAGCGGCTGACTAATGCGAAGAATCGCGATTTACCCGCTACGTTTTTTTATGAAGTTATTCGACTTATTCAATGTAATGATATAGGCCAAGAAGCTTTTCCAGCGCAATGCGTCGATTATTATAATTCTGAACATAGCAGCAGCTCGGTTAACGCGATGCGCAATCATGCAAGAAGATGGTTTTTTCATTGCTATGCGTTTATTCTGGGCCAAAAAATTATTAAAAATAATGTCACTGTAAATCAATTAAAATCGATTTTTAGCAATACCCATTTAGATAAGGGCATTGGGAAAACTCAATATGATTCTTATATCGAGACCGCCTATCTGAAATATTGCAGGTCTTCAACAGAATTATTTGATGGCAATGTCGCTTTGCGATTCAAAGACCAAGGCAGCAAAAGCAAAGGATTTAATAAAAATCCGATCCTGTCTGGTCCGCGTTTCATGACGAATATTTTTGGATTATCTTTCGGCTATGATAGCGCTAACGCTAAAGTGACGCGCTTGAAAATGGAGACGGGTATTGAATTTCTGAATGGAGATACTCTAAATCAAGTTGGAAATACAGAGGAATTGGATTTTGAAAAAGGCGGCTGCAAAAGTGCAGCCGTTCTTTTCATTTTTTGCGATGCGGCAGAACGGGTACTCTCGGAGCAAGCAAGTTGTAGTCCAGTCAGCGTTCAGACTCCTCTATGTAGTCGATGGACACAAGTGGAGGAAATTGTTCGGAATACTCTTTTTCCAGAGGAAACGATCATGCCAAACATCCAACAACGCATTGGTGAACTTGTGGAAAAGCTGATAGAACTCATTAGTAATGAAGAAGCAGGCCCGACGACCCGCTACGCGTCCGGTGGTCTGTTTAACGATATACAGGCTTTTATAAACAAAAGGTCTCCGGAAGAACCCGATAGCATTCATGAATTCGGATCGCTCCATATTGTGATTCCAAACACAAGTTGCAGTCTACCAGAAAGCGCCGTCGAATTGAAGTTTCATTTTTTCAATATTAATAGAGAGGAACTCTCTTTTCATTACATCGAATCTTATAGCTGTAACGATGGATCTGGAAAATCGGCCGACGGATATTACTTTATACCGGGGACGGATCATTTTCTCTCCGAAAACGATTATCTATCGTGCGATGTAAAGGTAGGAACCATCCTCGATCCGACCAACCAAACGACCGCGCATGTAGTGGCCGTCTTGTATCAACCTTGATATAGCAACCCTCTCTGAGTAATGGAAACGTGGACGGTTGAGTTCAATCTCCCTGCCGCTGACGCGGCGCCCCCCTTTGAAAAAGGGGGGTTGGGGGGATTCCCGCTCCTGAGTTGACCAGCACTCATTGAGGATCGCCATATAGCGCTCCTATCTGATTTGTGGAATCGCCGTTGCGAACCCGCCTGGCGCTGCGCGCCACCCCTCCTTAGCCAAGGAGGGGAACTTCCACGACCTGTATAGGATCGCCATATCATTTGGCGGATTTTGATTGTCGTTTTGTAAGCCGCTGAGTTAAAGCGAAGCGGAATCCGGCTTTTTTCCCTCGAAAAAACCCTTCATCTTCAACCTCTCTCCTGCTCGTGGGTGAGGGATTGCCCGTTGAATTCTCCAGCCAAAACGGCTGGCGTCACGCCAGTTCCTGACTCGACCTCTCGATTTCCGTCTTTTATCTTCGATTTTCCGTATTTTACCGGCGCAGTTTTCTCTAGTACAAAATCCTTACAAAGATTTTCCACCGAGAGCGACTGCCATGATCCCCGAAATAAATGCGATTCAAGATAGATTAGCGTTAGGTTTGATCACGGAACATGAGGCCGGAGCACTCTATTTCCTCATCCAACTGATTGACCGTGACTATCGTCTGTCGGTATCGGAACTTTCTGATGCCAATCCCGAAATAAAGGAAAGGACGGAATTGCCCCTCTGATTTCCATCACTTTTATAAAAAATTCACCTGCTCTATGCTCTGTCTAATATCCGGGCATTGACGATCAGTCCCCCTTTGGCAAAGGAAGGTGAGGGGGATTTTGGCCCCATCGCCCGTGCGAAATCCCCCCTAGCCCCCCTTTTTTCAAAGGGGGGAGCCGAACGCTCACCTTTTAGTTGAGGAGATACATAATGGCAAACGATAGTCTGAATGACCTGCTGAAGGGTATTGAGAGCAATGAGCGCATCGAAAATATGGACTTCGAAACGAGATCTAGATCGAAAGGGCTTCAGGTACTGAAACCTGGAACACGCGAGATGGTAGCTTCTCAAGTTGATATATCAGATAGCGCTCCCGCCAAGAATGCCGGGATACTAACCCGAATGAAGGCAAATGCATTAAAAAACAAGAAGGAACTCGAAGCGGCCGAGGTAATATTTGATACTCAGTTGGAGAAGTTAAAGCATCAGGCAACGGCAGCAAAACGCGAAAGCCAAGCATTTTGGGATGCAAAATCCGTGGAAGTTTCCGAGAGTATAAAAACCTATGTTCAATCGACATTAAGCAGTTTGGAAAATCAACGGTTGACCACCAAAAACGAAGCCATAGAGCAGGCCTACAAAGAAACGTCTCGAAAAATTACCGAAATATACGCGGATGAACAACTGCCACCAATGCTGCGTGATAGGCTGATTCAAGAACTGATGGAGAATATGAAAAATACTGTCGATAGACTCAAGAACGATGCAATCGCGCAACGCTATGATCTAACCTAGTTCGAACGATAACCCTCTCCCCAACAATGGAGGGGAGAGAATCGAATGATTACGCTCCATATAGGTCACTGATCCATGCCACAGTTAATAGGTATTATCATCGTTGGATATCTTTTGTGGGTGCTTGTAATGGCCGTTACTGAATTCATAATAAAATATATAGCTCCAATCGTTGGAGGGGTAATTATAGCGCTTATTGCAATAGGTATTGGATATGCAATATATCACTATCTTAAGAATCCTGCCAAGCGAGTGGTTAAAAGTATGTCTGACAAGGCTGAAGAGAAACGGCAAAAGTATTTATTGAATAAGGAGTTGAATAGAAAGATAAAGTCGGAACGAGAAGCAGCCAGAGCGAAAGCAATGTTATTGTCAAGCCAGATATATAATAAAGCAAAAGCTGCACTTGGTGATGAGAAACTGAATACGGAATTGGAGGAGATCAAGCAGCAGGTCGAGCAAAAAATTCTTCAAGCCAAGATGGAGGATATTGATGCCATCATCAAACGATACAAAGAGACGATTTCATTGATTGACAACTCTGCGTGCATGAGTGCTGAAGAGAAAGCCAAACTATATGCTGAAGCAACAAATAACTGTTCAATCGGCACCGAAAATGCGTAATCAAGGCGACTTGATGAGCAAATCGTAACCCGTTTTTCCGGGAAAGAACCCTCCATTTCTAATCCCTCGCCCGCAGGCGGGAGAGGGGCAGGGGTGAGGGCCGTTTTTCAACCGGTTAGCTCACTAGAAGCTGTCTAACGCCTCTAAAGCGACTGCTGTCACTCCGGCTCCTGACCCAGTTTCTCGATTTCCGTCTTTTATCTCCGATTTCCGTACATGACGGGCACAATTTTTTCTAGTAAAAAATACTCGCAACAATTCAATCCTCTCTCCCTCATTCAAGGAGAAGAGGGTTGAGGTGATTGAACGGTTACTCTCCGAATATCTTTATCTTGTCCTAACTCACTGGAGAACACAAAGATGAAAACTCGCATCATGATTGCTTTGACCGCTCTGATCCCGACAATCGCTAGCGCTGGAATCTGGGACAGGATACCGGAAACTCTCGACAACACCTACGACGATATAGTAGGTGATTGGTGCAGCGGGAAAAAATATCTTGTGGGTGAAATGAAAGATTCCGAAAGGCTCTACGAAGGAATCCAAGCTCTTGATCGGGAGATTGCCCAGCTCCACGATGTGTCGAGCAAGCTCATGTACGACCTAGAAAATCATATCGAGAGGAACGTCGAAAACGTAAATGACGGCATGGAAAAATTAGTCGCGAAAACCATTGAACTCTGCCATCAAACCCAGTCTGATGGATTTTCAAATCTCAGCTACGATGGAGTTGAATTGCGCGATAAAGACGAGGTCGTTGCACGTTTTCGGATGAACATGGCGAGTTATCGTGCTTCGATGGATGCAATTGTTTATCTCCAGAAAACTGTATTAGAATATGGCCGGCTCAAGAAACGAATCAAAGACAAGGCCAACGAGCTGGTTGTGCTAAAAAAATCTTTCGAGGAGCTTAGTGATCCTCGAAGCAACAATCGCTCGTCGTCCAATCTTGAGACAGCAATTCAAAGCGGATGTGTTGCCATTAAAAACAGCGAGGAATTAAAACTGACTTATACCAATATGAGCCCCCAAGAATTATTTAGAGATGCCGCCGAAAATAGAGCTACACACACAATAAGAGACGGCCAAATTGAAGCATTCATGGCTTCATGTGATCGATCCAAACTGTAGCAAGTATAGTGACTTTAAGCTCCCTTCCCCTCTCTCCCCTTGAAAAAGGGCGGTTGGGGGGATTCGTCTGGCAGCCATCCACGGTGTTCCTAATCCTTCATCGCCCCCATTGCGCCCCCCTTGACTAAAGGGGGAAATCAGAAATGCAGAACCTAGAATTCCAGTTAAAACGGCAGCTATCCGGCCGCACGTTGACCCAACACCATTCTCGATTTCCGTCTTTTCCCGTGATATTCCGCCATAGCACAAGTAGGGTTTTTCATGAAAAACTCGTCCATAACGATTTTCCATTGGAGCGAGATCACCATGATCCCCGAAGCGCAAGCGATCCAAGAGAATTTGGCGTTGGGCTTGATCACGGAACGTGAAGCCGAAGAACTCTGTTTCTTGGTCGAGTTGGTTGATCGCGACTATCGCCAATCTGCATCGGAATCCCGCCTCGTCAATCTCAAGATGGCGGAACCAAAGACGGAAACAGATGTGAAGGACGGAAATTATTCCTAATTCCGGTTTTTCAAAAAAATTCCGCCTTTGATTTAATATAGCAACCCTCTTTTGGTTGTCGTTCAACGATCGTCATTTGGAGACCAACGTCATGAAATTCGAATTCGGCAAGAAAGACATTCAGATTCAAAATCAAACGCCTAGCTATGAAGAAAAAGAGATAGTGGAACTCCGCAAAAGAGCGGGTTTTCTCGGACGATGGGAGGCCAATAAGCAACTGAAAGAGCGTGCCCAAGATGCGCTCGTCGATGCCGAGGGTCGGTTGCTTAGATCAAAAGCAAACACAGCGATTACTGCCATGACCGTCGTGGAAGCAGCCATCAGGGCTGGCATGGTAGCCAAAGCCATGCCTCAGATTGGCGCTCTGGCAACCAACCTAAAAACGGCAACGGCGACGGTGCAGCAACAGCTTTCCACCGCCTTCGTCGCGGAGCTTATGGCCAACCAGAAAAACGCGACTGATTGCAAGAATGTCGTGATGGAACAGTTTAATGAGAGCTTGATTTCCTCGGAATCAGCCAATGAACTGGTCAGCGCCATCCAATGCTTGCTTCAGTACGACATGGAACAAGCCATGAAAGCGACCAGCATGGCCAAGGAAGCTGTTCAGTCGCTGTTTGAGTGCGGAATCAATGGGATAGCCAGCGCCAAAGATCAGATCAAATAGAGGACGAACGATGAGCATTAAACTGATGATGACGATTATCGACCACGAGCAACAGGTACTTCAGGAAATGACCGAGGCGCTGGCCATGCATCTCTCCAAGCCTCGAATGTTTGATTGCTGTGGCGACCCCTCTCAACAGATCGAGAGCATGATGCAGCATGTGTTGCGTGGATCGGCTGACACCCTATCCAAACTGCAAGCCATCGAAAACGATATTCGGATGAAATCTCGAAAGGACGACTCTGGCTCAATCATTGAAGGCGAAGTGGTTTTTGAAAACCCATCGCCAGAGAATCATTGAATCGAGTGTATTTGAGAAACCGTTGCCCTCACCCACAACCCCTCTCCTGCTAGCGGGAGAGGGGAGTGAACGATTACGTCTTCCGCAAGGGGAGGGAGGCTTCCATGTAGTGGACAGCTTGTAAGCTGGGGTTAAAGTGAAGCGGAAATCCGGTCTCGATTTCCGTCATGGATGGGTACGGTCCTTGTCGTCGAAAATTGGACCGTCATTCAAACCATTAGGAGAGACCCCGATGAACTGGTTCAATAAATGGCTTTGTCGCTTGGGAGGATACTCATCGACGGAAGTGGAAGGATCACAAGATGTTGGGCGCATTTTGCGCATTGGAATGGGGGTTTTTGTTGCCGCAGTTTTCGCAGCCTTGAATTGGGCGGTTGCTGGCTGGACCTTTTCTGGCGGTATGGACTCATCGACGAGATATGTCGTGATAGCCTGCTGCGCCATTATGGGAATCGTCTTAGTTTGCGTTTTTGATTCCAGTTTTGTCTATTTTCTTGACACCAAGAAGCCAGGAGTATGGGGTTCGATCAAAGCATTCGGGTATGCGATCATCAGAGTCGGGTTGATCTTGATGATCAGCAGTCTGACTTCGCAAGCGATTATCCCGTTGCTGCTAAAAAACGAGCTTGCGGGTCATGCCCTGAGGATGCGCGAGGAGCACGAGAAGAGCCGTAACGTTAATTTAACGACCCAATATAATGTGGCGGAGAAACACTCGGCGGTTACGGCCACCTCCACCGAAATCGGGGAATGGCGACAGGCGCTCCAGACCCTCCCACCGAACATCCAAAGCCACTTGGCCAACGCCGAGAAGTGCTGGCAGCAATATAACGCTAAAAGATCGGTCCTGATTCGGCAAGGTCTGCCACGCAAAAAGGTTCGCGCCCAGCTCCAGAAAGAGGCGCAGCGCTGCGCCGATCTGTCAAAAAGTGCGCGGGCCGAGCGAGATGACTATTTGAAGCATGCCCAAGGGCAACTCGCCATGGCCATCCAAAGAAAAGAGAAAGCGATGGCTGCATTAGACCAGACAAAGGGTTTGATCGACAAAAAAATCGAAACGGCTTCGGCGATTGAGGAGGCCAGCTACACTCCGACCTCAGCGGTGGTCTTAAGAGATCTGCTCGAAACTGAGTTGGGGGCTAAATACAAATGGGCGATGGTCACGGGCGTTTTGATGGCGATCGAACTGTTGTTTCTCCTCCTTAAACTGCAAGCCGGCCAAACGAACATAGGCAAGCAGATCGCCGCCAATCGTCTCAAACAGGAATGGGCTATCGAGCAAGGTATTGCACAGAGTCGGCACGATCACACGGTTTGGGCGATGTTGAATGCTGCATCCTTGCGGGCTGCCGAGGTCGGCATCGCAAGCCCGGACGTTACCCAGGCGTTCGAGCAGACGCTGACGCAGTATTTGCAAACCCTGGCTCCCCTGGAGGCGTGCCGGGCGACCATCAGTACCATGGGGCTCAACGCAACCGAGGTGGAAAGACACCAGCGCGAGTATCCGCAGCTCGCGGGGCTGATCGGCGCGTTGTGGAGGTCGGCCATACGAAAAGCCGCAGAAATCCTGGTTACGCCTGCTTCGCGTCCTGGGCAAGGGGGCCCCTTCGCATGGACGCCGCCACCCAGCTCCCACAGCGATCAAGTGCGCCAAGCAGCCGAAGCGGCGGCCGGATAAAAAAGGTGGCTTTGGGAACCCCCCCCTTTGGCAAAGGGGGGTAGGGGGGATTTAAACCGGTCGGGCCAAGCGAAACCCAAATCCCCCCTCGCCTCCTTTACGAAAGGGGGCACGCTCGCTGGATCATTCGCATTTCAGGGCTACCGATTTTTGCATGGCGTCTCACTTATCGCCCTCCCGCCGCGACGCCCGCTTGCGCTCGTGCTCCAGCAGCAGCTTCTTGCGCACGCGGATGGATTTTGGGGTGACCTCCACCAGTTCGTCATCGTCGATGAATTCCAGCGCTTGCTCCAGGCTCATGCGCACCGCCGGTGTGAGTAGGATATTCTCATCCGAGCCGGCGGCGCGGATGTTGGTCAGTTGCTTGGCCTTGAGCGGGTTGACCACCAGATCGTTGTCGCGGGAATGGATGCCGACGATCATGCCTTCGTAGACTTCGTCGCCATGGCCGACCATCATCCGCCCACGCTCCTGGAGATTGAACAGAGCGTAGGCCAGCGCCTTGCCGGTGGCGTTGGCGATCAGCACGCCGCTGAGGCGCGCGCCGATGGCGCCTTTTTTCTGCGGGCCATAGCGGTCGAATACGTGATAGAGCAGGCCGGTGCCGGAAGTGGCGGTCAGGAACTCGGTCTGGAAGCCGATCAGGCCGCGCGCCGGAATCAGGTAATCCAGCCGCACTCGGCCCTTGCCGTCGGGTTGCATGTCGAGCAGCTCGCCGCGCCGCTCGCCGAGCTTTTCCATGATGGTGCCCTGGTGTTGCTCCTCGACATCCACCGTCAACTGCTCGTAGGGCTCGCAGATTTCCCCGTCGATTTCATGCAGGATCACTTCCGGGCGGGAGACGGCCAGTTCGTAGCCCTCGCGGCGCATGTTCTCGATCAGGATCGACAGATGCAGCTCGCCGCGCCCGGATACCTTGAATTTGTCCGGGTCGTCGGTATCCTCAATGCGCAGGGCGACGTTGTGAATCAGTTCCCGCTGGAGTCGCTCGCGCACTTGGCGACTGGTGACGTACTTGCCCTCGCGCCCGGCGAAGGGCGACGTGTTGACCTGGAAGGTCATGCTCATGGTCGGTTCGTCCACCTTCAACGGCGGCAGCGGTTCGACCGTGCTGGGGTCGCAGATCACGTCGGAAATGCCCAGCCCGTCGATGCCGGTGAAGGCGATGATGTCGCCGGCGGACGCCTCGGGGAATTCGATGCGCTCCAGGCCCTGAAAGCCGAGGATTTGCAGCACCCGGCCGTTGCGGCGGTTGCCGTGCCGGTCGAGGATGACCACCGGCGTGTTGGTCTTGACCTTGCCGCGACGGATGCGGCCGATGCCGATCACGCCGACGTAGCTGTTGTAATCCAGCGAGCTGACCTGCAACTGGAACGGCCCCGTTGGGTCCACCGCCGGCGGCGGAACATGGGCGATGATGGTTTCGAACAGCGGGTCCATGTTGCCGTCGCGCACGGTTTCTTCGAGCCCGGCGTAGCCTTGCAGCGCCGAGGCGTAAATTACCGGGAAATCCAATTGCTCGTCGGTCGCGCCCAAGCGATCGAACAGATCGAAGGTGCGGTCCAGCACCCAGTGTGGGCGGGCGCCGGGTCGATCGACTTTATTGATCACCACGATGGGCTTGAAGCCCATGGCGAAGGCTTTTTGGGTCACGAAGCGGGTCTGCGGCATCGGGCCGTCCACCGCGTCCACCAGCAGCAGCACCGAATCGACCATCGACAGCACCCGCTCGACTTCGCCGCCAAAATCGGCGTGGCCGGGCGTGTCGACGATGTTGATATGGTAGTCGCGCCAATGCAGGGCGGTGTTCTTGGCCAGGATGGTGATGCCGCGCTCCCGTTCGAGCGCGTTGGAGTCCATCACCCGTTCCGGTGGCGCGGCGCGGTCGCCGAGCGTGCCGGACTGTTGCAATAGTTTGTCCACCAGCGTGGTCTTGCCGTGGTCCACGTGGGCGATAATGGCGATGTTGCGAAGTTGTGCGATCACGATGCTATCTGTCTGGTTCAGTGCGGGCGGGTGGGCATTATAGCGAAGCCCATCAAACGGCAAAGCCCCGCGCGAGGCGGGGCTTCGTCTGGAGAGGAGAGTGGTGGTGAACGTTATTTTTCCGCCGCGAATTTCTTGACCATCGTGGCTTGCGGACCTTTGGGTCCGGCTTTAACTTCGAACTCGACTTTCTGGTTTTCCGCCAGCGTTCGGAATCCCTTGCCCTCGATGACCGAGTAGTGAACGAACACGTCGCTGCTGCCATCCTCGGGGGCAATGAAGCCGAAACCCTTGGCTTCGTCAAACCATTTCACAGTACCGGTACTCATTGAATACAAAACCTCAAAGCCAGATATTTCTTCTTTGCCGGGCCGCTTGGGGTACCGAATCCTCAGCGGTTGGAGAGGCCGGATTCAAGGGGTCCAACTCCGAGCATCGGGATTTTCGCAACCCTCGCTCGCGCGGGAAATTACGTTAAAGCCATGTATTCCGCAAGCGGATTTTATATGCGTTCGCACAAAGTCAGCGTGGAAACGTCCGCCGTTTTCAATATCCGGCGAGGCTGAACCATGCCCAATAAAACCTTGGAAATCACTGTGGAAAATGAGCTCGCCGCGCTGCGCTCCCGCTTGACCGAGTGCCCGACCCGTGACCGTGCTCGGTTGGATCGTCGCCTGCGGGACCTGCGCCGCCGGTCGCGCGAGGGCAAGTCGGTGGAGCGTGGTTTGGAGCAGTGGCTTGTCGATCTGGAGGTCGCCGTCGCCCGCCTGCGCGAGCGCCGCGCCGCGCTGCCGACGCCGGATTTCGACGACGCGCTGCCGATCAACGCCCAGCGCGAACGGATCGCCGCCGCCGTGGGCGCGCATCAAGTCGTGGTGGTCTGCGGCGAGACCGGTTCGGGCAAGACCACCCAGTTGCCGAAGATCTGTCTTTCGCTTGGATTGGGCGCGGCGGGGCTGATCGGGCACACCCAGCCGCGCCGGATCGCCGCCCGTTCGGTGGCGGGGCGGATCGCCGCCGAACTGGGTACTTCGGTGGGCGGCCAGGTCGGCTACAAGGTGCGTTTTTCCGACCGGACCGGACCGGACGCGCTGATCAAACTGATGACCGACGGCATTTTGTTGGCGGAAACGCAGGGCGACCGGCGTCTCGATCAATATGAAGTCATCATCATCGACGAGGCCCACGAGCGTAGTCTGAACATCGATTTCCTGCTGGGCTATCTCAAGCGATTATTGCCGCGCCGACCCGATCTCAAACTCATCATCACTTCGGCGACCATCGACCCCGAACGCTTCTCCCGCCATTTCGGCGACGCGCCGATCATCGAGGTCTCCGGGCGCACCTATCCGGTGGCGCTGCGTTATCGGCCCTTGCCGGCGACCGATGAGGACGAACGCGACCGCGATTTGCAGCAGGCGATCCTGGATGCGGTGGACGAGGTCTGGCAACAGGGGCCGGGCGATATCCTGGTGTTCCTGTCCGGCGAACGGGAAATCCGCGAGACCGCCGAGAGTCTGCGCAAGCACCATCCGCCGAACACCGAGATTCTGCCCTTGTATGCCCGACTATCCGCCGCCGAACAGAATCGGGTATTCCAGCCGCACGGCCGGCCGCGCATCGTGCTGGCCACCAATGTCGCCGAAACTTCGTTGACCGTGCCCGGCATCCGTTACGTAATCGATCCCGGCACGGCGCGTATCAGCCGTTACAGCCCGCGCAGTCGGATTCAGCGGCTGCCGGTGGAAAAGATTTCCCAGGCCAGCGCCAATCAACGTGCCGGTCGCTGCGGGCGGGTGATGGCGGGCGTTTGCGTCCGGCTGTACGCGGAAGAGGATTTTCAGGCCCGTCCGCCCTTCACCGATCCGGAAATCCTACGCACCCATTTGGCGGCGGTCATTTTGCAGATGAGCGCGCTGAATCTGGGACGACCGGAGGATTTTCCGTTCGTGGAGCCGCCGGACTCGCGCCAGATCAGCGACGGTTTTCGGCTGCTGTTCGAATTGGGGGCGGTGGACGAGCAACGCCATATCGCCGAACTGGGCCGGCAGTTGGCGAAATTGCCGGTCGATCCTCGGCTGGGACGGATGCTGCTGGCGGCGCAAGGCGAGAGTTGTCTGCGCGAAGTGCTGGTGATCGTCGCGGCACTGGCGATTCAGGACCCGCGCGAGCGGCCGCTGGAGAAGCAGCAAGCGGCGGACGAGAAGCATCGCCGCTTCCGAGACGAGCAATCCGATTTTCTGTCCCTGCTCAAGTTGTGGGAGTACTACCACGAGCAGGTTCGCCAGCTTTCCAGGAACCAGTTGCGCAATCTCTGTCAGGCCGAATTTCTGTCCTTCGTACGGATGCGGGAATGGCACGACCTGCACCAGGAATTGTTGGGGCGAGTCACCGAAATGGGGATGCGGCTCAACGACGAGCCGGCGCCTTATGACGGCTTGCATTGCGCCTTGTTGACGGGACTGCTCGGTCATCTTGGCCTGAAGCAGGAGGAACATGCTTATCTCGGCGCGCGCGGCCGGAATTTCTATCTGTTCCCCGGCTCCGGCTTGTTCAAGAAGCGGCCGCGCTGGGTGATGGCGGCGGAGGTGGTGGAAACCAGCCGGCTGTTTGCCCGCACCGTGGCGCGTATCGAGCCGGAATGGGTGGAACGTTTGGCCGGGCCGTTGCTGAAACACAGCTACGCCGAGCCGCATTGGGAGAAACGTTTTGCCCAGGTGAGCGCCACCGAGCGAGTCACGCTGTACGGCCTCCCCGTGGTCGTTGGCCGTCGGGTCAATTACGGGCTGCTCGATCCGGTACTGGCGCGCGAGATTTTCATCCGTCATGCCCTGGTCGAGGGCGAGTTTCACTGCAAGGCGCCTTTCTTCCAGCACAATCGGCAACTGCTGGCGGAATTGGAGGAATTGGAAGTTCGCGCCCGTCGCGATCTGACGGCCGACGAGGAAGCGCTGTACCGCTTCTACGACGAGCGCATTCCCGAAGGCATTTACAGCGGTCCGTCGTTCGAGACTTGGCGCAAGCGGGCCGAGCGAGACCAGCCCCGATTGTTGTTTCTCGACCGGGCGGTTTTGTTGGCGGAAGCAGGGCCGGTGGCGGACGGCGAGCGCTTTCCCGATCATCTCGATCTCGATGGGCTGAAGCTGCCGTTGACTTATCGTTTTGCGCCCAGCGCGGACGACGACGGAGTGACCCTGACCGTGCCGTTGGCGGCGGTCAATCAGGTGGACCCCAAGCGCCTGGATTGGCTGGTGCCGGGTTTGCGGGCCGAACGAATGGCGGCATTGCTGAAATCCTTGCCCAAGGCGTTGCGGCGCAATTTCGTGCCGGTGCCCAATTACACCCGAGCCTTGCTGGAAGCGCTCGAACCAGACGCGCGGTCGCTGGTCGAGGCCATGACTGAGCAATTGCAGCGCATGACCGGCGTGCGGGTGCCCGAAGAGGCCTGGAATCCCGAGGCCGTTCCTGGCCATCTGCGGATGCGGTTTCGCGTGGTGGACGCCGAGGGTTTGGAACTGGCGGTCGGGCGTGATTGGGAGGCGATTCAACGGCAATTGCGCGGCGAGGCACGCGCCGGGTTCGCGGCGCTGCCCACCCCGGAAT
>DAOTGT010000045.1:0-21754 GCA_035447285.1 Candidatus Competibacter sp.
TGTCGGTGCCCAGGGTGTTCAGGATAATGATGCGGGAATTGAGATCGGCCTCGGGTGTCACCCGGAAAATCAGTCGTCCCAAACTGATCAGTGGCGTGGTCAGGTTCCGCCACAACATGGCGCCGACCACCCAGTGTGGCGCCGCTTCGATCCGCAAGGGCGTGGCGAATGGCAGGACTTCGACCACGAGGCTGTTCGGCAGGAGGACCTGACCACCTTGTAAGGCGACCAACAAACAACGCAGGTTCGCGGAGGCTTCTTCCATTATGGTATCCATGCAAGGTGCAGAGATGCCCGGACCTGGTCCGTGCGTCTCAGGTAATCAGGTCCAGGGCGTGCTCGCCGAGAATCTTGCGGATCGACTGCATCAACTGTTCTTCCTGATAAGGCTTGGTCAGGTAGTCGCTGACACCCAGCTTCATCGCTCGCTCGCGGTGTTTCTCGCCACCGCGCGAGGTGACCATGATGATGGGCAGGTGTTGCAGGCGCGCCTGATTGCGAACATGGGCGAGCACTTCGAAACCGTCCATGCGTGGCATCTCAATGTCGAGGATCGCCAAATCCGGCACTTGGGCCTGCAGCATCGCCACCGCGTCCAAACCGTCCTTGGCCGTGACCACCTGAATGTTGTGACGTTCCAGGATGCGGGCGGTGACCTTGCGCATGGTGATCGAGTCGTCGATGACCATGATGCTGATTTTCTCCAACCGGGCTTCCTGACGCGCCATCCGCAGGGCACGACTTTCCGCCTGCTTCTGCTGTTGCGAACCGATATTACGTACCAGCGCCGCCAGATCCAGCACCACGACCACTCGACCGTCGCCCAGCACGGTCGCTCCGGAAATACCCGGAATATTGTTGAACTGAGGGCTGACCGGCTTGACGATGATTTCCTGGTTGCCCAGCACGGCCTCGACCTGCAGGGCGGCGCTGGCCTCGGCACTGCGGAACAGCAAGGTCGGCGGCCGGCGATCTTTGACTTCCTCGAATGGCAGCATGTGTTCGCTACCGACCAGGATGCCCAGGTTATGGATCGGGTAAATGCGCTCGTTGTGCTGGTGCTGTACCTGTTCGCCCGTCAGATAAGCTTGGAACGCACTCTCCTGAATCCGGGTCACCAATTCGATGCTGAGCAGAGGAATGGCAAAGATGGCGTCACCGGCCTTGGCCAACAGCGCCTGGGTAACTGCCAGCGAAAACGGCAGGCGAACGATGAAGCGTGATCCCTGGCCCGGCTCGGTCTGGATCAGCAAGGCGCCGCGCATGGCCCGAATCGCCGCGTTGACCACATCCATACCGACGCCACGCCCGGAAATCTGGGTGACCGCCTTGGCAGTGGAAAAGCCGGGGCGCAGCAGCAGCGCGATCAGCTCTTCCTGACTAGCTGGCTGATCAGGCAGCAAAAAGCCTTTTTCCTCGCCCTTGGCGCGGATTACTTCGAAATTGAGGCCAGCGCCATCGTCGCCCAGTTCCAGCACCAGTTCCGCGCCTTCCCGATGCAGGCTCAGGGTGATGGTGCCGATTTCGGATTTCCCGGCCGCCCGGCGCTGTTCCGGTGCCTCGATGCCATGCGCCAGCGAATTGCGCAGCATATGTTCCAATGGGGCGATCATGTTTTCCAGCACGGTACGGTCGACTTCCGCCTCCTCGCCACCGACCAGCAATTCGGCGCGCTTGCCCAATTCCTGGGCCGCTTGCCGCACTACTCGTCGCAGCCGCGGGACGATGCTGCCGAACCGCACCATGCCGGTGCGCATCAAACCTTGCTGGATTTCCTTGTTGACCTTGGCCTGCTGGTCGAGCAGCGAACTGACCTCGCGGGTCTGTTCGCCCAAGGTATTGCCAACGTTGCCCAAGTCGTCGGCGATTTCCATCAGCGAGCGGCTGAGCTGCTGCAGCTCGGTGAAACGATCCAGTTCCAGCGGATCGAATTCCAGTTGGTGCGCCTTGGCGCCCGTATCCTGCCGCGACTGAATGCGGGCTTCGGCCTGCGTGGCAAGATGGGTCACCTGCCGGCGCAATCGGATGACGGTTTGCTCCAACTCGTTGAGGTTGAAGCTCATCGCATTGACGCCCTGATCGATCCGGGCACGGAAAATGCTGCTCTCGCCCATCTGATTGACCAGGGTATTGAGCAGCGCGGCGCTGACGCGGATGCTGTCGGTGGGCGCGGCGGCGGCCGGTTTTTCCGTGGGCTGCGCCATCGCCGCGACCCGGGTGGCGGCGATGGGGGCGGCAACGGGCTTGGGCGGCGCCAGGGGTTTGCCACCCAGTACACCGTGCAGCTCGCCGATCAGGTTTTGCACGTCTGGCGCTGGCTCGCCGCCACCCCGCAGCATGCGATGCAGGCCGTCCAGGGCATGCTGGACGGTGTCCAGGATGGCCGGTGCGGCTTGCATCGCTCCCTTGCCGAGCGCGTCCAACACCGATTCGGCGGCGTGGGCCAGATCGCCGACCGTCATGAAGCCGGCCATGCGCGAGCTGCCCTTGAGCGTATGCATTTCCCGGCGCAGGTCGTTCAGCAGTTCCACGCTATCCGGTTCGCCGCGCAACTGCTGCAGGATGGCATCGCTGGAATCGAGAATTTCGCTCGCCTCGGACTGGAAAACCTGCGCCAGCTCCTGATCCAGCTCGGTCATGGCCTTGAGCGCACTGGGCTCCGGTGCCGCAGTCGACTCAAGAGACGCGGCCGGTGTCGTGGGCGGCAGTTCCTCGACCGGCTGGCCGGCAGCGGCTGCATCGGCTAAACGATGCAAATCGCCGATCAAATCGGTCGCGGGTGCCGGTTCCAAGCCGCCGCCGGCCGCCGCCAGCATCCGGTTCAGTCGATCCAGGGCCTGCTGCAGGATATCCAGCACGACCGGCGTCGTACCCCCCGCCTTACCAAGCACATCCAACACCGATTCGGCGGCGTGAGCCAGATCGCCGATCGTCATGAAACCGGCCATGCGCGAGCTGCCCTTGAGCGTATGCATGCCCCGACGCAGGTCATTCAGTAGGCCGGGCTGATCATCGGGATCGCTACCCAGCCGCTGCAGGATGGCATCGCTGGCATCGAGAATTTCGGTGGCTTCGTACTGGAAGACCTGGGTCAGTTCCAAATCCATCGCCAGGGGCGCACCCGATTCCAGTTCAACGGCGACGGGTTTGGCCGGCACCGGGGAGTGGACCACGGGCAATGGCAATTCGATCCTGATCGGGCCTGTCGGCGCAACCGGCGGCGGCTCGACCTCGATCGGCCCGGTCGGTTTGGCCGGTTTGATCGGTTCGATTGCCGTCGGGACGACTTCGCCCGGCGCGCCTTGCAACAGCGCGGCGGCGCGCGCCGACAGCGCCGCCAATGCCGCCAACGCGTCTTCCGTTACCGGTGCCTCACTGATCAACGGTTCCAATGCGCCAGCGGCTTCCTCGACCAATTCGGCCATGGCCATGGACGCCGGTGCCGTGTTGTTCAGTACGTGGCTCAGCAGGTCCTCGAAACACCAGGCGAAATCGCCGATCGCGGTTGCGCCGACCACGCGCCCGCTACCCTTGAGGGTATGGAAAGCTCGGCGCAAGTTGACCAATGCCTGACGATCGGCCAGGTTTCGCCTCCAGAGGACCGAATACTCGCGAACAGCAGCCAGTTCGCCGCGCGCTTCCTCAAGAAACACCTCCATGAATTCCGGATCGATCGCCGACGCAGCCACGCGCTCCGACGGCGGTGCGGTAACCGGCTCCACCCGGAAGGACGGCGGCGTGGTGATCGGCTCCACCCGGAAGGACGGCGGCGCGGTAACCGGCTCCACCCGGAAGGACGGCGGCGCGGTGATCGGCTCCACTCGGAAGGACGGCGGCACGGTGATCGGTTCTTCGACTTCGGCCTCTTCGCTTTCGGCAGCCAAGGTTTGTGCTCGCGCCGCCAGTGCCGGCAAGGCGTCCAGCTCACCCCCTCGCAATGGGGTTTCACCCACCAGCGGCTCCAACGCCGCCACCGCTGCGGCAATCGCCGAAATGATGGTCTGGCTGGCTGGTATCTTGCCGGCCAGAATCTGGTTCAGTAAGTTTTCGTATTCCCAGGCGAAATCGCCGATCACGGTCGCACCGACCATGCGACCGCTACCTTTGAGGGTATGGAAAGCGCGGCGGACGATGGCCAGCGCGTCATGATCCTGCAAATTTTCCTGCCAGCGGAGCAATTGCTCCCGCACGGCCGCCAGCTCGCCGCGTGCCTCCTCTAAAAAAACCTCAATGAATTCGGGATCGGCATCCGTCAGTCCGAGCAGAGCCTCAAACCCGGACACACTGGTTGCTGCCTCTGGCGTGGACGGCGCGATCCTGTCGATCTCGGACACCCCCTGCCCCGTATCCAGACCGGACACGGGGCAGGGCGGCGGAAACACCGATGTTTCAGTCAACACCGGCAAATTGAGCAGGGTCTCCATCTGAGCCAGATGTTCTTCCGCCGCAAGCAAAATCGTCGTCGGTGCCGGCCCTCCGCCACTCAGAGGCTCCAAGCAGTGGCCCAACCCAGCCAGGATCTCGGCGCAGACCCCATTGAGCAGTGGGCCGTAATGCTCGGCGGCACCGCCGGCCAACACCTCGACGATCCGACTCAGCCGGCCGAGCACTGCGGTGGCACGGGTCCATTTTCGTTCGGCCAGCACCTGATGGAGCGTCCGCAGATCGCCTCGCAGGGCTGCCCAAGATTCCGGCTGATCGGCGGCATTTTCCAATTCGGTGGCGACGGTTTGCCGCAGTCGCTTTAGAATATCCATGATCGCGTGCAGCGCCGTGAACGCTTCCATGGGATCGGCGGCTGGTTCGGTATCAGTATCGGTGGTTGGCGCGCTTGATCGCGCCAGCCGCAGGGTGTCCGCCATCTCCAGCAATTGGCCATCCGGGCGCTGATCGTGGGGAGAGAGACATGCATTCAGATAGCCGATCAGATGTTCGGCGGCCTGCTGTAGCATCGCCAGATCGGGAGGCTGGAACGTTCCATCCATCAGCGCCAAAATCATCAAGCGCATTTCGTCTAACAGGACGACCGCTTCGCGATGCTCCAGCATCGCCAACGGGTCGCGGATCCGCTCAATGGTGCCGAGCATCGCTTCCAGCGACGCCAAATCGGCGCCATCCTCGCGATATATATCCAGATTGGGCCGGAACCGGCTCAGAGTGAGTAGCAGGTCGTTTTTGAAATGCGCCAGAGGATTACCGACGTTACGATGCGAAGAGGCCATTATGCCACCTCCGCGCCGGATACCCGGTTCGACTGGCCGTTGCCATTCGACCTCAAGCTTCTCGGGATAACCGTGCGCTTTTGCATCCCCAACCCCGCTTCGCCAGCCAACCTCAACCAGGCAGCCTGAACCCGGCCACCGATTGCCGCAGTTCCTGCGCCAACTGGTTCAATTTACCGATGGCGGATGCGGTCGCCACGCTGCTTTCGGCGGTCTGCCCGGTAATTTCGTTGATGGACGTCATCGCGCCCGACACCCGCGAAGCCATCTCCGAGACCCGGCCGGCGGATTTGGAGATTTCGTCGATCAGTTCGGCCAGATTGGCGGATACTTTTTCAATCTCTTCCAGCGCCTCGCCGGCCTTTTCCGCCAACCCCGCGCCGCCGACCACCTCGGTGGTGCTCTTTTCCATGGAGATCACCGCCTCGTTGGTGTCGGCCTGAATGGTCTTGACCAGGGTTTCGATGCGTTTGGTGGCGTTACTGGAGCGTTCCGCCAACCGCTGCACTTCGTCGGCGACCACCGCAAAGCCACGACCGGCGTCGCCCGCCGCCGAGGCCTGAATCGCGGCGTTCAGTGCCAAGATGTTGGTTTGGTCAGCGATGTCGTTGATCAGCGCCACAATGTCGCCGATTTCCTGCGAGGATTCGCCCAGCCGCTTGATCCGCTTGGAGGTGTCCTGGATGTGCTCGCGGATGGTGTTCATGCCGTTGATGGTGCGCCGCACCCGGTCACCGCCCTCGTGGGCGATGCCCACCGATTTCTCGGCCACTTCGGCGGAGGCGGCGGTCTTCGACGACACCTCGTCCATGGATTGCGCCATCTGCATGACGGTGGCGCTGGCGTTCTCGATTTGCCGGGCCTGGATTTCGCTGGACTTGGCCAGTCGATCGGCAATGGCGCTGGTTTCCTGCACGGCGGCGGCAACCAGCCCCGAGGTACTGTTGATCGTGGACACCAGATCGCGCAAAGCCTCAATGGCGTAGTTGACCGAATCAGCGATGGCTCCGGTGATGTCTTCGGTCACGCTGGCTTGCACGGTCAGGTCGCCTTCAGCCAGATTGCCCAGTTCGTCGAGCAGCCGCAGGATGGCATCCTGGTTGCGACGGTTTTGCTCCTCGGTCTCCTGTTTGCGCAGTTCGGCCTCAATCAAACGGCCCCGGCTTGCATTATTTTGAATGTAAAACAGCACGATCAGCAACGCTAGGGCGATCACCCCCAGGATGTAGGCGATCCGATAGCTGAGGGGAATGCCGAACAGGTTTGCTTGGCGGCTGCCGCCGGCATAGGCTTCGAGCAACTTGCTGGCCGCTTCCAGCAAGGCGTCGCCCTTGTCCGCGATACTTTGCGCGGCGCTCTGGACCTTCACCAGTTCCGAGGCCTTGTCGACGATGCGAGTGGTTTCGGTTTCAATCGTTTTAAACAGATCGGCTAGTTCGGTCAGCTTGCCGGCGCTGTCGGGGATGCTCACGCGGTCGACTCCAAGGCGGGTATCGCCTTCCCGCATGCCTTTGAGAACCCGACCAAACAAGTTCACGTTGCGGCTGAATCGGTCGGCGGTGGCGGCGGCACTCAAGCCACCCTCGGTCAGCATGCGCCTGAGGTCGCTTTCGATCCGCTGTATCAGTTGCAGTTGGTTGGTGGCCAGATAGACCTGCCGAGGATCGACGCGGCTGTTGGCCATGCTCTTGGCGATCTCATCGGACAAGGTGCTCATCTGAGTCAGGGAACTTTCCAGCAAAGGCTGGAAATTGCTGACCGAGATCACCGATTCGCGTCCGGCCAGAATGATGTCGCTTTCGTTCTTGACCGGACTCCAGCGGTTACTCAGATCCTCCAGAAACGGCTTGAGCTCGGCCGGCGGCGGCGGCAAGTTCAATGTTTCACTGCCGCTCTTCTGATCGTTGAGTATCTGTTCGAAGCGGTCCCGGCTTTGCTTGAGCTTGGCGAACGCGGCCTCCTTGCCGCGAGCGGCCCCCAAGGCTTCCGTGACGATCGAGCGTGACAGCAGGCGCTGTTCGCCGGCCAGCTTCAACTGAGTTTCGTTGCGCGCGTCCTGCCGCTCCAGCAGGACAAAAGTAACGCCCATCAGCACGACAGACAGCACCAGCGCGCCCAGTAATGCCAGGTAAGTGATGGAAAATCCTTTCAGCGCCGAATGATCTCGCGAGTCACGCATTTCAATTTCTCGTTGAACTTGATCCTGACCGACCCCGTCCGATCTTGCCGCGGGGAAACTCTCGAAAACCTAGCTGGCCGCATTCAGAAATCCGGGGTCGGCCAGCAGCTTGCCGGTATCGAAAACCAACCAGTGCTGGTTGTTGTTCGAAAAACCCTCGGAAACATAGGGACGCAATCCCTCGTCGACGTTATCCAGCGAAGGCAGACGGTGCTGCGGGCCGAAATGCCGCATTCCGATAATCTCATCGGCCAGCAAGCCATAATCCCATTCTCCGGCACGCACGACGACGATTTGACTGCCCGGCAGCCGCGTGGTGGGCCGGCCCGTCAGAAAATCCCGCAAATCCGTCACCGAGATGACCTTACCACGCAGGTTGGCGATTCCCAGCAGCCAGCGCTTGACGCCAGGCACCCAAGTAATGTGGGGAACCGGGATGATTTCGGCCACATCGTCCATGGAGAATAGCAGGTTCCACGCACCCAGGCGCAGCGCCAACCGTCCGCGAATCTCCGATTGCTGCGCGCCGGTCGCCGCGACCGGCACTCGCTCGCGGATGCGTTTGTCGAGTTGCAGCAGAACATCGAACGGATGCAACGGATGAGGGGGTGTCGCAGGGGTGGTGGTTATTGCCGCATCTGCCACAAAATGGTCCTCTGAGCGGGATGGAGCCGGACGAACGGCCTCGTGAAGCCCGGATTGCCGGATCGATGGATCGTCTTCAGACTGGATAGCATGCCCGACCGTACCACAACACATTAGTTTTTTTATTGTGATTTTTAGCATACTAATGACTGCGATGCCATGACAGAATCCGCATCCGTCCCTATTTCGCACTCTGCGGATGCGCTTCGAGCGTCCCGCGCGGATGGTTCGGACCGCATCCACGCAACCTTACGGACCCGCCGGCCATGACGATCAAGCTCGGTGTGGTGATGGACCCCATCGCCACCATCACCATCAAGAAAGACACCACCTTCGCCATGCTGCTCGCTGCCCAGGCCCGTGGCTGGGAGCTGCATTACTTCGAACAGGCCGATCTGTACGCCCGCGCCGATACGGCGTTCGGCCGCGCCCGCCTACTGAGCGTGCGGGACGATAAAAACGGCTGGTTTTCCTTCCACGGCGAGAGGGAACTGCCGTTGGCGCAACTGGATGTCATCCTGATGCGCAAGGACCCGCCGTTCGATATGGAGTACATCTACACCACCTACCTGCTGGAACTGGCGGAAACGGCCGGGGTACTGGTGATCAACAAGCCGCGCAGCCTGCGCGACGCCAATGAAAAATTCTTCGCTCTGAATTTCCCGCAGTGCTGCCCACCGACCTTGGTCGACCGGGAACCGACCCGGCTCAAGGCGTTCCTGAGCGAATACGCCGACATCGTGGTCAAACCGCTGGACGGCATGGGTGGCGCCTCGGTATTTCGCCTGCGACAGGATGATCCCAACATTAATGTGATTCTGGAAACCCTCACCGCGCATGGCCAACGACTGACCATGGCGCAGCGCTATCTGCCGGAGATCACGGCCGGCGACAAACGCATTCTGCTGATCGACAGTGAACCGGTGCCGTATGCGCTGGCGCGGATTCCGCAAACCGGCGAGACTCGCGCCAACCTGGCGGCCGGCGGTCGCGGCGAGGGCCGACCACTCAGCGACCGCGACCGCTGGATTTGCGCCCAAGTCGCTCCGCGCCTGCGCGAAATGGGTCTGCTATTCGTCGGTCTGGACGTGATCGGCGACTTTCTGACCGAAATCAACGTCACCAGCCCGACCTGCGCGCGGGAACTGGATGCCCAGTTCGGGTTGGATATCGGCGGCGATTTGATGGCTGCCATTGAACGGCGCCTGCGGCGCTGACGACCACCGGTTCGGTAATGAATGAGCGGAATCGCGCGCGACACCGAGGGCACCGGCCGGTTGCTGCTGGCGTTGCTGCTGGCTTCCGGTCTGCACCTCGCCCTGCTGTTTGGCGTACCGACCGATTGGTGGACACTCCGCCATCCCAAGCCCCCGCGCTTCGAAGTCGTGCTGCTGCCGCCTGCCCAGATACCGGCGGAACCCGCCAGGGGGACTTCCGCCCCGGAGCCCGCCGCGCCGGCCGCCGCCGCGCCGCCATCGGTCGCGCAACCCCCGGAACCCACTATCCCCGTCGCGCCACCCCCGCCCGTATCGAAACCGATACCCGAACCGGTTGAGTCGACTCAATCCCCCACTCCGGTAACCCGGATCGAACCTGCCGTCGCCACCAAAACGACCGCGCCGCCAAAACGGCTCGTGCCGTCCAAGCCGAAACCGCCATCCCCCCCAAAACAGCCGGCCACGTCGCCAAAGCCATCCCAGCCGAAGCCGCTCGCTTCCCCAAAACCAGCTCGGAACGTCGAGGCAAAACCGCTCGCCAAACCACCTCATTCCTCCCAAGCACTTGCGGTGAAACCCGCCGCGCCGGAACCGATTCGATCTTCCCGTGTTGCCAAGAAGCCCTCCGCTCCTGGTGGAACCCGTGCTCGCGGCCCGCTGAACAGCACCACCCTACTGGGGCAGATTGCCAGCCTGGATACGGAAATCCAGCAACGGGCGAATGCCGGAGTACGCAGCCAGCGGGTCAACCTGGCCGACACCCGGTCGTTGGCTGGTTTTTACGCCGCCGACTGGGCGCGCAAGGTCACGCGCGTCGGTGAGATGAATTTTCCCGACGCGGCTCGGCGCCTGAACCTCAGCACCGGCCCTCTGTTGGAGGTCGCGATCCGCGCCGATGGCAGCTTGCGGGAAGTCCGCATCCTGCGTTCCTCCGGCAACGCTGAACTCGACCGGGCGGCCCGGCGCATCGTCGAATTGGCCGCGCCCTATCCCCCCTTTCCAGCCGAACTGCGCCGACAGGTTGACCTGCTGCGCATCGACAGTCCTTGGCGTTTCGACCCCGGCGGTCGGATTCGGGCGCGCTGAAGCCGGTGGCTTGTCAAGGTAGGACTGAATCCCGATACTATGATCATGATCGAGCCCACCTACCTGACCAATCAGTTTCTGATTGCCATGCCGACGCTGGCGGATCCGAACTTTTTTCAGACAGTGACTTACCTCAGCGAGCACAACGACAGCGGTGCGCTGGGCCTGGTCATCAACCGACCGCTGCAACTGACGCTCGGGCAGTTGTTCGAACATCTCCAGATCGCCACCGACCGGCCCGATATCGCGGGGTTGCCGGTTTACCACGGCGGCCCGGTCCAGCCGGAGCAGGGTTTCGTCATCCACAGCCCGCTCGGTGACTGGGGCGCTACCCTGCGGGTCACCGAGCGGATCGGCATCACCACCTCCCGCGACATCCTGCAAGCGGTGGCACGCGGCGAAGGCCCGGAACTGCTGCTGGTCGCCCTCGGTTACGCTGGTTGGGGGCCGGGACAATTGGAACAGGAAATGGCGGAAAACGCCTGGCTATCAGGCCCCGCCGATCCCGATATTCTGTTTCACAGGCCCAGCGACCAACGCTGGCTGGCCGCCGCCGCCTTACTGGGGATCGATCTGACCCTGCTGTCCGCCGATGCCGGCCACGCCTGATCCGCCGGAACCGGCGGCCGATCCGTCGGCACCGGACGCACGCCAATCCCCTCGGGTGGTGTTGGGTTTCGATTTCGGTCGAACCCGCATCGGCGTCGCGACCGGCGTGACGATCACCGGCACGGCCCGACCCCTGCGGGTGTTGCCGGCATGCCGGCAACACCCCGACTGGGATGCCATCGACCGGCTGCTCGCCGAATGGCGGCCGGATCTGCTGGTGGTCGGAGTGCCGCGCCACGCCGACGGCAGCGCCAACGCCATGACCGTGGCCGCGCTGCGCTTCAGCCGCCAGTTGCACGGTCGTTTTCATCTGCCGGTGGCGACCATCGACGAACGGCTTTCCTCCTGGGAAGCCGAACAACGCTCTTTCGAGCCGGCCGTCGGCCGGCGGCGCGGTGACGGCGCGGCGCTGGACGACCGGGCGGCGGCGCTCATTCTGGAAAGCTGGTTCAACCAACAACGGAGCCTCGCATCGTGCGCGACGCCGAATTCCTGATCGAAGTGATGGCCGGGCAGCTACAGGATCTGCTGGTCCGACGCGGCATCGCCGAACCGGCGCTGGTGGGGGTGCACACCGGCGGCGTCTGGGTCGCCGAACGCCTGCACCAACGGCTTGGCGTCGCCACGCCGCTCGGCCGGTTGGATATTTCCTTCTACCGCGACGACTTCAGCCGGATCGGCGTCAATCCGCAGGTTCGCCCCTCGGAGCTGCCGTTCGACGTGGACGACCGCCACTTGGTACTGATCGACGACGTGCTCTATACCGGTCGTACCGTGCGCGCCGCGCTGAACGAATTATTCGACTATGGCCGCCCGGCGTCGGTGTTGCTGGCGGTGCTGGTCGATCGCGGCGGTCGGGAGTTGCCGGTCGAAGCCAATGTGATCGGTACCCGACTGAAGCTGCCGCCCGGCCAGCAGATCCAACTCGTCGGTCCCGACCCCCTGCAACTGCTGATTCAAACCCTGCCATGAGCGCCGCCAACCTCCAATTGGATCGCCAGGGCCGGTTGCTGCATTTCCTGACTGTGGAAGGGCTGACCCGCCGCCATCTGACGGAGATCCTCGACACCGCCGAATCGTTGCGCGGTGTGGCCGAACGACGGGTCAAGAAGCTGCCGACCCTGCACGGCAAGACCGTGGTCAACCTGTTCTTCGAGGCCAGCACCCGAACTCGGACCACCTTCGAACTGGCGGCCAAGCGACTGTCTGCCGATGTGCTGAACCTCAACATCGCCACCTCGGCCACGACCAAGGGCGAAAGCCTGCTCGACACTTTGCGCAATATCGAGGCGATGCAGTGCGACATGTTCGTGGTGCGTCACCCGCAAAGCGGCGCGGCGGACTTCATGGCCCGCCATGTCAAGCCGCACATCGCGGTTCTCAACGCCGGCGATGGCTGTCATGCCCATCCCACCCAGGGGATGCTGGATGCGTTCACCATCCGCCGTCACAAACCGGATTTTCCCAGCCTGCAAGTCGCCATCGTCGGCGATATTCTGCATTCGCGGGTGGCTCGTTCCCTGATCCACGCGCTCAACATCCTCGGTGCCGGCGAAGTGCGGGTGATCGCCCCGCGCACTTTGCTGCCGGTCTGGGTGGAGAGCCTAGGCGCGCGGGTCTTCCACAGTCCGAAAGCAGGGCTACGAGAAGTGGATGTGATCGTCATGCTGCGCCTGCAACGGGAACGAATGGAGCGGGCGCTGTTGCCGACCGAACAGGAATTCTTCCAGCAGTACGGTTTGACCGAGGAACGGCTGGCGCTGGCCAAGCCGGATGCCATCGTCATGCATCCCGGCCCGATCAACCGTGGTGTCGAAATCGATTCGCGGGTGGCGGACGGACCACGCTCGGTGATCCTGGAACAGGTCACCAACGGCATCGCCGTGCGTATGGCGATCATGTCGATCACGCTGGGCAACCACGCCCGACCGCTCGGGGAGGACGCTTGATGCGCATTGCCATCGAGGGCGGTCGGGTGATCGATCCGGCCCACCAGACCGACGTGGTCACTGATCTTTTCATCGCCGACGGTCGCATCGCCGGGTCCGGCCAGCCGCCGGCCGGATTCGTGCCAGACTGGCGGATCGACGCTCGCGGTCAGATCGTCTGTCCCGGTTTGATCGATTTGTGTGCCCGACCGCGCGAACCCGGCCAGGAGCACAAGGCCACCATCGTCAGCGAAGCCCGCGCCGCCGCCAGCGGTGGCATCACCACCCTGGTCTGTCCGCCCGACACCGATCCGGTGATCGACGAACCGGCGGTGGTGGAACTGATCCGACGGCGGGCTCGGGCCGCCGGCCAGGTTCGGGTCCTAACGCTAGGAGCGCTGACCCATCGCCTGCACGGCGAGCGACTGGCTGAGATGGCGGCGCTCAAGGAAGCCGGCTGCGTCGGCGTCGGTGATGGCGGTCGCACGGTCGCCAGTAGCCGGGTGCTGCGGCGGGCGCTGGAATACGCCGCCACCTTCGATCTGACCGTGTTCCTGACCCCGCTCGATCCCGAACTGGGCCATGGTCTGGCCCACGAAGGGCAGGTCGCCACCCGGTTTGGCTTGCCCGGCATTCCGGTGGCGGCGGAAACCGGCGTCATCGCCCGCGATCTGGAACTGATCCGCGACCTGGGCGTGCGGGTGCATTTCGGTCGGCTATCCAGCGCCCGAGCGGTGGAGTTGGTGGCGCGTGCCCAAGCGGAAGGGCTGTCGGTGACCGCCGATACCGCCGTCCATCATCTGTATCTGAGCGAAATCGATTTGAGTGGCTTCGACAGCCGCTGCCATGTACGTCCGCCGCTGCGTGGCCCGCGCGATCTGGACGCGCTACGCGTCGGTCTGGCCGAAGGCGTGCTGGGCGCGCTCTGCTCCGACCATCAGCCGCACGAGCCGGATGCCAAGCAAGCGCCGTTCGGCGACACCGAACCCGGCATCTCCGGACTGGATACCCTATTGGCGCTGAGCCTGCGGCTGGCGCGGGACGGTGTGCTGCCGTTGCCGGCGCTGCTGGCACGGTTGACCTGGGGACCGGCGCGAATTCTGGGATTGGACAGCGGCCATCTCGGGACCGGCGCACCGGCCGACATCTGCGTTTTCGACCCCGATGCCGAATGGCGGGTGGAACCCGACGTCTTGCGTAGCCGCGGCCACAATAGCCCGTTTCTGGGTTGGGAACTGCACGGGCAGGTCACGCACACCCTGTTGGAAGGACAGGTGGTCCATGCGCGTGAGGCGCGAAGGTGAAAATGAAAACGGACGCCTCGCTCGTCGACATGATCGCTCCGCTGGCTTCGGCGCCGGCCGGCGAACCGTTCGACCTGGGCACCGCCACGGCACGCGCGCTGCTATTGGCGGACGAGAGCGGTATCGCCCCGATCGTTTCGCTGGCCCGAACGCTGCGCGGCCGGCAGCCTCGGGTCAAACCGTTCGCGCTGTTCGAATTCGCGCCGCCGCTGCTGTTCCGGCCGCAACCGTCGCGGATCATGATTCCTGGATTACCCGTTGGCATCATCGCCGCGCTGCCGCTGCTGGAGGATTGGGGCATCCCCAGTCGCATCGCCTGTCCGGCCGGAGACCAACCCGGCTGTTTCGAGGGCACCGCGACGGATCTGGCGCGCGGCTGGCTGGATATTTCGCAGGGCGTGGCCGATGTCACCGTGTTTGCCTGTGGCGGCGAAGCGCTGCTGGCAACCGCCCAGGCTTTGGCCGACGCCTATCGGCTGGCCCGCCAGTCCCGTGCCGCTTCCTTGTCGTGATCGGCGAGGAGATCGGGCTTTCTCACATTTGCTGCTTGAACGATGCCTTATTCTGGGCGTAATTCAAGGCTTCGTCGCGGGCGATCAACCCTTTCTTGACCAGATCCAGCAGACCTTGGTCGAGCGTCTGCATGCCGAAAGACGCGCCGGTCTGAATCGACGAGTACATCTGCGCCACCTTATCCTCGCGGATCAGATTGCGAATGGCCGGCACGCCGACCATGATTTCATGAACCGCCGTCCGGCCGCCGCCTTTCTTCTTGAGCAGCGCCTGCGAGATCACCGCGCGCAGTGATTCGGACAACATCGAGCGCACCATCGGTTTCTCGCCGGCCGGGAACACGTCGATGATGCGGTCAATGGTCTTGGGCGCCGAACTGGTATGCAGGGTGCCGAACACCAAGTGACCGGTCTCGGCGGCGGTCAACGCCAGGCTGATGGTTTCCCGGTCGCGCATTTCGCCGACCAGGATGATGTCGGGATCCTCGCGCAGCGCCGAGCGCAGCGCTTCGCTGAAACCGAGTGTGTCGCGGTGCACCTCACGTTGGTTGATCAGACAACGTTGGCTTTGGTGAACGAATTCGATCGGATCCTCAATGGTCAGGATGTGGCCGTAGTCGTTCTTGTTGATGTGGTCGATCATCGCCGCCAGGGTGGTGGATTTGCCCGAGCCGGTCGGGCCAGTCACCAAAACCAGGCCGCGAGGCACGTTGATCAGGTCTCGAAATACCGGCGGGCAACCCAGTTCCTCCAAGCTCATGATCTGGGTGGGAATGGTGCGGAATACGCCGGCCGCACCCCGATCCTGGTTGAAGGCGTTGACGCGGAACCGGGCCAACTTGGGAATTTCGAACGAGAAGTCGCATTCCAGGAACTCGTCGTAATCCTTGCGCTGTTTGTCGTTCATAATGTCGTAGATCAGCCCGTGCACCTGTTTGTGCTCAAGTGGCGGCACATTGATGCGACGGACATCACCATCCACCCGGATCATCGGCGGCAAACCCGCAGACAGGTGCAAATCCGAAGCCTTGTTCTGCACGGAAAAGGTCAACAGTTCGTCAAGGGTCACGATGATCGCTCCTGCCAAGAGATTGTGAGGGGTATCCCGCTGGGATGGTCCCGTTCGGGTCGGTTTCCGCATAGTATTATAGTGTCGATCGTCAAATCTTCTTGACCGTGCCCCAAGCCGTTAGAGTAATCTCGCCATGATGACCGCCGATTACACCACTCGCCTGCACGCCGTGTTGGGTCGGATCCGCGCCGCCGAGCAACGATTCCAGCGCCCGTCGGGCGCGGTGCGGCTGCTGGCGGTCGGCAAGACCCAGCCGGCGGCAGCCATCGCCGCGTTGGCCGCCGCCGGCCAGCGCGATTTCGGGGAGAATTACTTCCAGGAAGCGCTGGATAAGATGACCGAACTGGCCACACTGGATCTGGAATGGCATTTCATCGGACCGATACAAGCCAATAAGACTCGTGGCATCGCCGAGCATTTCGCCTGGGTCCACAGCGTGGGTCGACTGAAAATCGCCGAACGGCTTAGCGCGCAGCGGCCCGATCACCTGCCGCCGCTGAATGTCTGTCTGCAAATCAACATCGACCGGGAATCCACCAAACACGGTCTGGACGAAGTGGAACTGGCCGAGGTCGCCCACGCGGTCGCCACGCTGCCGCGTCTGTGCTTACGAGGCTTGATGGCCATTCCGGCTCCGGCGGTGGAGTTTGCCGCCCAACGGCGGCCCTTCGCCCGGCTACGGAAACTGCGGGAGCGACTGGCCGACGCCGGACTGGTATTGGATACGCTCTCCGCTGGCATGTCCGACGATCTGGAGGCCGCCATCGCCGAAGGCGCGACCCTAGTCCGCATCGGTACCGTGCTGTTCGGCTCTCGCCCTTGAACGGCGGCTTTTGCAGTATGCTAGCAGTGGCCATGACTATCGAGGCGCTCGAACAACGACGATCCCGGTAACCGCTTCAAGGCCCGAGAAAACGACCATGCCGTCAACTACCCTCCGGTTTTCCGCCCGCGCGCACGGCTGCGTGGCCGGCTTATTGCTGCTCGTCCCGCTGCTGCTCGGAGCGGACGATTATCTGCGCGAGATTGAGGAAGAAGCCAAGCGCCAAGCGCCAAGCCTCGTGATCGATCCATCCCCGCCCGCGCCAGGCACGACCGCAGTCGGCGATACAACAACCGACCGACTGGCTGCGAGCTTGGATCAGGTGACATTCGAACAAGCCCTACGCGAAAACCTGCCGGGAACCTACGCGTTCTACCAGCAGCTCGGCCCCGACCAACGGAAACAGGTCTACGAGACCTATCGAAGCGACAACCGCTTTGCCAGCATCAGCGAACAGGTTGCCCGGTTGCTGAGCGGCAAGTACTGAGGTGGGTTCCCGCGCCACCGTAAATCGGCGCCCCAGAGGTTTCGGGCACCACGGACATTCACAATACTGAGGTGGAGATGAAAGATATCCCCATAGGCTTCATCGGCGGCGGCAACATGGCCCGCAGCCTGATCGGCGGGCTGCTGGCCAGCGGTGGCGATCCCGATCGCATCTGGGTGGCCGAACCTGACGCCGGCCACCGGGAACTGCTGCGTGGCCGCTTCGGCGTCCACACCGGCGCCGACAACCGGGAGATCGCTACCCGGTCGGAGGTGATCGTTCTGGCGGTCAAGCCGCAGGTGCTGTGCTCGGTGGCCGAAGAGTTGACCGACATCGTCCAGACACGCCAGCCATTGATGATCTCCATCGCCGCCGGTGTGCGCGAACCGGATATCCGTCGTTGGCTGGGTGGCGAGGCTGCCATCGTCCGCACCATGCCCAACACGCCCGCCTTGGTCGGCAGCGGCGCCACCGCGCTGTTCGCCAACGCCCAGGTCAACGACGAGCAACGCCAACTGGCGGAATCGATCATGCGCTCGGTCGGGCTGACGGTCTGGGTGGAGCAGGAGCGAATGCTGGATGCGGTTACCGCGCTGTCCGGCAGTGGGCCCGCCTACTTCTTCCTGTTGATGGAGGCGTTGGAAAAAATGGGTGTCCAACTGGGCCTGGACCCGGAAGTGGCGCGGTTGCTGACCCTACAGACTGCTTTTGGCGCCGCCAAGATGGCGCTAGAAAGCCCCGAGAATCCAGCCGCGCTGCGCGCTCGGGTCACGTCGCCGGGTGGCACCACTGAGCGAGCCATCAGCGTCTTCCAGGATGAAAAGCTCGACAAGCTGATCGCCCGCTCGCTGGCGGCCTCGCTAGCGCTTCTGGAAGCACCGGAACTGCTGGCCGAAGAACTGGATGCCGTGGTGACCAAGGCGCTGGAAGCGGCCCGCCACCGCTCCGAAGAGCTGGGCAATCTGCTTGGAGGGCAACCGTGACCGCCACCGTATTCCTGATTCAGACCGTTTTCGGTTTTTATATCCTGGCGGTGATGTTGCGCTTCCTGCTGCAATGCGTGCGCGCTGACTTCTACAACCCGTTGGTGCAGTTCCTGGTGCGCATCACCAACCCCCTCCTGCTGCCGTTGCGCCGATTCGTGCCCGGCTACCGGGGGCTGGATCTGGCCTCGGTGGTGCTGGCGTTTGCGCTGCAACTGCTCGAAGTTCTGTTGGTCACCGCACTGTTCGGGCGATCCCTCGATATCGGCGGTGTGCTGCTGGTGACAGTGATGGAGCTGCTCAAGTTGTTGATCAACATCTATCTGTGGGGCGTGATCATCCAGGCGGTGCTGAGTTGGATCAATCCTGATCCTCGCCACCCGGCGGCGCGGGTACTGGCGCAATTGACCGCGCCGCTGTTACGTCCGGCGCGCCGGCTGCTCCCGCCGGTTTCCGGGGTGGATCTGTCGCCGGTGCTGGTGGTGGTGGCGCTGATTTTCGTGAGCCTGCTGCTCCAGGATTTCCTGGGGATGTGGAGCGGGTTGCGCTGAGGCGATGGACGCTGGCGGGTATTGCTGGCAGGGTAACGAGCTGCTGCTGCGGGTACGGGCACAGCCCCGCGCCAGCCGCGACGAATGGATGGGACTGTGGGACGATCGCTTCCGGGTCCGTATCGCCGCCCCGCCCGTGGATGGCCGGGCCAACGCGCACTTGCGCGCCTTTCTGGCCGAGCTGTTCGGGGTGGCGAAAAACCAGGTCACCCTGCTGGCCGGCGAAACCGGCCGGGACAAGCGCTGGCGCATCGTCGCCCCCAGGCAATTGCCACCGGGCATCGCGGGTCCATGAAAACCACGCCCGCCCACGGCTCCACCGTGGCGAAGAAGATGCGGGCGCTCCTGGAATTGATGAATCTTTTGCCGCCACACTCCTCAAGCGCGCCTTCCCCAACGATCTCCAGCAATCTGGCGCTGTGCGACATGCTGGGGCGGAATTTCAAATAGCCCCGTAAATTTTAGCCGCCGGATCGGCGCAGGGAGCGACCGCGCTCAACGCCGCGAATGCCGCCAGGTCCAGCGTTTCCGGCCGGGCACCGGGATTGACGCCCGCCGCTTCGATCTGGGCAATGTCCAACCAGCCGCGCAAGGCATTGCGTAAGGTCTTACGACGTTGGGCGAACGCCCGCCGCACCACCTCGGCGAATAGCCGCTCGTCCCGTACTGCGACGGGCAATGTTTCACGTGGAACCAAGCGCACCACCGCCGACCGGACCTTGGGCGGCGGCCGGAACGCTTCCGGTCCAACCGTGAACAGCGGCTCGACATGGCAGCGGTATTGCAACATCACCGACAGTCGGCCGTAAGCCTCCTCGCCCGGACCCGCCGCCATCCGCTCCACCACGTCCTGTTGCAGCATAAAATGCAGGTCGCGCAGGTGGCTAGCTTGATCCAGCAGATGGAAAAGCAAGGGAGTGGAAATGTTGTAGGGCAGGTTGCCGACCACCCGCAAACGGGGACCGGTGCCACGCAACGCGGCGAAATCGAACTTCAGCGCGTCGGCATGATGAAGCCGCAACCTGCCGATATCCGCGCAATGGGCGCGCAGCGGTTCCAGCAGATCGCGGTCCAATTCCACTGCGTCCAACTCGCCGACGGCGGCCAGCAACGGCCGGGTCAACGCCCCCAGGCCAGGGCCGACTTCCACCAGATGATCGCCCGGCACCGGTCGAATTGCCGCAACGATGCGTTCAAGTACGCTGGGATCGCGCAGAAAATGCTGGCCGAAGCGCTTGCGGGGGCGATGCGCCAAAGCAGCGCTCACTGTGCTGGCGGAGCGGAACTCTCCGCCGACGAAGCTGCCGCTGGCTGCAGGCGGATTTCCACATAAGCTTCCTCACGCAAGCGGCGCAAGGTTTGTTCCCATTCTTCGTCGGCCCGCCGCCGCAACAACGCCTCGCGTACTCGGGCGCGGTTGGCTTCGGTCGACGCTAGACCCTGCCGCCGTTCCTGCACCTGAACGATATGCCAGCCGAACGGCGTCTTGAACGGCGCACTGATTTCGCCGGGCTGTAATTCGTTCATCGCCTGCTCGAACTGCGGTACCAACATCCCTGGTGTCACCCAACCCAGATCACCACCATGCTCGGCGGAAGGGGTATCCTCGGAATTGGCACGGGCCACGACCGCAAAATCCTCGCCGCTCTGAATGCGCTGACGCAGCTGTGTCAAACGCTGGCGGGCTTCGTCGTCGGATAGTTGCGGCGAGGTTTTGAGCAGAATATGGCGAGCGTGAGTCTGCGTCACCAGGTTGGAGGGTGCGGACGAACGCGCTTCACCGCCACCTTTGACTTCCAGCAGCTTGACAATGTGAAATCCACTGGGGCTGCGAATCAGTTCGCTCAGTTGTCCGGGCCGCAACTTCGGGACCACCTCGGCGAATAGAGTGGGCAACTGATCGGCGCGCCGCCAGCCCAGATCGCCGCCTTCCAGCGCCTGCCGACCAGCGGAAACGCTCACCGCCACTTGACGAAAATCCGCGCCTTGCCGCAACCGTGCCAACACCTTGTCGGCCTCGTGCCTTGCGGTTTCGACCTGCTGCGGTGTAGCGCTTTCCGGCACTGCGATCAGGATCTGGGCCAGATGATATTCGCGTTCGCCTCCGCCAGCGGTGTTATTGCCGCCACCAAAACCACCGCCGCTAGCTAACTGGGCTTGCAAGCTGTCCACATCCTGTTCGGAAACATGAATCTGGCTGTCCACCAGTTTCTGGCGCAGCCGCGCCGCCATGATTTCCCGGCGCACGTCATCGCGGAACTTGGCGAAATTGGTGCCATCTTTTTCGATCATTTGCCGCAACTGCGTCAGATTCATGTTGTTGCGCCGGGCCAAAGTTTCGATGGCTGCATTCAAGGTGGCGTCATCCACGGTGATGCCGTTGCGTTCGGCGGCGCGCAGCTGCAGCTGGGACAAAATCAACCGCTCCAGTACTTGGTTCTCCAGCACCGAATCGGGCGGGATCGGCACCTTCTGCTGCCGCAACTGGATTTTGATCGCGGTCGTCGCCGCCTCCAGTTCCCGACGGGTAATGACATCGTCGTTGACCACCGCCGCGATGGCATCCAACGCGCTTCCCGATCCTTCGGGTCCGGGACCAAACACCAGTTGGGTTTGACCGGTAACCGGTGGGACAATCAGCAGTAAATACAGCAAAAAAGCAAGCAAGCGTTTGTTCATACGTATCATCGGAATGAATGCTAGTAACGGATCGGCTGATAGCCGAAGATGGAACTTTGCAGCACGGTCTCCAAACCACCGCCCAATCGGGACAGTCCCTTCAGCTCCAGTTCCAGGTAAAAACCGGTTTGCGCATCAACTTCCAGCGGGCTGTCACGGTACTGGCGCGCGGCCGCGCGCAACGCCCAGCAGCAATCCTCGTATTCCAGCCCGGCCAGGGTTTCCAGATTGCGGTCGATGTTCAGTGCCTGGTTCCAGCGGGCCAGCACCCGCAACCGCGAGCTTAGCGGCCACACCAGCGAAGCATCCACGGAGTGGATCTGATCGCTTAATCCCAGGTTGACTGGATTGCGGTCCCGCAGGTAGGACAAATTGACGAACTGGCGTGGATTGGCGTAGTAACGCAGGTCGAATGCGGTGCGCAGCAAGTCGCTGTTGTCCGGCTCCAGTTGTACGC
>DAOTGT010000046.1:0-21660 GCA_035447285.1 Candidatus Competibacter sp.
CCCGCTACACCACCAATACCTTTCTGCGAGCCCAGCTTGGCGATGCCCTGCGCCAACGAGATCTTGCGCCCCAGCTTTACGAAACCGCCGCCGAGGCAGCGGCGCGGCTCGATCCCTCCAAAGCATCCAAGGGAAGCACCTGAGCAACAACGCGAGCCAGCCATCCAGGACGATGCGCTGGCCCGCATCTTTCGTGTCAGTTATCCAAAACAGTACCTTGGAATTTTAACCTGTTACACCAAGGTTTCACTGTATTATATGGAAACAGTCTATTATCTCTGGTTAATGAATATTCAATTATTTCATTATGTTAAATTAAACTAATCCACCTCTGTAGCGGAACGAGTGGCCATCTCCAGTAAGCGCCACATGGTTAAACGACCTATAAACGAAGCACCCTAATGACTCTTCGCATTTGGTGGACAGCCTGGGGCGAACTGGTACGAAAGCTCGTGGCGCTGGGCGCGTCGTTCGCATCAATGGCCGGGCTCCTTGTTGCATTCCTTCCTTCCATGAAAGACTTGCCGTTGTGGGCCACAGCACTCTTAGTATCCGCAGTGTTCTTCTTTCTCATCCTTTTGGTATTGGAGTTCCTCGACTATCGCGGCCATCGCGTTTATGCCAAGGCCGATGCTGAGGGCATTAAAGGGTACATGCACGAATGGATCAAGCACGGTGGCCGAGTCGCTATCTGGACCCGAGACATGAGTTGGGCTCAAAATCCGGAGACACATGGCCTATTGACTGAGAAAGCTCGCCGACAAGAACTCATCCTTTGTTTACCTGAGAGCAACGAATTCTCGACCGAGTTGGAAAGGGCCGGTGCCGAAGTGTGTGCCTACGGGGCAACGCTTCTCGAATCGCCAGCATCACGGTTTACGATCGCTTTTTTCGGAAGGAATGGGTCTCGGGTAGCGGTAGGCCGAGCGGAGGGCGATACTCATGTAATTGATGAGTTTAGTACCAGCGATCACCCAGCGTTCTACCTGGCGGCGGACCTAGTTGCTCTCGTGCGCGCCCTACAAGGAAGGCATAACAGATGAAGTCCATCACATCGTGTTCGGCAAAAAGCCACGCCGACCTAGCTCAGGAGTGGAATCAGTTAGCTGAGCAGCGCCATCATCAGATCGTCTCCGGCGAAGATCTCAGCTTTCATCATGTGGTCTCCCCCACCATGTGGCGCCTTTTCGAGGGTGCGGACCCCAATGTCGTTCTAGATATTGGCTCAGGCACGGGCGAATTCACCCTCCAACTTGCCCAGATTGCAGGACAAGTTATTGCCGTCGAGCCCTCGCAAGCCAGTATGAAGATAGCGCGCCGGGTCTGTGCAAGCGCACATAACGTGAGCTATGTCGAAGCGTCACTTGAAAAGGCGGCATGTATCCTCGACAAGGAACCGGCGACAGCCGCAGTCGCTGTAATGACCTTGATGACGACACCAGACCTCCGAAGATTCGCGAAGGCGCTCGCTGCACTTTTGCAGACCCGCGCGTGGTTCGTAGCTACCCTTACACACCCTTCTTTCTGGCCGAGGTACTGGGGCTATGAAGAAGAGCACTGGTTTCATTACGAGCGCGAAATATTCATAGAGGCCCCATTTGTAATTTCAAAGAGCCGCACCGAGGTCAGAACCACCCACATCCACCGGCCCATCGAACAATACGTAAGCGCTTTTGCAGAACACGGATTTCGCCTCGACGCACTCGCAGAGCCGATGCCAGCGCTAGAGATAGAGGCGCTCTATCCGAGAACTTGGAAATTCCCAAGATTCCTCGGGCTGCGGTGGGAAAAGGTCGTCTAACAATACTTAACTCGACTGTCGGCTCATGTCCGCTCACCGCAACCGGTCAACATGAGCGTTACCTTCATGTCACGCACCATGCTCACACTGGCAACCAGTGTCACGTTTATTTATCTCGGATTATGCGCCGCCCTGTTCATTTTCCAGCGTTCACTGATCTACTTTCCGCAACCGCGATCGCTTGACCGTGGCGTGGTCATGATCACCTTGCAAGTAGACGGAGCCGAGGTGCTCGTCACCACCCGCCCGCACAACGGCCCGAATGCGCTTATCTACTTCGGCGGCAACGCGGAGGATGTCTCCTTCAACCTGCCCAGCCTTGCAACGGCCTTCCCGGACCACGCCATCTACTTGATGCACTACCGAGGTTACGGAGGCAGTTCAGGCAAACCTTCCGAAGCCGCACTCTTCGCCGATGCTCTCGCTCTGTTCGACCAGATCCGTACCGAGCACCCGAACATCGTGGTCGTGGGCCGTAGCCTGGGCAGCGGCGTCGCGGTTCACTTGGCCAGTCTGCGGCCCGTTGCCCGCCTGGTCCTTGTCACCCCTTTTGATAGCATCCAGGAACTCGCCGCACGCCAGTTTCCGTACTTACCTGTGCGTTGGCTGCTGCTGGACAAGTTCGAATCCTGGAAATACGCGGCGCGGGTCGACGCCCCGACGCTCGTCATGGCAGCCGAACACGATGAAGTCATTCCACGCACCAGCACCGAATCGCTATTCACAGCTTTTCGTGACGGAATTGCAGTACTGAAGATTGTCGCTGGCACGAGCCACAACACTATTTCCGACAGTCCTGAATACATTCCGCTACTGCAAGGCCAGTCATCGAATTGACGATGCGTCGATCGAACTGGCGGCGCCCACGGCAAGTTCCAAAGGCACCTGACCCACAAGATGACACGAGCCGGTACTTTGCGGTTTGCGGCAACCCGGACGCTTATAATCCGTTGCCGAACCGTCCTCACCTCAACCGGAAACCCGCATGGATACTCTCACCCTTACCCGTCCCGACGACTGGCACCTGCACCTGCGCGATGGCTCGGCTCTGCGTGCGGTCGCGCCGCACAGCGCCCGCCAGTTCGCCCGCGCCATCGTCATGCCCAATCTGCGCCCGCCGGTAACGACGACCGAACAAGCATTAGCCTACCGGGCGCGGATTCTGGAGGCGGTACCGACGGAACTGGAATTCCAACCCCTAATGACGCTGTATCTGACCGATAACACCCCACCGGCCGAAATCGCTCGCGCCCGATCTTCCGGCCACATCCACGCCTGCAAGCTCTATCCGGCCGGCGCGACCACGAATTCCGATTCCGGCGTAACCGATGTCCGCAAAATCCATCCAGTGCTGGAAGCCATGCAGGCGCAAGGCTTGCCGTTGTTGATCCACGGCGAAGTCACCGACCCGGACATAGACATTTTCGACCGCGAGGCGGTGTTCATCGACCAAGTCTTGAACCCGATAGTTCGCCACTTTCCCGCGCTGAAAATCGTGCTGGAGCACATCACCACCCAGGATGCGGCGGACTACGTGCGGGCAGCACCGGCCACGGTCGCGGCGACCATCACCGCCCATCACCTGCTCTACAATCGCAACGCCATCTTCCAGGGTGGCATCCGACCGCATTACTACTGCTTGCCGGTGCTCAAGCGCGAGCGTCACCGACAAGCGCTGCTCAAAATCGCCACCAGCGGCGATCCCAAATTCTTCCTCGGCACCGACAGCGCCCCGCATCCACGTTCGGGCAAGGAAACCGCTTGCGGCTGCGCCGGTTGCTACACCGCTCATGCCGCGCTGGAGCTGTACGCCGAAGCCTTCGACTCGGTCGGCGCACTGGATAAACTGGAAGCCTTCGCCAGCTTCCACGGCGCGGATTTCTACGGTCTGCCGCGCAACGTGGAAACCATCACCCTGCACCGCCAACCGACGGCCGTACCCGCCTCCTTTCCATTCGACGACGACGAGCTGATCCCGCTACGGGCCGGAGAAATTCTGGCATGGCGTCTGGTGTAGGCATGTGCAACAGTAGGCCCCGCAGCGACATGAGCCACGGAGCCTGGTTCATTTCGGGACCGCTCGGATTCCAATTGGAACCGGGAGCAAACGATCGCCCTTACCGACCGAGAAGCCTTGGGTCGGCTTACAGCGACTTCTTGCAGAAGTACCAGTCAGTGCATTCGTACTCACCCTGACTGACCCGCGCCCGCGCTTCCTCGGCGGTGGCCGGCGGCGGTACGATGACCTTGTCGCCTGGCTGCCAACCCTCGGGAGTGGCGACCTTGTTGGCATCGGAGGTCTGCAATGCCTGGACCAGGCGCAGGAACTCGGCGATGGAGCGGCCGTTGCTCATCGGATAATAAACCATGGCGCGCAGGATGCCGTTGGGGTCGATGATGAAGGTGGCACGCACGGCGGAAGTATCAGCCGCGCCTGGATGAATCATGCCATAGGCCCGAGCCACGGCCATCGATAGATCGGCGATGATCGGGAACTTGATTTCGACGCCAAATTTCTCCTGAATGTTGCGCATCCAGGCCACGTGCGAGTAGTGGCTGTCGATGGACAGACCCAACAACTCGCAATTCAGTTGGGCAAACGAATCCTGAGCCTTGGCGAAGGCCATGAACTCGGTGGTGCATACCGGGGTAAAATCGGCCGGATGGGAAAACAGCACCAACCATTTACCCTGATAGTCAGCTAGTTTTCGAACGCCATGGGTGGTGGGCGCCTCGAACTCGGGAGCGCGCTCGTTCAAACGGGGTAGACCAACGGTCTCTTTCACGGGAGTCATGGTTTCCATGGGATGTTCCTCGGTTAGCAGAATCAATGTTGCAAATCCCCAAAGGAATTCACGCAGACAGAATATTAGTATTTACTTATTTATTAAATTTAATTATCGCTAATAAAGCCATAGGAAAGGGCTATGTTAAGGCTTAAGCCATCACCCGATTCCCGATGCGCCGCCAAACCGCTTGGCCGACGCGAGGCGGCAAACCACCATCCCAAGCTGGGAAAGACCAGCATCCGCCGTCAGCGCCATCAGCATAAACAGCGACCCTTAAGATGCGATGACATCAGACCATGAACATGCCTTCTCCTCCCCAATCTCCGCTTTGGCACACACTGGCCCCCGATCAGGCTCTACGCGAACTGGACACCACGCCCGGCGGCCTGAGCGAAGAGGAAGCCACCCGACGGCTGGACACATACGGTCCCAACCGGCTACGCCCCCCCCAGCGACGCGGGCCGTTCATGCGCTTCCTGCTGCAATTCCACAACGTATTGATCTACCTGCTGTTGGTTTCGGCCGCGATCACCGGCGCGCTGGGTCATGGCATCGACACCGCCGTGATTCTGGGCGTGGTCCTGATCAATGCCATCGTCGGCTTCGTGCAGGAAGGCAAGGCCGAATCGGCCATGGCCGCCATCCGCAAGATGCTGTCGCCGCACGCCATGGTGCTGCGCGACGAGCAACGTCGGGAAATTCCGGCCGAGGCATTGGTGCCCGGCGACTGGGTGTTGCTGCAATCGGGCGATAAGGTGCCCGCCGAGTTGCGGCTGGTCGAGGCCAGGAACCTGCGGATTCAGGAAGCGGTGCTGACCGGCGAGGCCGAGGCGGTGCACAAAACCACGGCTCCCGTCCCGGCCGAGGCGGCACTCGGCGACCGCCGGAGCATGGCGTATTCCGGCACCCTGGTCAGTTACGGTCAAGGCTTGGGCGTGGTGGTGGCCACCGGCGAACAGACCGAGATCGGCCGGATCAGCATCCTGCTGGAGCAGGTCGAGGTCATCGCCACGCCCCTGCTACGGCAGGTAGCGCAATTCGGCCGCTGGCTGAGCCTGGCCATTCTGGTGGTGGCCGGCGCTACCTTCGCCATCGGGGTGCTCTGGCGCGGCCAGACCATGGACGACATGTTCATGGCGGCGGTGGCGCTGGCGGTGGCGGCGATTCCCGAGGGATTGCCGGCGATCATGACCATCATCCTGGCCATCGGCGTCCAGCGCATGGCAACGCGCAACGCCATCATTCGCCGACTGCCAGCGGTGGAAACCCTGGGGTCAGTGACCGTCATCTGTTCGGACAAGACCGGCACCCTGACCCGTAACGAAATGACCGTGCAGCGGGTCGTCACCGCCGACCGGATTTTCGAAGTCAGCGGTGTCGGCTACGCGCCGATCGGCGGGTTCAGCGTCGGGGGTGAACCAATCATGCCGGAAGACGCCGTCGACTTGCCGGCCATCGCCCGTGCCGTGCGCCTGTGCAACGACGCCAATCTGCGCGAGCGCGATGGCGAATGGTGCATGGACGGCGACCCCACCGAAGGTGCGCTGCTGGCTCTGGCACTGAAATCCGGCCTCGACCCGGTGGCCGAGCAAGCTCGGTTCCGTCGTCTGGACAGCATTCCCTTCGAGTCCGAACACCGTTTCATGGCCACCCTGCACCACGATCATCACGGCGAACATGTGATTCACGTCAAGGGCGCGCCGGAACGGGTGCTGGCGATGTGCGCGGACGAACGGCATCCCGACGACCAGCGCCCCTTGCGCCCGGCGTATTGGCATGAACAACTCGAAGCCCTAGCGGCGCAAGGCCAACGCGTGTTGGCGGTCGCCTACCGGTCAGTACCCAAGACCCAGCACGAGCTGACCTTCGCCGACGTCGAGGCCGGCCTGACGCTGCTGGGTCTGCTTGGCATCAGCGACCCGCCGCGCGAAGCGGCGATCCGAGCGGTACGACTCGCTCAACAGGCCGGCATCCGGGTCAAGATGATCACCGGCGACCACGGCGCCACGGCGCAAGCCATCGCCGCCCAGCTTGGCATCGGCGGCAATCGACGAGTGTTGGCCGGACCGGAACTGGAAACGCTGGACGACGCGGCGCTGCGGGCGGTGGTTCTGGACACCGACGTGTATGCCCGCGCCAGCCCCGAGCACAAACTGCGGCTGGTCGCGGCCCTTCAGGACAACCGCCAAGTGGTGGCGATGACCGGCGACGGGGTCAACGACGCCCCGGCACTGAAGCGCGCCGATGTCGGGGTGGCGATGGGGATGAAAGGCACCGAAGCAGCCAAGGAAGCGGCGGAAATGGTACTGGCCGACGACAATTTCGCCTCCATCACCCACGCGGTTGAGGAAGGCCGCACGGTGTACGACAACCTACGCAAGGCCCTGCTATTCACCTTGCCGACCAACGGCGCCGAGGCGCTGGTCATCATCGCCGCCATTCTATTCGGCACGGCCCTGCCGCTCACCCCAGTGCAGGTATTGTGGGTGAACATGGTGACGGCGGTCACGCTATCGCTGTCGCTGGCCTTCGAACCGGCCGAGGTGAACGTGATGCGGCGCCGACCGCGCGACCCCGGCGAACCGCTGGTGAACGGTTTCATGCTATGGCGGATCGCCCTGGTGTCGGTGCTGCTGGTGATCGCCCCGCTGAGCCTGTTTCTGTGGCAGACCGCGCAAGGCGTCTCTCACGAGGCGGCGCGTACCGTGGCGGTCAACGCGCTGGTGATGGGCGAGATCTGTTACTTGTTCAACAGCCGCTTCATGTTCGATGCCTCGCTGTCGCGCCGGGGCCTGCTGGGCAGCCGCGCGGTGCTGCTCACCGTCAGCATCCTGCTGGCATTGCAACTGGCCTTCACTTATTTCCCCCCGGTGCAACGGCTGCTGGGCACCGCGTCGATCAGCGTCGCCGATTGGGGCATCGTCACCTTGGCCGGCCTGGCGGTCTTCCTGCTGGTGGAATTGGAAAAAGTGGCCTGGCGTCGGCTGCGGCCCCTACCGCCCACCGAGGAAACGATCAGATAAAATCACGCGGAGGCGGCGCTTCGGATCAATGGCGCGAATTGGGTGGCGCCGGCGGGAAATCCCGGAAAGAAGGAGCCCGATCCTCGTCCGGTTCCGGGCGAGTCGCCGGACCCATGATTTCCTCGGCCAAGCCGGCGAAATCGGCCGGCTCGTTCGACAGCAACTGGTCGTACAGGGTCGGGTCCCAACACTCGATCCGATGGGCGTAGGCCAGCAGGATCACGGCGTCGAGGATGCCAGCATAGTCCAGCAGCCGCCGAGGCAACAACAGGCGACCGCTGCCGTCCAGCTCCAGTTCGGTCGCGCCGCGATGGAAATACCGGACGAACTCACGGTGCTTCTTGACGTACAAATTGAGGCCGTCGAGTTCGGCGGTTACCCGCCGCCATTCCGGCAACGGGTACAACACCAGGTGTTGTTCGAAACCGCGATTGACCACCAAACGCCCCTCGGCCTCGGGCGGCAACTGTTTTCTCAGCGCGGCCGGCAACGCGATCCGCCCCTTGGAATCGAGCTTGCATTCGAATTCGCCAAGAAAGTTTGCCATGACTTCAGCTTAGCCGCGTTCGACCATCCTTGACAAATCCTTGATCACTCGAAGGGCATGACATTATAGACAAGTCGGCACCCGTTCCGGGAACCGTGGCCGGAACGGGTGAATAGGCGCGCTGCTCAAGGCGCCTTGGGACTGACCGGCGCGGTGGGTGGCGTACCGGCGGTCTGCCCCAAACCCCGCGCCACCGTGCTGTTACCGAGAAAGCCGAAGATGGCCGCCGCCGCCGGCAGCGAAGCACCGGACTCGCCGCCCTCCACCAGCACACTCGGCACCTTGACCGCGTCGGGATTGGCGGCGATGAACGCCAGCACTTCCTTGACCATCGCCAATTGGTAGGTCAACTCCCGGCCCAGCACATTGGCCTGGACCTGTTGGCCGGTGGCGATTTCCTGCAAGCGTAGCTTCTCGCCCTCGCCGCGCAATTGCGCCGCCGTGCGATCCTGCCGGGCCACCTCGACCTGGATTTCCGCTCGTACCAATTCCGGTTGCTGTTCGGCGGTGGCACGCGCCTTTTCGGTCTTGATCCGCTCTTCCTGGGCCTGCTGTTCCTTCTGGAAGGTCGTGATCATCTGCTGAGCCAATTGCTCACGCTTGCGGGCCAGTAGCAGTTCCGGCGGGATGACCGGATCGCCGAAGCGCACCTCGCGGATCGACACGCCAGCGTTGCGCGCTTCTGGAATCAGCGCGTCCAGCACCGCCTGCTCCAACTGCGGCCGCTTGTCCTGCAAATCCAGCACCCGGCGCACGCTTTGCAGATTGCCGCCGTCCTGCCCGGCCGCAAGCGGCGACGTAGACCCTGTGACGTTACGCACGATACTGCGCACGGTCGGGGTGATGATCTTGTCCTCGACCGCCTGTAAATCGCCCACCGAGGCCACCACGAACGGCGCGTCTTCCGGCGTGACCTGGGCCAGCACCCGCAGATCCTGCGGGATTTCCCAGCCCTCGACCCGCAGCAGCACGGCGTTATCAGCGGCGCTTTGTGGCGTCACGATCTCCTCCCGCTCGGCGGTCTGCTCGATCTGTCCGTTCTGATTCAAGGTCAGGTTGATCCGCCGCCGGGCGTACCCACCCTGGTACTGCCAGGTCTGAATGCGGGTATCCACCAACGAAACCTCGTAGGCGCGTCGATTGAGATAATAGGTGCCCGGCAACAGCGGCTCGTTCCAGACCCCGCGGCAACCCTTGGGCACCAACGGAATCGACAGCTTGGTGGCACGCTCGTCGCGCACTGGCTGGCACGCGTCATCCGGTTTCTGCTGCACGTTCGACTTGATCACCGCCACGAAACCGGCGGGAACCGAAGTGGCTCGAAACAGATCTTCCTTGACGTAGACATCGAACAGGTACTGATTCAGTCGATAACGACCCGGCTTCAACACGGTCAGTTGCGGTCCCTTCTGACCCCGCCCCTCGGTCAAAAAATAGTGAGCGTCGAGCATTTTCTGTTCGTCGGGCCAGGCATCGGCCAGAAACTGATCCGCCCGCAGCGGCAAGCCGTCACGAGCGACGAGGTAGCCGTAACGACCGTCTGGAATGACCGTTACCTCTTGCTGTTCGACTTCGTACAACAGGTTCAGCAACGGTTTGAAATGGAAGCCGGGACCGAGAATCTCCGCCTGAGGCCCCGCCTCGCCATCCATGGCGATGATGTGGCCGGGCGGCAATTGCTTGAGCCCGTAGATCAGTTTCAGATGACCGACCTTGTCCTGATCGACGATCACGAACGAGGTCGCCAGAATCATGAACACCACCGCCAGCGACAAGGCAAAGCGCGTGCCGGTTCTGAGCCAGCCCAGCGACAGCGTCTTGCCGCCACGGGTGGTTCGGGTTTCCGGGATCAGACGCGGCACGAAGATCGCGCCGAGCGCGAACAGGATGATCAATAGCAACAGAGTCATCATGCATCTCTTCGATATTGGAAAGAAAAGTCAGGCATGCGGGCGGTAGGCCGGCTCTTCCCCAGCACCGCCTGTTCCTCGTCGCCGAACAGGCATGAACGGATCAAAAAGCGCAATCCTTCCGGCCCTTCCAGGGCAAACATGCCGCCCTGACCCGGAACGACATCGATAATAAGCTGGGTTTGTTTGCCCTCGCCTTCCGTAAGGGTAGACCGTCTGGAGAAATACCGCATGAGGCATCCCCAACCGGCTTGCGGCTCCGGCGCGGCATCGATACCGCAAGTGCCTGCTCGATGTCGGTCGCTGCTCTTCCTCGCCTTCAATCCAGAGGCAATCGCTCTATGCCGCCTTGAAGAATCGCACCCGCACATCGCGCGGCGCGGCATGATAAGGGGCGGATGTCGCAATCATCGCCGCTCCGGCGGCGACATAATCGGCGGCGTTCTCCACACGCACCCCGCCGGCGGCAACCAGTACTGGACGCAACCCTTCCGCCTCCAAGCATGCCCGACAGGCGCTTAATCCAGCGGGCGTGAATTTCTCCAGTTGCAGAACATCGGCTCCCGCGCGCGCCCAGGTCAACGCCTCATCCACCGAAACGACCTCCACCACGATCTTCTTTTCCGGTTGACGATTTCGCAACCGGGCAATGGCCGCGCTGGGGGACTCGTCGAGAAACAGGCGATGTTCGGCGAACACCAGCAGGGTTTCCGACAGACCGAGCCGATGCGCGATCGCGCCGCCGGCCTGGATCGCCTTGATCGACAACGCCTTGGTCCCCGGCGCGTTCTTGCGAGTGCAGGCGACGGGAACCGGCGCGGCGGCCCGTACCAGAGCCGCCGCGCCACTGGCGATGCCGCTGGCCCACTCCATCAAGGTCTGCGCGGTCTTCCACGCCCGGTGCAACGCTTCCGCCGGCCCTTCCGCAGTCAGCAGCAGCGCATCACTCTCCACCGCGACGCCAGAGGGAATCACTAGACAGGCATTGGCCCCAGCCAGCGCGAACAGACGCACGGCCTCTTCAACACCACAGACGGTCATCGCGCCACGGGCATGAAACTCCAGGCGACCCGGTCGCCCTCGCAAACCTAGCGATTCAGTGGTCAAGTCGCCAAACGGGACATCCTCAGCCAACAAACGGCTCAGGGCTTCATCGGATAAGGCGCATGAGTACATACGGTCAGTCATCCTTATTTGGCAGGTTTCAGGTTTGGCGGATAAAGCGAGGACTTGCCTTGCGCCGGCATCGATTCAACCCAGTAGCGCCACTGCCTTGATCTGCGCCCACATCGACTTGCCGGGCGTCACACCCAGATGATCGAGTGAAAAACGGGTGATGCGGGCGATGAGCGGCGTACCCCCTGCATCCAGCCGAACCAGCACATGGGCCGGCGTGTCGGCGTCGGCCACCTCCACCACGGTCGCGGGCAACAGATTGACGATGCTGGTGCCTTCGGCGCGGGCGAGGGCCAAACTGACATCCCGGGCATGGACGCGGAACCGCAGCCGCCGCCCCAGGGATTCCTGGCGGCGGGCGACCACCACGCTGCCTCCCGGGAAATCGAGTCGGGTCAAACGATAGGTTTCGTCATGATCCGCCACGACCGCCTCGATGACCACACCGGCATCCTCGGTAAAGGCGGTGGGTAAATCGAGTCGCGCCATGGTCTCCCGCAAGCCACCCGCAGCCACCACGCGGCCTTCGGACAGCAGCACGACGTGATCCGCCAGCCGCGCCACTTCGTCGGGTACATGGCTGACATAGAACATCGGGATCTCCAACTCGTCGTGCAAGCGCTCCAGATAGGGCAGGATTTCGTTTTTTCGCTTCAGATCCAACGCCGCCAGCGGTTCGTCCATCAGCAACAATTCCGGGCTGGTCGCCAGCGCCCGGGCGATGGCCACTCGTTGGCGCTCACCCCCGGAAAGCCGGTCGGGCATCCGGTCGAGCAGATGTCCAATACCCAGTAATTCCACCGCATGATCCAGTGACACCTTATGCCCACCGTTCACTCGCTTTCGCCCGTAGTCCAGATTCTTCCGCACCGACAAATGCGGAAACAGGCTGGCTTCCTGGAACACATAACCCAGCGGACGGCGATGGGTGGGCCGGCAAATGCCGCGCGCATCGTCCTGCCAGACTTCGCCTTTGAAATTCAGCGAGCCGACACTCTGCCGTTCCAGTCCGGCCAGGCAACGCAGCAAGGTGGTCTTGCCCGAGCCGGAATGTCCGAACAGCGCGGTGACACCGCAACCGGGCAAGCGTAGATCGACATCCAGGTTAAATCCTGGCCAGGCTACCTGAAAGCGGGCATGGATCGCCTTGTCAAATGTCATTTCCAAGTGCTTGTCCCCTTGCGGGAGTAAAGAGCCAACAGCACCAGAAAACTGAACAGCAACATGCCGCCGGCCAGCACATGCGCCTCGGCATATTCCAGCGCTTCGACGTGATCGTAGATTTGCACCGATACCACTCGGGTCTTTTCGGGAATGTTGCCGCCGATCATCAGCACCACCCCGAACTCCCCGACCGTGTGGGCGAAACCGAGGATCGAAGCGGTGATGAACCCTGGTTTGGCCAGCGGCAAAACCACGGTAAAAAAGGCATCCCAGGGACTGGCTCGCAGCGTGGCCGCCACTTCCAGCGGTCGCGCGCCGATCGCCTCGAACGCCTGCTGCAAGGGCTGCACCACGAAGGGCATCGAATAAAACACTGAGGCCACCACCAACCCGGCGAAGGTAAAGGGCAGGATACCCCATCCCAAGAACTGGGTCAGTTGGCCGACCGGACCATGTGGCCCCAAGGCAATGAGCAGATAGAAACCCAGCACCGTGGGCGGTAGCACCAAGGGTAGTGCCACCACCGCGCCGATGACACCCTTCCATTTCGAATGGGTACGGGCCAGCCACCAGGCGATGGGAGTTCCCACGATCAGCAGAATCACCGTGGTGATCGTGGCGAGCTTGAGGGTCAACCAGACTGCGGCAACATTAGCTTCGCTCAGCATGCGCCGATGTTCTCGGAAGCCGTGGCAGAACCCCTCTCCCCGTGGGAGAGGGGCAGAAACAAGAGCGGTTTTCGATCACGTCACAGAGCATAACCGTAAGACTTGATGATGGCCGCGGCCTTGTCCCCTTTGAGGTACTCGACCAGCGCCCGCGCCGCCGGCTGATTCTGGCCCTTGGCGAGAATCGCCGCATCCTGCCGGATCGGCTCATGCAGATCGGCGGGAACGATCCAGGTGGAACCACCGCTCAATTGGCCGTCGGTCATGACCTGCGACAGCGCAATGAACCCCAACTCCGCATTGCCGGTCATGACAAATTGATAAGTCTGCGAGACGTTCTCGCCGGTCACGAATTTTGATTGGAGGGCATCGAACAGCCCGAGTTTCGTCAAGGTGGTCACCGCCGCCGCGCCGTAAGGAGCGGTCTTGGGATTAGTCATGGCCAAGTGCTTGAATTGGCCTTTTTTCAACACCTCGCCCTGCTCATCGACAAAACCCGGTTTGGCCGACCACAGCACTAGGGTCCCGATGGCATAGGTGAAACGGCTGCCTGGCACGGTATCGCCTTCGGCCTCCAGCTTGGCCGGGGTCTTGTCATCGGCGGCGAGGAAGACCTGGAACGGCGCGCCGTTTTTGATCTGCGCGTAGAGCTTGCCGGTTGCGCCAAAAACGAGCAGGGCTTTATGTCCGGTGTCCTTCTCGAATTCAGCGGCAATTTTCTGCATCGGCGCGGTGAAATTGGCGGCGACCGCCACCTGTACCTCGTCGGCCTGGACCGTCAAGCTGGAAACGGCGAGAACCAGGCCCGCCAGCAAGGGAGTAAAACGCGATTTCATGCGCGAGAATCCTGAAGTGAATGCGTCAGTCGTTGACGGCGAGAATGACATGGGAAGCCTTGATCAAGGCGCAGGCGCGTTGTCCGGGCACGAAACCCAACTCGGTCAGCGCTTCCCTGGTGATGATGGCGGTGAGTATCCGCCCGCCGGGAAGCTCCAGCTTGACTTCGCTATTGACCGCGCCAGGGACCACTTCCCGCACCGTGCCGTATAGCCGGTTACGGGCGCTGATACGCAGTTTCTCGTCCGGGGACAGGAGCACGAAGCTCGACTTGATCAACACCATCGTGTCCTTGCCCAAAACCAGACCGAGGTCCTCCACGGCCTCGTTGGTGACGATGGCGAAGATCTCCAGGCCCTCACCCAGGTCCACTTTCACCTCGCTGTTGACCGCTCCCTTTTCCAAGTAACTGACCTGCCCGAGAAACTGGTTCCTAGCACTGGTTTTCATGTTGATTGCCTTCAATAGGTTGTTGATCTGATCGAAATTTTTCACGCCGGCCTCCATGCGGGCCAGGAATCGCCGATGCTCGGCTTCCATGAGCCGGTAGCCGGCGATCACCTGCTTCCCGTAATCGGTAAGCTGGGTTCCCCCGCCGCCCTTGCCGCCGGTCGCGCGCACCACCAAGGGCCGGTCGGCCAGATTGTTCATCGCTTCCACCGCGTCCCAGGCGGTCTTGTAGCTCATCCCCATGCGCTTGGCGGCCCGAGCGATGGAACCACACTCGTCGATATGCTCCAGCAACTCGACGCGACCCGCCCCGAGATAACCGCAGCCTTTCCGGTTCAACCAAAACTGACCTGAAAATTCAAGAGCTTGTGGCTTAGGCATATCCGATCTTCTCCGTTATCGTTATATTTTAATTTATATAACGATAACGGAACGAAGCTGTCAAGCCTGGAGAACGAGACGCGATGCCGTTGGCGATTCTGGCTCGATCAACGATGGGAAAAGCCAGGGAATCTTGAATAGAATGACGCTCGGATGCTGATCAACGAATTATCCGGGTTTCGCTCTTTCATGAATCATGCGGCTTAGGCATCCGTCCACTGGAATATTCCCCATGACCGCTCCCCTGCTCTCCACCCCCGCCCGCTGGCAATTCTGGATCGACCGAGGCGGCACCTTCACCGATGTGGTCGCGCGGCGTCCCGATGGCCGACTGGTGGCTCACAAGCTGCTCTCGGACAATCCCGAACATTATCCCGACGCCGCCTTGCAGGGCATCCGCGATTTACTGGGAGTTTCAGCAGACCAGCCGATCCCCGCCGAACGCATCGCGGCGGTGAAAATGGGCACCACCGTCGCCACCAACGCGCTATTGGAACGCAAGGGCGACCGTATCCTGCTACTGATCACCCGGGGTTTCCGCGACGCCCTGCGCATCGCCTATCAGAATCGACCCAAACTGTTCGCTCGCCAAATCGTGCTGCCGGAGTTGCTGTACGAGCGGGTCGCCGAAGTGCGCGAGCGGGTATCGGCTCAGGGCGAAGTCCTCGCCCCGTTCGATGCCGATGACGCCCGCCGCTCGCTGGAAGCGGCCTGGCGCGCTGGCATCCGCGCCGTCGCCATCGTTTTCCTGCACGGCTATCGCTTCCCGGAACACGAGCGGCTGGCGGCGGCCTTGGCCAAGCAGATCGGCTTCACCCAGATTTCGACATCGCACGAGGTCAGTCCGCTGATGAAGCTGGTCGGACGCGGCGACACCACGGTGGTGGACGCCTACCTGTCGCCGATCCTGCGCCGCTACATCGACCGGGTCGCCAGCGAACTGAGCGGCGCGCGACTGTTGTTCATGCAATCCCACGGCGGTCTGGCCGACGCCCACCATTTTCGCGGCAAGGACAGCATCCTGTCCGGCCCGGCCGGCGGCATCGTCGGCGCGGCGCGCACCGCCGCCCGTGCCGGTTTCGAGCGAATCATCACCTTCGATATGGGCGGCACCTCCACCGATGTCGCCCACTACGCCGGCGAGTACGAACGCGCCTTCGAAACCCTGGTGGCCGGAGTACGGCTGCGGGCGCCGATGCTGCACATTCACACCGTGGCGGCCGGCGGCGGCTCGATCTGCCGCTTCGATGGCGGTCGGCTGCGAGTGGGACCGGAATCGGCCGGCGCCAATCCGGGACCGGCCTGCTACCGGCGCGGCGGGCCGCTGACCGTGACCGACTGCAATCTGCTGCTGGGTCGGATTCAACCGGCCTTCTTTCCCAAGATCTTCGGTCCCGATCAGAATCAACCCTTGGATCAGGATACGGTCGCGGGTCAATTCGCCGCGCTGACCGTCGAGATCGAAGCGGCAAGCGGCGCGCGCTACACCCCGACGGAACTGGCCGAGGGCTTCCTCAAGATCGCCGTCGAAAACATGGCCAACGCGATCAAACAGATTTCGACCCAGCGTGGCTACGACGTGACCGAATACACCTTATGCTGTTTCGGCGGCGCCGGCGGTCAGCACGCCTGCGCGGTGGCCGATGCGCTAGGGATGCCGACCATCTTCATCCATCCGCTGGCCGGGGTACTGTCGGCTTACGGCATGGGTCTGGCCGACGCCCGGCTGCTGAAGGAACGCGCGGTCGAAGCCCCATTGTCGGCCGAGTTGGCGCCGGTGCTGGAACGCACCTTCGGCGAGCTGGAACAAGCGGGCCGGGCCGCCATGCAAGCCCAGGATCTTCCCACCGGCCCGATTCAAGCCCTGCGCGGCGCTCGTCTGCGCTACACCGGTAGTGATACCGCCCTACTCGTCGCCGCCGACGATCCGGACGAACTGGTGGCGCGCTTTACCGACGCCCACCGGCGACGCTTCGGCTTCATCCTGCCTGACAAGGCACTGATCGTGGAAGCGGCACAGGTCGAGATCATCAGCGGTGGCTTTGACCTGCGGGAAGCGACCACGACGGCCACGCCACGCCACGGGCCGCTGGCGCCGACCGCCCAGATCGCGCTGCATCTCGCCGGCGCCGAGCGCGCCGCGCCATTCCACCGCCGCGCCGATCTGCGGCCCGGCGACCGCATCGTCGGCCCGGCGATTCTTGGCGAAACCGGCGCGACCACCCTGATCGAACCGGGCTGGCAGGCCGAGGTCGGCGCCCACGACGATCTGGTACTGACCCGCCACCAACCCCGCCCGCAACGGGTCGCGGTCGGCACCGACGTCGATCCAATCATGCTGGAGGTGTTCAACAATCTGTTCATGGCCATCGCCGAGCAGATGGGCGTAACCCTGGCCAATACCGCTCATTCGGTCAACATCAAGGAGCGGCTGGATTTCTCCTGCGCGCTGTTCGACCGGGACGGCCAGCTCATCGCCAACGCCCCGCACATCCCGGTCCATCTCGGCTCGATGGGCGAAGCGGTTCGGGCCATCATCGATGCCCACCACGGCCACTTCCAAGCCGGCGACGTGTACGCGACCAACGCGCCCTATAGCGGCGGCACCCACCTGCCGGATGTGACCGTCATCACCCCCGTCTTCGACGACGCCGGTCGAGAACTCCTGTTCTACGTCGCCTCGCGCGGTCATCACGCCGACATTGGTGGCATCACTCCCGGCTCGATGCCGCCGGACAGCGTCCGCATCGACCAGGAAGGGGTGTTGCTGGACAACGTGCCACTGGTGAGCGCGGGTCAATTTCGCGAACAAGATTTGCTGGCGCGACTCGGCGCCGGACCGTGGCCGGCGCGCAACGCCAAGCAGAACCTGGCCGACCTGCAAGCGCAGATCGCCGCCAACGAAAAGGGCGCTCGGGAATTGCGGCGGATGGTGGCGCACTTTGGTTCGGACACGGTCCACGCCTACATGCGCCATGTCCAGGACAATGCCGCCGAACAGGTGCGGCGGGCGCTGGATCGGCTGAGCGATGGCGCGTTCACCTACGAGATGGACAACGGCGCGGTGATTCGGGTCGCCATCCGCCTGGACCATGCCCGACGCACCGCTCGCATCGACTTCACCGACACCTCGCCGCAACAGCCCAACAATTTCAACGCGCCGCGCGCGGTGTGTCTGGCGGCGGTGTTGTACGTCTTTCGCACCTTGGTGGACGACGACATTCCGCTCAATGCCGGCTGCTTGCGCCCATTGGACATCGTGATTCCCCCCGGTTGTCTGCTCGATCCCCGCCCGCCAGCGGCGGTGGTGGCGGGCAACGTGGAAACCTCGCAATGCGTGGTGGACGCCCTGTACGGCGCGCTGGGAGCGATGGCCGCCGCCCAGGGCACGATGAACAACTTCACTTTCGGCAACGACCAGCATCAATACTACGAAACGATCTGCGGCGGCGCCGGCGCGGGGCCGGGATTCGACGGCGCATCGGCGGTGCATACCCACATGACCAATTCCCGGTTGACCGACCCGGAAGTGCTGGAATGGCGATTCCCGGTGCGGGTGGAAGAATTCGCCATCCGCGCCGGCAGCGGCGGCCCGGGTCGCTGGCACGGCGGTGACGGTGTGATACGCCGCATCCGTTTTCTGGAACCCATGACCGCCGCGATCCTGTCCGGCCACCGCCGGATCGCACCCTACGGTCTGCGGGGCGGCGCGCCGGGCCAGGTCGGACGCAATGCGGTGGAACGCGCGGATGGGGAGATCGAGGAATTGCCCGGCACGTCACAGGTGACGGTCCGGCCGGGAGATGTGTTCGCGATCGAAACGCCGGGCGGCGGCGGCTACGGCGCGGCTGACCCGAACTGAAGGCCCCGGCTCACCAATATTGTTGGAAATCCGGCCCTCGTTCCGGCAGCTTGCGCGGCGAGCCATCATCGTTGACCGCCACGTAGACGATGACCGCCTCGGTCACCTGATCCGCCAGCAACTTGCCATCGCGAGCGCGCTGGACGAACACCTCCACCTTGACGGTAATCGAGGTCGAGCCGACTTTCTGAATCCGAGTGAAACAACTCACCAGATCGCCGACGAACACCGGCTTGTGAAATTCCATCGAGGTCACCGCCACGGTCGCCACCCGGCCGCCGGCGTATTCCATCGCCACCACGCCACCGGCAATATCCATTTGCGCCATGATCCAGCCACCGAAGATATTGCCGTTGGGATTGGTATGGGCCGGCATGGCCAGAATGCGGACCGTCGGCTGGCGATCGCGTGGAAAAATATCCCGCTCTTGTTGGGCGCTTGCGGTCATCGATCCTCCTAATGGAACCGAAAATGGATATGGCGACTCGCGCTCGGCTGCATTTCAGCCGACCGGGACGTCATATTTATGTCAAGTTCGGCTATGATACCGCGCTGCGAAACCGACCGTCCCCAACGAGGATCGAGAGTAATGGCGCGAAGCAGAACGGTGGCTGTGTACACCGGTGAAGAACTGGGCCGCTACGGGTTCGAAGACCACCCGTTCGGAGAAAATCGCATTCATGCCTTCTGGGATGAGATGCATATTCGCCACTTCGACTACCAGGTGCGCGTGCTGCATCCCGCCACCGCCACCGAGGAGCAGATCAGACTGTTCCACACATCCAAGTATGTCGAAAAGGTCAAGACCTATTCCGAGGTGGGAGAGGGCTTGCTGGATTACGGCGACACTCCGGCCTACAAAGGGGTATTCGAGGATGCCGCGGTAGTGGTCGGCACGGTGATCGACGCCACTCACAGAATCATGACCAACGAGATCCGGCGTGCCTTCGTGCCCATCGCTGGCCTGCACCACAGTATGCCCGATACCGCTTCCGGTTTTTGCGTGTTCAACGACGCCGGCGTGGCCATCAAGATCCTGCAACAGGAATATGGCCTGGAACGCATCGCCTACGTCGATATCGACGCGCATCACGGCGACGGGGTATTTTACCCTTTCGAGTCCGATCCGACCGTCATCTTCGCCGACATCCACGAGGATGGTCGCTACAACTTCCCGCAGAGCGGCTTTTCGCATGAAGTCGGCAAGGGTCCGGCCAAGGGACGCAAGCTCAATATCCCCCTGTTGCCACTCTCAGCCGACGATGATTTCATGATGATGTGGGACAAGGTCGAAGGGTTTCTACGCCAGTGGGAACCGCAGTTCGTGATCATGAACTGCGGCGCCGATGGGCTGGACGGCGATCCGCTGGCCCACTTGCACTACACCGCTCGTGCCCACAGCCGCGCCGCCCGAGGCTTGTGCCAGATCGCCGAGGAGTTCGCCGAAGGCCGCATTCTCGCCGTTGGCGGCGGCGGCTACGAGCTACGCAATGTCGCCAAGGCCTGGACCGCCGTGGTGGATTCCTTCCTGGAAACCCCGATGCGCTGACCGGTTCGGTCCGCGTCCGCCACCATCGCTGGTGAATCTCCTGCCATCCGTCGGCCACATCGGGTATTATTAGTGGCTTTCCACAGTCCGCCCGCGCTTTCGTCCGAAGCAGCGGGCGCCCGTTTTTGCGGAGGTTGCGAATGTTCAGTCGAGAGATGCGGATCGCCGGATTTGACAATGAATTGTGGGCCTCCCTGCAAAGCGAAAAACAGCGCCAGGAAGATCACATCGAGCTGATCGCCTCGGAAAACTACGCCAGCCCGCGCGTGCTAGAGGCACAGGGTTCGGTGCTGACCAACAAGTACGCCGAAGGCTATCCGGGCAAGCGCTATTATGGCGGTTGCGAGTTCGTGGATATCGCCGAACAACTGGCGATCGACCGCGCCAAGCGGCTGTTCCACGCCGATTACGCCAATGTCCAGCCCCACTCCGGCTCCCAGGCCAATGCCGCCGCCTACATGGCGTTGCTGGAGGCGGGCGATACCATCCTGGGCATGAGCCTGGCGCACGGCGGCCATCTCACCCACGGCGCCAAGGTCAATTTCTCCGGCCGGCTGTATCAGGCGGTGCAATACGGCCTGGACGAGGCCACCGGCGAGATCGATTACGATCAGGTCGAACGGCTGGCGCTGGAGTGTAAGCCCAAAATGATCGTCGCCGGTTTCTCGGCCTATTCGCGGGTGGTGGACTGGTCGCGTTTTCGGGCCATTGCCGATCAGGTGGGCGCTTATTTCTTCGTGGACATGGCGCATGTCGCCGGGCTGGTCGCCGCCGGCATCTATCCCAACCCGGTTCCCATCGCCGACGTGGTCACCACCACCACCCACAAGACCCTGCGCGGCCCGCGTGGCGGTCTGATCCTGGCTCGCGCCAATCCCGAGATCGAGAAGAAATTGAATTCGCAGGTCTTCCCCGGAACTCAGGGTGGTCCGTTGATGCACGTCATCGCCGCCAAGGCGGTGGCTTTCAAGGAAGCCCTGGAGCCGGAGTTCGTCGACTATCAGAAGCAGGTCCTCGCCAATGCCCGCGTCATGGCCGGCGTCTTTATCGAGCGTGGTTACGACGTGGTCTCCGGCGGCACCGACGATCACCTGTTCCTGGTCAGCCTGATCGCCAGGGGCCTGACCGGCAAGGCCGCCGATGCCGCGCTGGGCCGGGCCTGGATCACCGTCAACAAGAACGCCGTGCCCAACGATCCACAATCGCCGTTCGTCACCAGCGGTATCCGCGTCGGTTCACCGGCCATCACCACCCGAGGATTCAAGGAGCGGGAATGCCGCGAGCTGACCGGCTGGATGTGCGACATTCTCGACGATCTCGACAATGAAGCGACCATCGAGCGGGTGCGCGGCCAGGTCGCCGAACTGTGCGCCAAATTCCCGGTCTACGGCTGATCGCGCACTCCACGCGAGACGGCGGCGGTGCATTGTCCGTTCTGTGGCACGCCTGATACCCGGGTGATTGACTCGCGACTATCGGCGGAAGGCGACAAGGTGCGCCGCC
>DAOTGT010000047.1:0-21628 GCA_035447285.1 Candidatus Competibacter sp.
CGGCTAGATCGGCATCGGTCGCGGGCTGTTTGGGTTGCGGCGTGTCGGGCAGCGGGGTGGGCACGGCGGGAATGCTGCCGCGCTCGGCCAGGGCATGCAACATGATCCGTTCGGCCAACTGGCCCACGCTGAATTTGACGGAAGCACCCGTCACCATCACCGCCAACCGCTCGTTCGGCGCCACGAAGAACTCGGAGCCGTAGGTCAGGGTGCCGCCGTTCTTATGCCAGGCGGTCACGCCCACGGCGGCGAGGCCGGGCTGCGCCACCCCATCCCAGCCCAGTCCCCAGTGAAATGTGGGTATGGGGTTGAAAAGCAGATTCCGCGTCTGGTCGCTGCCCATCTCAGCCACCGACGATGCCGACAACACCCGGACATCTCCGAGTCGGCCACCGTTCATGAACATCATCGCCAAATGGGCCATGTCGTTGGGCGTCGAATAGAGACCGCCCGTGGCATAGGCGTTGGTGTATTCCTGGGGATCGGCGCGATCTCCTGTATAGCCCGGCGCGAACGAGCCCGCCGGGAAGGGCTCCAGCGCAAAACGACTGTGGGTCATGTCCAGCGGCGCGAGAATCTCCTCCGCCACGAACTGGGTGTAGGGTCGACCCGATACCGCTGCCACCAACGGCTCGATCATCGTCAAACAGTCATTGCAATACACCGCCATCTCGCCCGGCAGGTGCTTGAGTCGCTGAGTCGCCAACGACTCAAGCACCTGCGCGGCATAACCCGGCACCGGCGCGTTGGTGAAACCGTTGCGATAGTCGGTCCCCCCAAAACCCGCCGAATGATTGAGCAACATGCGCACGGTGATTTGCGGATATTCTGGCGCGGCCATGCGGAAATCGGGTAGATACTGGACGAGCGGCGCGTCGAGATCGATCTTGCCCTGATCAACCAATTTCATGGCCGCCATCGCGGCGAACACCTTGCTGACCGAGCCGATGCCATACATCGTGGTCGGGCTGGGGGCGGTTAGCGTCGCCTTGTCGATATAACCGAAAGTTTCGCTCCAGACGATGCGATCGCCATCGATCAGCACCACCGACGCGGAGGGCGTATCGGTATCGACGAGCGCCTGCCGCACGGCGACGCGGCCGTCGACAATGGTTTCCGCGTAGTTGAGCGGAGCCGGATCGTTGTCGTCGTCGTTGCAGCCAACCAGCAGACCGAGCATCAATACACTGACGCCAACCAGACGCGCCAAATTCCGGCAAGCCAGTAACACGGGGCTGTTCTTTTCCATACGCTCTTCTTCCTTAAAATGGTTATATTTAAATCCGTTATCGTCTTACACGGCTCTATCCGGATTATTCTCCCCGCTCCCGGGCAATGGCCCGATAGCCGATATCGGTGCGGTAGTAAGCGCCATCCCAACGCACGCGCTTGACCAGGTTGTAGGCCAGATTCTGCGCTTCGGCGACCGTACCGCCGAGCGCGGTGGCGCACAGCACCCGGCCGCCGTGGGTAACGACATGACCCTCCTTGGTTTCCAGTGTGCCAGCGTGGAACAGCTTGCCATCGTCGCCCAGTTCCTCGTCGTGACGCGGCAAGCCCTCGATCACGTCGCCCTTGCGATAGGGACCCGGATAACCGGCGGCGGTCATCACCACGCCTAGCGCGGCGCGCGGGTCCCAATCCACCGTCATCTCATGCAGCCGCCCGTCCAGCGCCGCCTTGCACAGCTCCACCAGATCGGAGCGCAAACGCAATAGCAATGGCTGGGTCTCGGGATCGCCCAGTCGGCAGTTGTATTCCAGCACCTTGGGGCCATCGGCGGTAATCATCACCCCGGCGTAGAGAAACCCGACATAACGGCAACCCTCCGCCGCCATGCCGCGCACGGTTGGCTCGATGATTTCGGCCATGATGCGGTCATGCAGTTCCGGGCTCACCACCGGGGCCGGCGAATAGGCGCCCATGCCGCCGGTATTGGGACCTCGGTCACCGTTATCGCGGGCCTTGTGATCCTGCGACGAGGCCAACGGCAGGATGGTCTCGCCATCGGTCATGACGATGAAACTGGCTTCCTCGCCATGCAGAAACTCTTCGATCACCACCTGCCGGCCCGCCTCGCCGAAATCGGCGCCGCTCAGCATGCCGCGCATGGCGGCGATGGCTTCCTGCTCGCTTTGGGCCAGGATCACGCCCTTACCGGCCGCCAGTCCGTCGGCCTTGACCACGACAGGCGCGCCCATTTCGTGGATAAAGGCTTCCGCCGCGTCCGGGTCGGTAAAGCTCTGGTAACGAGCGGTGGGGATCTTATGGCGGGCCAAGAAATCCTTGGCGAAGGCTTTGGAACCTTCCAGTTGCGCCGCCCCCTGAGTCGGCCCGAAGCAACGCAGGCCAGCGGCGGCGAAACGGTCGACGATCCCCAACACCAACGGCACTTCCGGGCCGACAATCGTTAGATCGATGTGATGATCCAGGGCGAATTGCAGCAGATCCGCCGGATCGTCGGCGGTAATGGTGATATTGGTAACCTTGGGTTCGCGGGCGCTGCCGGCGTTACCCGGCGCCACGTAGACGTTGTTGACCCGGCTGGACTGCGCCACCTTCCAGGCCAAAGCATGTTCGCGGCCACCGCCGCCAACGATCAGGACGTTCATAAATAACCCTTACCCCCAACTCCTCCCCCAAAGGGAAAGGAGCCTATTGTCAATGCCGGAAATGCCGCATCCCGGTCAACACCATGGCCATGCCGTGCTCGTCGGCGGCGGCAATCACCTCGCTGTCGCGCATTGAACCACCCGGCTGGATGACGGCGGTGATCCCGTATTCGGCGGCCAGATCGATGCCGTCGCGGAACGGGAAGAAGGCATCGGAACCCATTGCCGCGCCCTTCAGATCCAGCTTTTCCTCTTGCGCCTTCATGGCGGCGATGCGCGCCGAGAACACCCGACTCATCTGCCCGGCGCCAACCCCGAGAATCATGCCGTCCCGGCCGTAGACGATGGCGTTGGATTTGACGAACTTCACCACTTGCCAAGTGAACAGCAAATCGGCCAGTTCCTGATCGCTGGGCTGGCGCTGGGTGACCACCTTCAAATCGGACAATCCCACCTGGCCCAAATCACGGTCCTGCACCAGCAAACCGCCGGTGACCCGCTTGTAATCCCAACCCGGCGCCCGCGCGCTGTCCCATTGACCGCAGGCCAGTACCCGCACGTTCTGCTTGCTGGCGGTCGCCGCCAGTGCCTCCGGCGTCACATCCGGGGCGATGATCACCTCGACGAACTGCCGGTCCACGATCGCCTTGGCGGTGACGGCGTCCAGTGGCCGGTTGAAGGCGATGATGCCGCCGAAGGCCGAGGTCGGGTCGGCCTGGAAGGCGCGGTCATAGGCATCAAGAATGGTCGAGCCGACCGCCACGCCGCAGGGATTGGCATGCTTGACGATCACGCAGGCTGGCGCGGCGAAGCTCTTGACGCATTCCAGCGCGGCATCGGTGTCGGCAACATTGTTGTAGGACAGTTCCTTGCCCTGCAACTGGCGAGCGGTGGCGATACAGGCTTCGGCCGGCTTGGGCTCGACGTAGAACGCCGCCTGCTGGTGTGGGTTCTCGCCGTAACGCATGTCCTGAGCCTTGACAAACTGGGTGGTATAGCTGCGTGGGAACGGGTCGCGCTCGCCTTCGGCGCGGATCGAACCGAGATAGTTGGCGATGGCGCCGTCGTAGTGGGCGGTATGTTCGAACACCTTGACCGCCAGTTCGAAGCGGGTGGCGGCGCTGACAATTCCACCGTTGTCCCGCATTTCCTTCAGAACCCGTCCGTAGTCGCCGGCATCGACCACCACGGTGACCGCCGAGTGGTTCTTGGCCGCCGCCCGCAGCATCGCCGGCCCGCCAATATCGATGTTCTCGATGGCATCGGCCAGCGCGCAGTCCGGCTTGGCGACCGTGGCCTCGAAGGGATAAAGGTTCACCACCAGTAGGTCGATGGGCGCAATACCGAACTGGTTCATCGCCAGATCGTCCTCGCCGCGCCGACCCAGCAGTCCACCGTGCACTCGGGGATGCAGAGTCTTGAGCCGCCCGTCCATCATTTCCGGAAAACCGGTGTAATCGGCGACATCGATGACGGGAATATTGTTACCGGCCAGCAGCCGGGCGGTGCCGCCGGTCGAGATCAGTTCCACGTCGAGCGCGACCAAGGCGCGGGCGAAATCCACGAAGCCGGTCTTGTCGGAAACGCTGAGCAGGGCACGGCGGATGGGGAGAGCGGGTGTTGGATTCATACAGGGGTCCATTGCCTCAATGAAAGAGAGTTGGCCGAAACGGCGAATAGCGCGATCGACGCTCAGACGGTGTCCGCCTCGGATACCGGCCCAAAATATAGATCGTAGAAGCGGTCCTTTTCCGGGTCGTACTGCATCAATTCACCATTCTCCAAATCGTAATACCAGCCATACAGGCTCAAAACACCATCCTCGACCCGTTGGCGAATGAACGGGAAAGTCATCAGATTGGTCAATGAAATTCGCACACCGGCCCGTTCGCAGGCCCGCTGCTTGAATTCGCGACTGGCGTCCGGCCAGCGCCGCAGTACCTCGTCGCGAGCGGGGGCGGCGATCCGCACCCAGGGCGCGATATAACCTTCGCCCTCGTCATTTTCACCGTAGCCGTCCAACAAGGCGTTGATACCGCCACAATGCGAATGACCGAGCACGATGACGTTATGCACCCGCAAGTTGCAAACCGCGAACTCCAGGGCGGCGCTGGTACCGTGATAACGACCGGTGGTTTCGTAGGGCGGCACCAAATTGGCGACATTACGCACCACGAACAAATCGCCGGGCGCGGAATCGGTGAGGATAGCGGGGTCTACCCGGGAATCGCTGCACCCAATCAGCAGAGTACGGGGGGTTTGTCCCCGCATCGCCAGTCGGTTGAACAGCTCCCGGTTCGGCTCGAAGCTCTTGACGCGAAAGCGCTGGAAACCTTTCAGTAATTCGTGAATATCGGACATGGCGGGTCACTACGGTGGTTTGAATTCGTGTGCATTATAACCCGCCGTGGCCGCGGAACCTTCCGCCTATTGCCCTGCCGCCAGCCGCGCCACCCAGGCGCTGCTGGCACCCGCCGTGACCCCCTGCACCCACTGCGGAAACAACCCGCCGATCAGCACCAGCAACCCCAGCACACCGGCCACCAGCAGTTCGCGCGGCCGCAGATCCAGGGCAAACGCCAATTCGGGACTGGCCACCGGCCCCAGGAACGCCCGCTGGAAGAAACCCAGAAAATAAGCGGCGCTCAGAATCACACCCCCCAACGCCACCAGCGCCAAGCCGGGGGATACCTGCATAATCCCGAGCAGCATCAGCAACTCGGCAACGAAGCCGTTGGTTCCCGGTAAGCCGATGGACGCCATCCCCAATAGCAGGAAAAAAGCGGCGAGCAGCGGCAGCGGACCGACCAGGCCACCCAGGCTGGCCAGATCGGTCGAGCCCAGTCGATGGTGCAGAAACCCGACAAGCAGCATGAGACCGCCCGCGACCACTCCGAAATTCAGCAGTTGGAAGATCGCACCTTGTATGCCCTGGCTGTTCATGACGGCGATACCCAGGATCACCAGTCCGACATGGCTGACGCTGGAAAAAGCCAGCATCTTGCGGAGATTGGACTGTCGCAGCGCCACCAGCGCCCCATAGAGCGCGCCGAACCCACCCAGCATCGCCATCAGCCAGAAGCATTCGCGCGCCGCCGTCGGGGCCAGCGGCAAGGCAAAGCGCAGGATGCCGAACGCGCCGAGCTTGAGGCCCACCAGCAACGCGCTCAGGCCCACCGGCCCCTCCCGCAGCACGGTCGGCAACCAGGTATGAAACGGAAACAGCGGAGCCTTAACGGCAAAACCGAAAAACAGCAGCAGAAAGACGGCGGTCTGCACCGAAGAAGACAGCGGTTGTTCGAGCAGCGTCAGGTAATCGAACGATAATCCACCGGGAATCGACGCGCCCGTGGCGGCGGCGTGATGCAGTCCGAGCAACAGGATGGCGAACAGCAGCGGGATGCCGCCGGCCAACATGAACAGGGTGTACTTGATGGCGGCGAAACGCCGTTCCGGGCCGATGCCCCACAGGCTGATCAGGAAATAGATCGGCACCAGGGTCAGTTCCCAGAACAGGAAGAACAGCACCAGATCCAGGGCGCAGAATACGCCCATGGTGACGCTTTCCAGCGCCAGCAGCAGGGCGAAATACAGTCGGGGCAGGGTCTGGATGCTGGTCCAGGACGCCAGGATCACGGCGCAGAACAGCAACGCGGTCAGCGGCGGGAACAAGGCGGAAATACCGTCGATCCCCAGCAGGTAGTGAACGTTCAGGCTGGGAATCCACACCGCCCGTTCCATGAGTTGCATCCCGGCATCTTCCGGGCGCAGCGCGGCCAACATCAGCAGCGACAGGGCCAGTTCCAGAACGGCGCCGGTCAATGCCCAGACCCGCACGGTCCGATGCTCACGCAAGAACGGCAGCACCAGCGCCCAGACCAGCGGCAGCAGGATCAAGAGGCTCAGAATAGGGATACCGATGGGAGACAGGGATTCGTGATTAAGCAACACTCTTGCCAAGCTCCTGGGAAAAGCAGTGGAAACTGACTTGCATTTCGCAACACGGATCAGCTGCTCATAGCCCGATGCTAATCATCGCCGCTCACAGCAGTCTGCTACACCACCCGAACGGTGGTGCCGTAGCGCGCGAGCTTGGCATCCACCGTCAGCAGAATGAGCGGCTCGCTCAAGGATTGCGCCACCAGCAGACGATCGAATGGGTCCTTGTGGTCAGCGAATACCGGCAACGCGGCGATCCGCAGGATATGCGCGTTTTCGATGGGCAGCCAGGAAAACCCATCAGCGGCGACCCTCTCACAGAATTTCGGTAAATCCACGCCGAGTTTGCCCAGATTGATCTTGATGGCGATCTCCCATAGCGAGGCACGGCTCACATAAACCGGGGCATCCGAACCTTCGATCAGTTCGCGAGCTGCTGACGGGACCTTTGTTCGCATACCCTGCCACCAAAGAATCAAGTGTGTATCCAGCAGCAATCGCATCGGTCACGCATCCGTTACCGAAACAGATTCGCCATTCTTCAAGCAGTCGAACAGATCGTTGATTGGCTCATCGAAGTCGTCCGCCATCCAGATCTCACCCTCCATGCCGCCCGGCGGCGCGATCCGGCGGCGAGGCGGTTTGTAGGCAACCAGCGTGGCAATCGGCTGACCGGCACGGGCGATGACGACCTCCTCACCACGCTCGACAGCTTCCAGAAGTCGGGAAAGGTGGGTTTTGGCTTCGTGAATATTGACGGTCTGCATGGCGTTCCTCGGGTTAGCTATTGCTTAGTCTAGTCGAGTGACGGCAATGGTGAAAAGGCGGTATCACCCGCCTCCCGCCTCGAATACTCGCGCCACCTGTTCCACCGCCTCGCTGATGGTCTCGATCCATGGATCGGCGTACAGCCCGACGCCGATGAGCACCGCGCACAGCAACCCGGCCACGATCAATTCCCGCGACCGCAGATCGACCAAGGGCAAGGTCACGCCCTTGGGATTGCGGGCCAGGAAAATCCGCTGATAGGCCCACAGCAGATAACCGGCCGCCAGCACATTGCCGGAGGCGGCGACGATGGCCACGCCCCAGCCATAGGATTCGAACACCCCTTCCAACGCCAAATGGGCCGCCTCGAAACCGGGCGTGCCCGGCATGGCGATGCTGCCCAGCACCACCACCAGAAAGGTCAAGCCGAGCAAGGGCGCGGCGTCGAACAAACCACCCAGACGGTGAAACCGGGTCGTACCCAAGCGGCGGTATAGCAAACCCGCGACGATGAACAGCCCCGCCGCCGCCAACCCCAGATTCAGGCTGAGCAGGAGACCACCCTTGAACCCGGAGGCGGTCAGCGAGAACAAACCGGCCACCAGCGCCCCGGTATGGCTGATCACCGCAAACGCCAGCAAGCGGCGCAAGTCGGTGCGGATGAAGGCCAGCAGCGCGCCGTACAACATGCCAGCCAAGCCTAGCGCCACGATGGCCGCATCCCACTGCCGGGCGGCGGCGGGCAGCAGCGGCAGGACAAAGCGCAGCAACGCGTAAATCCCGACCTTCGCCCCCACCAGAAACATCATGCCGGCCGCGACCGTGCCGTGCTTGGCCACGATGGGCAGCCAGGCGTGCAAGGGAAACAGCGCCAGCCGCACCGCCAGCCCCGCGAACAGCAGGACGAAAATCAGCGACTGCCGCCCTTCCAGCACCGGCGTTGCCAGCAGGGCAGGCAAATCGAAGGACCAAACGCCATCGGCCGCGCCGGCATGGTTCCAAGCCAGCAACACGATCCCGGCCAGCAGCATCGCCAAACCGCCCAACATCGAACGCGCGAACTGCCAGGCCGCCCGATTGCGCCCCGGACTGGTTCCGTAGTGGGCGATCAGCACGGTAGCCGGAATCGCCTCGGCCAGCGCGAATATCCAGAATTGCAGCAGATTCAAGGCGGTGAACATCCCCATCAGCGCCGCTTCCAGCGCCAGCACGCTGCCGACAAACGCGCCGGGCCGTTCCTGCCGATGCGGCTGGGCATAGAGGATGACGAACAGCGTCAACAGCGCCGTCAGCGGCAGGAACAACACGCTGAGGCCATCGACACCCAGATGAACGCCCAGCCACGGCAACACCTCGAAACGCTCGACGAACTGCATCTCCGGCGCATGCGCTTGGAAACCGGCCAGCAGTTGCACCGCTAAAATCAGCTCCACCACCGCGACGCTCAAACCCAGCGCAAACGCGGTCCGCGCTTGTCGGGTGCGCCAAGCCGCGATCATGCCGAGCAAGGGAACACCGAGTAGCGCGCTCAACAGCGGAAAACCGGCCGGCCCAGTTCCCGGCTCCTCGCCGCCGTGCATCATCTCGCCGATCCCAGCCAGTACCGCCAGGATCACCGCCATCACCGCGATCCAAGTCCAGGACCGCCCCAGCCAGCGCTCCACCCGGCTCAACCCATACCCCATGCGGTGACTGCTCGTCACGATCCCCTGCCCGACGGCTTTGAAGACCAGTTGTTCCTCGACCCGGTGAAACGCCGCCGCCGTCCACTCGGTCACATGCCCCACGATCCCCTGTCCCCGGTCCATGGCGTCGGGTGCGCGTTCCAGCACCCGGCCGGTACCGAGTTGCCGCTCCTCCCACTGGGCCAGCGACGACAAGGCACTCACCGCCGGCGCCGGCAAACCGGTCGCCCGATCCACCACGGCGGTATCGAACACACTCAAACATCCCGCCAAACGGCGCAGCGGCCGGACCACGCTCCAGTTGGCGAGGTCCTCCAGCCAGAACCGCTGCAACGTCGCCACATAGATCCGACGCCGGCGAGCGAGCCAAGCCGGCACCGGGCGGGCGCGGGCACCGTGCAGTTGGTACAGAATCGCCGGCGCGCTGAGGAACTGATAGGCACGAAAAACCGCGTGACAACACAGATGCACCAGCGCCAGTCGCCAGAAGCCGAGTCCGCAAGCCAGGAACATCAACCCGACCTGCCCCGAAGTGGAAAAGATCAGGGCGCTCTTGATGTCGGTCTGCGCCAGTCCGCCTAGAAACCCATAGAGCGCGGTGGCCAACCCAACCACCGCCATCGCCGCCATCAGGACCGGCGCCTGCTCGAACAACGGTTGCAGGCGCAGCATCAGATACACGCCGGCATGCACCATGACCGCGCCGTAGAACAGGGCGCTGGACGGCGTCGGCCCCTCCATCGCCCGTGCCAGCCACGGCGCCAGCGGCACTTGCGCCGACTTGGCGACCGCCGCCAGCAGGAAGCAACCAGCCAGTATCCCGGCTTGTGACGAACTCAAACCCGCCGCGCCGGCGGTCACCATTCCCCAATCGGTACTGCCCAGCCAATGGAACGACAGCGCGATCCCCAGCAGAAAACCGGCATCGCCAACCCGGTTGGTGACGAAGACGCGGGTGGCGTTGCCGGCCGCAACCGGTCGGTCCTGGAAAAACGCGATGAGCAGATAGGAGCACAACCCGGCGACTTCCCAACCGACGAAGGTCAGCACCGCATTACCGCCGATCACCAGCAGCGTCATCGCCGCCGCGAACAGGCTCAACACCAGGAAAAAACGATGGAAACCGGGTTCCCGGTGCAGGTAGTTCACCGAAAACCGGGCGACCAGCAGGCAGGCCAGCGACGCCAATACCAGCAGCGCGAGACTCAAATCGTCGATGACGAAATTCAAATTCACTTGAAACTGGCCGCTGGCTAGCCAGCGTCCGAGCACCACCTGTTCGGGCAACGGTCCAGCGAACCGGGCGACCATCAGCACCAGCGTCGCCGCGAACGAGGCGCCGCAGGCCGCCAACGTGACTTGGCTGGTACGCCGCTCGTGCGCTTCGCCATTGGCCCGTCCAAACAAAATAGCCACGCCAATCCACGATGCGGCGGCCAACGGCAATATCGGGATCAGAGCGACGATCCACTCAAGCATGGTCAACACCTCCGCGTCATCGTTCGGCTTCCATCGGTTGTATGGCGTACTCAGTGCCCAATATAGAACAATGGATGTATGGCATGAAAACCATTGTGGAATTGAACGACAGCCTGCTCGAAGAGATCAAGCACCATGCCGCGCGGCATCACACCGCCTTGCGAGCGGCGCTGGAGCGCGTGCCGCACCACTTTCTGAAACAGCGGACCGTGTTATGTTGCCTTTCCGCATGCGGCGCGCGATGTGCTCGGGGAGCGGCCCGCAAGCCGGAATTCAGGAGGAGAACTGGAACCCGATTCGATCCCGCATCCACGAGGGGAAAGCGGATAATCGCGGTCGATATCGATTCGGCTGAGAAATCTTCGACGCAGCCCGGCAAGAGCGCCTTGCTCACCTGCGCTACGCCGATGGCCACCGCGAAACAAGCTGCCACGATGACAGCACCGGCTTGGGGCTATGGGTGAACTGGCTCCAGGAGGCCGGCAAGGACTGGCAGCGGGCGCGAGCCTATCCGCAGGGGGATGCTACAAAAGGCTGGGATCGAGAAGAAGATCAGCCCGCATAAGTTGCGGCATACCTATGCCGCCAATTTGCTGAACGTCGGGGTGGAGTTGGTGGAGATCCAAGCGCTGTTGGGGCATTCGACCCTCAACACCACCCCGATTGACGCCTATGTGGATTAGGACCGCACGGCGGCGGCGGCGAATAAATCATAGACATCAGAATCGTTGATGCCAGCGAGCTCACCACCGGGGCAACGGCGGTGGCGGGGGTAGCGGTACTACGGGCGTCACCATCGCTGGCCGTCGATAGCCGACCCGAGGCGGCCCGTAGTCGCCGTGGAAACCTCGATAGTCACCGTGCGGGTAGTAGCGGCGGTGACCTCGATAGTAGCCACCGGGCCGTCCGTAATAACCATGACGCCCGTAATAACCATGACGCCCGTAATAGCCGTGGTGACCTCGATAGTGCACTCGGTAAATGCCGTCGTCGTCACCATGGTAGTCGCCGAAACGTGTGGTGGCGTCGCCATCTCGACCGTAGAGGTGGCCATCTCTCGCATGGGCGCTTTGTAACGGGACCATGATCGCGGTGGCGACCGCGACGCTCAGCAGCCATTTCATTGCGTTCATCGGTTCGCTCCTGTCCGCCCACACGGGCGGCCTGGTTCTTCATCAAGGATGGAATTGGAACTCTTCACGCGGGCGAGATTCGCCATCCATCGCCCGGTGACTCGAATGATCCCGGAGTTCGCCTGAGCACGGGCTGAATGAAGGGCGAACGAAAGCTGAACGGCCGTGCGGCGCGGCAACGAACCGAAACGGTAAAAAGCGACGATCCTCGGTAACTCGGATATCATGCAACGTGCGAGGCAGGCAGAGAGGAGTAAGGCGAGATGAGAAAAGCAAAGCATTAGCCGGAGCGGAGGTTGAGACGTTCGGCAAACGTCGAAGCACCAGCGGGAAGCAGGAGATGAAATACGCTTTGAAATAGGTATTATTCGACAAAACGACAATTTTTTATCGCATAGGAGATAGTTATGCAAATCAAATTGATGATCGCTATATTGACAGGTCTGTTCGCTATTTCAAATTCAGTGATCGCCGAAGAGTGCAATAGCCGATCAGAAGATTCTGTTTTTATAATGGATTGTCTTTCAGCACGTTATAAAGCAGCCGATAAAGAACTCAACGCGATATATGATGAAGCCATGAAATCGCTTTCAAGCGACGGAAGGCAGAAACTTGAGGTAGCTCAAAAAGCATGGCTTAAATATCGCGATGCCAGCATGGCATTCATAACGGAAGTCAATAGAAAAACAGGGTCTACCGGTAATTTTATCATTGAGGATTACAGATCAGCTCTTGTGGAAAAACGAGCTGCGGAATTGAAGTATATCCTTAGCGGCCCTGATGCGGGTCCAGCCACATGGTAAGGCGATCAGAACGGCAGTAGTTACAAGCACGCCATTGCTCCAAAAACCTTGGGCACTCGATAATCAGCATCACCCAGATTTACGCCCACGTCTGGCAGGCACGCATGGAGAAGGTGGTGAGGTGGTTGTGAGCTGCCTTGCTGCTTTACCACCTGTCGCAGCTTATCCGTCGCCCCGTTAGCGCCAAGAAGGAGTAGAACCCACGAGTTGGCGCTATGACCGATGGCTGGCTACGGGTTACTCTCACCATCTCAGAAGGAGATTCCTTGTCACTATCCCGGATAGTCGTCCGAACAGCCTTTCAGTAAAAGAAGGAATGGAACAGATGGTCATTGACAGCGATCTCACCCCTGTTTTGCGTGCGTGCAGCGACGAGGATCTTATCCCCCTGCGGGATTACATCCTAAGCGCTAGCACCAACTGGTTGGATATCAATGACCGCTACGAGGTCAATCCGGATCGTCCTTCGTCATATGTGAACGACTTGGTCTACGAGATCAGGACCTTCGGGGGAAACACGCTCGTCAACATCTTCAGGGATGCCGGTGTTCCCTACGCCGAGGTGGCGCGCGATGTCGCGAGCAAAGTCAAAGCCAAGTACGACGAGACTGCGAGTGTCGAGGAGATCGAGTGGGCGATCCTTACCAAAATCCTCGAGCAGGCCATCAAGGACATGTCGCCCGAAGAGCGGGCGAAGCTTGAGCAGATCTTCCGCGATGCCGGTGCTGACCGTGTGGATCTAAGCGCCGGGTTTCCCTTGGGACTCATCATGGCCCAGGTAGGCATTCGCGCCGCTGGGTTCGTTGCCTATCAAGTTGCGGTCATCGTCGCGAACGCCGTGGCCAAGGCCATACTGGGCCGAGGACTATCATTCGCAGCCAATGCTGCCCTCACCAGAATCATCGGTATGTTCGCTGGACCCATCGGGTGGGTAATCACGGGCATCTGGACCGCCATCGACATCGCCGGGCCGGCCTATCGCGTCACCATCCCCTGTGTGTGCCATGTGGCGTATCTGCGGCTGAAGAACCAGTACTCGGGCATGGAACTCGGAGGGGATGTCTGATGGCAAACATCTGGGTGGAGTTCGACCTCCCGCAGCACATCCTTGACGCTATCCGCTCGGGCGACATGAAGCGCCGAGGCGGCGTAATCCAACACCTGAACGGCCAAGTGGAAATGTGGCTCAAGGAGACTGGGCGCTGGAAGGACGCTCTCGAACTGGTGCAGACACCCGAGATCCCCCCCCAGCTAGCCTCACAGATGCGTGCCTTACAGATGAGCACGAACATCGTCATGGGCATGCAGGTGTTGAACCTCGGCGTGATGGTCGCAGGGTTCGCTATCCTTGGCGCTAAGTTGAACCGGATCGACGCCAAGCTGGACTTGGTGTTGCGTGAGATTGGGGAGTTGCAGGAGGAGTTCACTTGGTTGAACAAGCGTCTGGACGCAGCCGTTCTCGCCAAGCTTGTCGCGGCTATGAAGCATGCTGAGTGGGCAGAGCGCACCGGGCGGCTCGGTGAACTAACCAGCGTGAGGAAGAGCCTAGTCGAGGCCGAGGCACACTACCAGTTGCTGCTTCAGGCGCTGTTCGACAATCAGCGGACCCACAAGTACTCGACACTGTTCACCAGCTACTACATGCTCGCGACGGTCGCTGGGATGGCCAAAGTTCGGCTGGACGCACTACTGGATGGCATTGAAGCTGGCCAGGCAACGCTGCTTGACATCGACCAGGCACAGCGTGGTCGTGCCCGCGTCTTTCGGGATATGCTGCAGGATCTCCAGGGCAATTCGCACCTCATGCTGCTGTCCCCGCCTGAGCGGAAGATGATCGCGGACAGCTGGGGAATCATCACCGAGACTCTGGACAGAGTGTATTCCTACGGAACCGAGATGGACTTCTGTCGGCGAGAGGGGATCGAATTAAGGGAGTGGGAGACCACAGGTACTTCAGACATGCCCGAGGACCGATACCTGGTATTCGTGGGACCGCAGGGCTAAAGAGACATTCTGCGCATATCAGCCCAATAAGCTTGGTGTTTTTCTATTTTGTGGAGTAGCGCGGGGCGCTAAATGTTGGTGTTATTCACAAAAACCGCCTCAACTGCTTTGGTATCCCCTCCACCTCCCGCTCCTCCCCATCTCCAGCGTCACCGCCGCCTCACCCGGCTTGAGTCAGAGCTGCACTACCACCTCATCGTGCACCGCCACACAATCCAGCCACAGCCCCGGTTTTTGCGCGCGGGCGTAGTGCAGCGAGAGAACCCCACCCCGGTAGATCGCCGGGTAATAGCGATCCATGCTTCGGCGGCTTCAAATCTCACTTTCACCGATCAATGCTGGCGACAGCGGGTCGGTATGGCCGCGATACCAATCGCCCGAGCGGGCGCGTTCGGGCAACGGCCGCGAGGGTCCGGCCCAAGGCACGAAGCCGCATGCCGGATCGAAGATCGAAAATTCCCCGCTATCGGGGTCCTTGGCGATCACATGCACCCAGTCGCCGCCGATCAGTTCGCGCAGGCTGGGCTGACGCTGGTAGATGGCGGTCAGCACTTCGGTACTCGCCTCGACCACGATCTGCAAGCGCAGCGGTTCGTGAATCTCGATCATCTGCCGGGGCAGGCCGGTGCGCAGATCGCTGCTGGCTCCCTCCATCACCGCGAACAGTCCGGTGACGTTGTGCGGCGTCTTGGTTCCGCAACCCAGTCGCTCATTGTTGACAGTGGAAAAGTAGTACTCCAGGTTGATGCCCGCGCCCACCGGACCCACCGCCAGCAGGATGCCTTCCAGCACGGTCCCGCTGGGGTCCTGAGTCGGGTCGTAGGAAATCAGGAACGCCCGCCGATCCAGGAACAGTCCCTGACTCATCGAGCGGCGGCCGACCAGGGCGGCGGCGTTGGTGGCGTGTCCCAGTTCGGGCCGCGCCTGGCTGAAATCCCTGGAACGCTCCACCACATGCCGTAGCGCCTGGGTCGGCGTGGGATCGCGCGGCGCGGAAGCGAAGCGGCGACAGCGCTCATGGGCCGACCGTTCGCAAGCCTGGTCCAGAACCCGCCGCAATTCAGCTAGTGCCGATGCCAGCGCGGCCGGCAGATCACCGGGATCGTACAGAGTGATCAGTTCGTCGCAGGTGTTGTGCTCGGCGCCGATGAACCAGGTGTCCTCTGGCACCTCGATACCGCGCTCGACCAGCAGCGCCCGCACCGCCGGGCGGTTGGCCATGGCGGCAAAGGCGCGGGCGTTCGGCCCGCCGTGGCGTCCGCTGCACGCCCCGCAGTCGTAGGCGGCGAGATGCGGATTGTTCTGGCTGATCGAACCGTGGCCCATCAGCACCGTCAGCGGCGCGAACCGGGTGGTCAGCCCGATATTGCGCAACAGAGCGGCCACCCGGTCGGCCTGCTCGGTGTCGGTGAACCCCAGGCGCGGACGTTCCGGCGTGGCCGGCGTATCGTCGTCCGCCGCCGTAACCGCGACTTGCGTGGGCACCGCCGGCACCCACAGCGCGTCGATCGCCGTCACGAGGGTCGCCTGCCGGCTGGAGGCAAACAGCTTGCCGACCAGCGTCAGCAGCGCGCCCGGCGCCAAGGCGGCGATCAGCGGCACCGAGGACAATAGGTTGCGTCGGATCTCGTGATACAGGTCGCGCAACCGGTCGCGCCGGTCGCGCCGCTGGTCGTGCAGCGCATGACGCGCTTCGGCACCCGGCCGCGCGACTTCGCGCACCTCATGGGCGGGCGTGACCACCACCGGACAGAGCGGCGTGACCTCGCGGTCGTCCAGGCCGCGCCAATTCATCACCACCCCGAAAAAGCCGGCGGCGCCCAAAGTCTCGATCCGTGGGTTCAGCTCCTCCAGATGGCGGCGGATGCCCTCCTCTCGATCGTCGATGCAAAACACGATCTGGGCTTGCGGCCGTTGCGCGCGGGCGGCCCAGCGACCGTGATTATTGGCCAGGGCGTTGATCAACTCATCGCGATAGTGGTGCTCGTAGGCGCACTGCCACAGCGCGCCGCGCAAGGTGGTCGGCAATTCGTCCAGCGGCGCCAGCAACGCCTCCAGATCCGGCAGGCTCAGCGCGCGCAACTCGCCGCCGGACAACCCGAGATGCTGGGCCAGCCGAAACAACCGCCAAGCGCTGCCGTGGACCGTGTGCGTGCCGGGCCGCGTCGCCACCGGGCTATGCCGCCAAGTCCAGATCATGTCGGCGAGGGTATCCCAGGGCGCGTGCCTTGCCCTCTCCACGCTCGCCACTCCCTGCTCCCCGCGCGGGAGAGCGGTCAGCGGCGAGAGGGCCATTCCTCCCTCCACCAGCGCCCGCGCCCGGCTGGCCAGATATTCGGGCAAGCGTCCTTCGTACAGAGCCTGCCGGACCAGCGCCTCGGCCGGGCGCGTGGTAAAATAGTCGCGCAACGCCGGCAACGAGCCTTCCAGTCCCCAATGCTCGCGGCATAGCTGCTCGATCCACAGACCGTCCAGGCACAAGCGCAGTGCGAGATAATCCGCCAGCGCGACCGGCGTTTCCCGATTGGCCGGGTAAGCGCCATGCTGCTGCCGCCAGTTCATCATGCCGGACCAGCCGGGCAACTCCAGGGCAAGACGGGTCAGATAGGCTTCCCAGCGCGACTCGGGAAGGCCCAAACGTCGCAACTCGGCGACGATCGCGTCCAGCGGCTGCTCCGGCCAGCGGGCCAGCGCCGCGCGCCAGCCGCTCAAACCGGCGAAGCTCCAGGCCAGATCGCTTTCGGCCAGACGACGCCACGCCGCGTACAGCCCCCCGCTCCGGTCGGGCAGCGACCAGGCCGCCAGTCCTTCGTCCAAATGAGCGGCACACAGGCGAATCAGCACCGGACGGACCTGGTCGAGCAGATCCTGACCGGTCAACACTCGCAACAAGCCCCGCAAGGTGCTCTTCTCGCCCACTTCGGCGCACGACTGCTCGATCAGCGCCAAGGCGTCGGCTTGCATCCGCTTGTGAACGACGGGTCCCTGATCCTCAGTCGCGCCATCGGCCCTGAACCGCGCCAGCAGCGACTTCGCCAGGTTGATTTGCAAATCTTCCAGTTCTTCCGGGTGCAGGTCAAAATCGGGCAGTTGCAAGCCTTGCAGGCAGGCGTGCCACAAGCTTTCCAGCGCGCGGGCTTCCCCGACGATGCCCTCGCGCTCGGCCGCCGCCAGCAGTCGCTGACGCACGGTCGCCGGCACATCGGACTGAAAGCACCGGGTGACGTCGAATTCCTCGATCCGCCAAATCAGTTGGCTCAGGGGCAGGGCTTCCACCCCGTGGACCAGCGCCACGCGCAGCACCTCGCCCCGACGGATGTCCCGATCGCCGGCACGGACCAGCACGGCTTCGGTCTCAAGTGCTTCCCGCCGGGCGAATGCCGCGTCCAGATCCGCGTCGCCAATTCGGTCGGCCCGGTACAGCGCGCGAAAGTTCTCCTCGGGCAGATAGGCGCGAATGCCGGTGAGTTGCTCGGCCGCCGCCAGCGCCTGTTCGAACGGCAGGTGCTGATAACCGTGCAGGGTGTTGTGATGGACGAAATTCAGGATCGGCGCCTGGCCGGGCAGCACATGGTCGAGATGGGCGATGGCCTGCTCGACGATCTGGCGTGGCCCGAGTGCGGGCCGATCGGGCGCGACGGTCGCGGACATGGCGGCTCCTTCGTCAGTTCGGAGTAAAGATCGCACTCAGATGCGCGATCATGACGTTCATGAGGGCGATGACGGAGGCCGGCTGTAACCCCAGGATCAGCAGGCCGGCCGCCAGCGGGAGCGCCGCCAACCACTCGCTCGGTCGTAAATCCTGAAGATCCGCCAGCTCCGGGCGCGGCGGGCCGGCGAACAACTGGCCGAGGGTTCGAATCGCGTAGGCCGCGCTCACCAGCACACCGAGACTGGCCAGCAGCATCAGCCAGCCCCAGCGCTCGAAGCCGCCGATCAGCACATGCAGTTCGGCCACGAAACCGATCAGGCCCGGCATGCCCATGCCCGCCAGCAGCGCCAGGGTAATGAATAGGGTGAAGCCGGGCGTCACTCGCACCAGCGCGCCATAGTCGGCGATCCGGCGGGTGTGGGTGCGCTCGTACAACAGGCCGATCAGCAGGAACAACGCGCCGGCGATCAGACCGTGAGCGACCATCTGCAAGCCCGCTCCCAACAAACCGGTTTCGTTCAGGGCCGAAATGCCGAGCAACACCACGCCCATGTGGCTCACCGATGAATAGGCGATCATCGCCTTCAGGTCGGTCTGCCGCCACGCCAGCAGACCACCGTAGAGAATGCTGGCCAGAGCGATGCCGGCCAGCAGCGGTTGCAGCGCCATCGCCCCTTGCGGCAGCATCGGCACCACCCGCAGCAGGCCGTAGGCGCCCATCTTGAGCAAGACGCCGGACAACAGGATGCTCACCGGACTCGGCGCTTCCACATGGGCGAGCGGCAACCAGCCATGCAGCGGAAAAATAGGAATTTTCACCCCGAAGCCGACCAGAAACGCCAGCAGCAACCACATCTGATTCTCGCGAGGCAAGGTCGTCGCCGCTTGGGCGATGGCCGCCATCGCGAACGACTGGGTCGGGGTAAGCCGATAGACCACGATGATGCCGATCAGAATGAAGATCGCCCCACCCATGGTGTACAGCACGAAGTTGAGGCTGGCGGCGTGCCGCTTCTCGCCACCCCACAGGTCGATCAGGAAAAACAGCGGAATCAGGGTCAACTCCCAGAACATGAAGAACAGCGTCCAGTCCTGGGCCATGAACACGCCGAGCATGGCGAATTCCAGCACCAGCATCCAGGAGTAATAGCCCTTCACGCCGGTCTTGATCCGGTCCGAGGCCAGCAGCGCCACGGCAACCAGCAAGGTGGTCAGCAGCACCATCGGCAGCGACAGCCCGTCGACGCCCAGCGCGTAGGACACGCCGATGGTGGAACTCCAGACCACCTGCTCCACCAACTGGATGGCCGCCGTGCTCCGATCGAACTGGGCCAGCAGGCTCCACGACAGGGCCAACGCCAGACCGGCATGGAACAGCGCCAGCCCACGGATGAATTTCCCTTGGGCCGCCGGCAACAGAGCGACCAGCACCGCCCCGAAAAAAGGCACCCACAGGATCAGGCTCAGCATGTGCATGAGCGTCAGTCCCTTGCAGGGCAGCGGCGTTGCTCGACGACACTCCGATACATGACGACATCCTCCCCGGTAATGCGGCTCTATTGTTTGTATTCTGTCGGCATTATACCTTGTTGCCCGCAACTCTGATTTTCGGAGCCCCCCGATGCAATGCACGATCTACAAAAGCCGTAAGAAACAGGACACCTATCTGTATCTCGCCGTCAAGGACGACTTTTCCAGCATTCCCGACGCCCTGTTGAAACTGCTCGGCGAACCGATCCACGTCATGGACCTGGAACTCGACCCGGCGCGCAAGCTGGCTCAGGAAGACGTAGCGGAAGTGCTACGCAACCTCCAGGAACGCGGCTGGCATTTGCAGGTGCCGCGTCAGGACGAATGGCTGACAATAACCCGGCATTGATCTTCCAGGAATTTCACCCATGTTCTCCGAACGCGTCGACCGTCTGACCAGTTCCCTGATCCGGGAACTACTCGCCCTCACCCAGAAACCCGACATCATCTCCTTCGCCGGTGGTCTGCCGGCACGCGAGGCCATGCCACCGCTTGATCTGAGCGATCCGCCGCCCGACTTGAGCCAGTACGGCACCACCGACGGCGAACCGGAACTGCGCGCCGCCATCGCCAGGCAATTGGTCGATCTCGGCTTGCGTTGCCGGCCGGAACAGATCTTGATCACCACCGGCTCGCAGCAGGGCATCGATCTGGTTTCCAAGCTCTATATCGATCCCGGCACTTCGGTGGCGGTGGAAGCACCGAGCTATCTGGCGGCGTTGCAATCGTTCCGGTTGTTCGGCGCTCGCTTCGAGGAACTGCCGCTGACGGCCAGCGGCATCGACCCGGAACAGTTGCGGCAGGCGATCCAGCGCCAGCGGCCGGCGTTCGTTTACCTAATTCCCACGTTTCAGAACCCGGCCGGGGTCTGTTACGACGAAGCCACCCGCGCGGCGGTCGCGGCGGTGCTGCGCGAGACCGGCACGCCGCTGCTGGAGGACGAACCGTATCGGGAACTGGTCTACGAACCGGTGGATCGCGGCCCGCTGTGCGCCCGGCTGGACGAAGGCAATACCTGGATGTACATGGGCACTTTCTCCAAGACCGGCATCCCCGGCCTGCGGGTTGGCTACCTGGCGGCCTCCGGGGATGTCCATCCTTATCTGGTGCGGCTCAAGCAATCCACCGATCTGCACACCAATCGGATTGGCCAATGGTGGTGCGCCCGATTCCTGAACTCGCGCGACTATCCGGCGCACCTGGAGCGGTTGCGGACCTTCTACCGCGAACGGCGCGATGCCATGCAGACAGCGCTGACCCGGCATCTCGGCGATCTGGCCGAGTGGACGACACCCAATGGTGGGCTGTTCTTCTGGGTGCGACTGAAAGCAGGTGGCGATACCCGCGCCCTGCTGGTGCGAGCCCTGGAGCGCAAGGTGGCTTTCATGCCGGGCGAGGCGTTCTTCACCAGTCCCAGCGCGGCGCATGGCGCGTTCATGCGGCTGAATTTCAGCCACGCCACGCCCGAGCAACTGGAGCGCGGCCTGGCCGTGCTAGCGGAGGTGATTCGGGAACAGCGGGGAACGGCGAAGACGGAAGCGACGGCTGGAGTGGTGGAGATTTAGGTGGCGCAGGTACCGAAAGAGGAACAGATTAAGAAGCTATAGCGCTCCCAAAATCAGTTGTAAAATTTCCCCTCCTTGGCCAAGGAGGGGTGGCGCGCAGCACCGGGGGGTTCGAAACGGCGATTCCATAGGCTTTGTTGCATAAATCAGCAACCCATTGATTAGGAATCATATTTTTCATGAGTAGTATTCTTAAATACTTAAGTATCAATTGGTTATCCTTATTTATGCAACAAAGCCGATTCCACAACTCGGAGAGGAACGCTATATAGTTTCCCTATACAGATCATGGAATATTTAAATACCAATTTATTTTATTAAAATCAAAAGTCTGTTTATTGACAAAATCAGAAAAACAGATCTTTACTTGTCGGAATGTTTTATTCTTATAAAAATGTTTTTGCAAGAAGTTTTTTCCTCACAACCAGACATCTTCAACCGGGTTTTGTTCGGGAGCA
>DAOTGT010000048.1:0-21484 GCA_035447285.1 Candidatus Competibacter sp.
TGGCGCCGGGCAACGCGTTCAGCCAATCCTTGAGCGCGGGTGACTTCTTACGCTTTAACGTCGCGCAAACCACCGACGATCGAATTTTCAGCGTTCTGGCGCGCGCGCTTTCCGCCTAGCCCAGCGTGGCGGCGGGCCGTGCCGACCGATGAGATCGGCGGCCAGCGCCACCGCTCCAGGTCCCATGACGACACGCCGCCACGACGACCACCGGCCCGTTCAGATAGAGCATGATATCGGGACGGCGCTCGGAGCGGGGTTGTTCGGGCATCAGGAGTCATCATTGGGGTTCAGCAAGCGTTGTCGGGCGCGCTCGATCGATTCGCGCAGCTTGGCTTGCAAGGTTTCACGCGGCGGTAGCACGGTGAGATATTCCGCGACATGGATGCCGCTTTTGTCCAGTTCCAGCAGTTCGATCTGCTCCTGTTTCTTGCCGGTGCAGAGGATGATGCCGAGCGGCGGGTTTTCGTCGGGTTCCTGCTCGTGGCGGGCCAGCCAGCGCAGGTACAATTCCATCTGGCCTTTGTATTCGGCGCGGAAATCGCCGGTCTTGAGGTCGATGGCCACCAGTCGCTTCAACTTGCGGTTGTAGAACAGCAGGTCGATGTAGAAATCGTCGTCATCGATCTGTAGCCGTTTTTGCCGGGCGACGAAGGTGAAGCCGGCGCCCAGTTCCAACAGGACCGGTTGCCGGGAGATGGCCGAGCGCTCGAACAGCAGCGATTGGATGCGTTCCTGCAACTGGCGGGACGACCAGCCTTCCAGCCGGCAAAGCTCGGTGTAGAAATCGCGCTTCAAAGGATCATCGAGATAAATCAGCGCCTTGATATGTGTCCAGCTCAATTGTCTCCGCAGTGCGGAGACTTTTTCCTCATCCGGGAAGGCTTCGGCGAAACGGAGCATGTGACGCAGATTCTTGGCCGAAAAACCGCGTCCGTAGTCAACGGTCAACTGTTTCGACAGGGTGGGGATGATCACCTCGCCATACCCGGCGCGCTGGCTGCCGAGGATGTCCCGGTGAATGCGCTCGCCGACCTGCCAGTAGAGCCGCGTCAATTCGGCATTGACCGCGGTAGCCGCCCGCTGGCGCGCGGCATCGATCAGTTGGCGGAGTTCGGTGACCAGCACTGGGTTGGGAGCGGGCAGCGTGGTCGTACCGTCGGCGCGGGGTTTCTCCGCCATGGATTCTCGTTTCTCGGTCATTTTGAAGTTGCGGCTGGGATCACTCGGTCGGACAGCTCTGGATAGCCGGCGAATAGTCCGTCAAGACTCGCTGGACGAGCGTCGTACGCCAAGGCCATCGCGATGACGATCCGGTCAAATGAATCGCGATGATACGATGTGTCGGGCATGGGCGTGGATTCCAAAACGAATGTGGTTGTCCACAATTCCGGTGGATAACTCGGTGGGGGGTGGCAACAAAGAGGCATTACCCGGCGCGGCTTACCGCGCGATTCGCAATCGAACAAAAAATAGCCGTTTCATCCTGATCGAAAGAAATAACCCACATCACCGACCGGCGGGAGCTGCCCGCCCGCGCTTCTCGCGCCCGCCGGGCGCTTCGCGCGCGGTCTGGCCGGCCCCGCCCTCGCCTCGACCGGCCCGCTCGTCTTGCCGGAGCTCGGGATCTAGATACTGTAGTCACGAGATTTGAAATATGAGAGAATCCTGTTGACCGGAAAGGAGGTTGGCATGAAACCAATGCATAGAAGGGACGATATTTCGGACCAGGTCTGGGCGTTACTGGAGCCGCATCTTCCGGGTCGCGAGGGCGTATGGGGCGGCGTTGCGAAAGACAACCGTTTGTTCATCAACGCCGTTTTCTGGATTTTGCGCACGGGCGCGCCGTGGCGCGATTTGCCGCCCGATCTGGGCGGGTGGAGCAACACGCACCGCCGTTTTATCCGGTGGCGGGATGCTGGAATTTGGGAAAAGCTACTGGACATCCTGATCGACGATCCCGATGACGAATGGCTGATGATCGACGCCAGCCATTGCAAAGTCCACCCCCACGCCGCCGGAGCCAAAGGCGGAAATCAGGCGATGGGCCGTACAAAAGGGGGCTCAACACGAAAATACATCTGGCCGTGGATGCGCAGGGTCTGCCGGTCCGAGTCCTTATTACACAAGGTACCACGGCGGATTGCACACAGGCAGGCCGCCTGATCGAAAACATCAGCGCCGATTATCTGCTGGCCGATAAAGGCTATGACAGCGACGCCGTCATAAAGCAGGCCAAAGACCAGGGCATGAATCCGGTCATCCCGCCAAGGAAAAACCGAACTGAACAAAGGCCTTACGATGAAGAACTCTATAAACTCCGCCATCTGGTCGAAAACGCGTTCCTGCACCTGAAAAGAGGGCGCGGCATCGCCACAAGATATGCCAAGCACTCAAAATCATTCCTCGCGGCAGTCCAGATCAGGTGTATCGCCCTATGGGCTAGTATCTCGTGACTACAGTATCTAGCAATCAACAAGTTTTTTTGGACGGCCTCGGCTACAAAGTCTACTTTTTTGCGATCCACATCGTGGTTGCCGGGCGCCAGCAGCAGCCGATCACGAGAAAGATTCTTTGGCAGCGCCGGCCAGAGTTGTTGGTCCAGCCAATCTCGCGCCAGTCGATACTCCTTGGCAACGCCGGCAAACGCTAAATCGCCGGTGATCGCCACCAGGTCGGGAGCGAGTCCGTCGTTCACTTCCTTGGCGATGAAGCGAACCAAGGCGCGGAGCACTGGGTCCGCATCCCAAGCCTTGTCGGCTTTGAAGTGGATATCGGACAGATGCAGGATGCGAATCGGTCGGTCGTCGTTCGGTGCGGGCATCGGCGCGGAACCTCCCAGTTCGACGTGAAAACAGGCGCTCTAACAATATATTAGGGCAGGTATCTCAAAAGAGAAACATTGCGCGACCGAACACGGAGGTCTGTTGAGGCATCGCTTCTCGGGCCGTACCGTTCTGTCTGCTCACCGCGCCAATCCACAGCGCTCCCGGTGTCCGCACTGCCGGCACAGGCTCGCCGTTTCGGCGCCCGTCGGGGTGTCCCGTTTGTCGCGCAAGGCCCAATAGCGACGGTGCAACGCCACCACGCGGGCGGTGTCCCATAAGTCCACCCGCCGATAATCCACCACACCGCCTGGCATCACCAGGCGCACATACCCGTACTCCGCCAGCGGTTGCCCTCGAAACGCTTTCTGATGGGGTACCCCACCAGGAAACAGTTGTCTACCTGTCCACCATGACCCTATCAGCAGCCGATGCCACCCATGCCATCCGCGTCCATTGGGGCATCGAGAATCGTCTCCACGACGTTCGCGATATGATCTTGGCCGAGGATGCTAGCCACATCCGGCGCAACCTCGACCTCTTCGTCATGCTGCGCAGCTTCGCCCTCAACCTGCCGCGCTTCAACGACGTCAGCCACATCAGCCTGGGCTGGTACGACAACGCTCTCAACTTTGATCGGCTGCTTGCCTATCAGGGCCTCTAGCATTGAACAGCCCTGCTCTGCGGGGCAAACTCGATATCGTGCGTGTAAACTTCCGGCGGGAGGTTGAATCCGTTTGCCCTCAAGCTGCCTCCACCCAGGATGGATAACTCGAATGAACGACTGCGATCTGCAAGATCCGGATCAGATCACCAACAGCACACTCGAAGAAGGCCAGGTCTTCGACTACATCACCGGCAAGACGGTGAAGGACACCGACAAGGAAGGCGTCCGGCAACGCATCGCCCGCGCCATCATCCACGAATACGGCATCCCCGCCGAGGACATGGAACCCGACTTCCGCGTGAAAGTCGGCGGGCGCAACAAAAAAATCGACATCGCCCTCTTCCGTCCGGGCACCGCGCACGAGCCCGAAAATCTTTACCGCGTGGTAATCGTTGAGAAAGAGCCCAAGCTTGGCGCCAAGGGCGCGTACCGGATGCGCGACCCCGAGGAAGCGCGCAAGGAATTCGAGTTGCTCGAAACGGTGATGGCCGAGATCGAGAGCTGCCATTACGGCCTGTGGACCAACGGCCTGGAGTTCTTCTTTTTCAAAAAGGAGATCACCCGCTTCGACGTCCGGTTCAAACCCATCGGCGACTGGCCGATGGGCGACGACACCCTCGGCACCCGCGAAGCCGCCTCGCTGGCCCGGATGCGCCGCGCCGATCCGGTGATGTTGCGCACCGCCTTCCGCCGTTGCCACAACTATATTCATGGCAACGAAGGTATGCCGAAGGACGCCGCGTTCTGGCAGTTCCTCTACCTCATCTTCTGCAAAATGCACGACGAGCGCCGGCTTGGCGAGGAGCGAAATTTCTGGGCCGGTCCCTACGAACCGTTTGCACCCGAAGGCCAGAAGGCCATCCGCCGGCGGATCGAGCCGCTGTTCGCCGCCGTCAAGCACGCCTATCCGGCTCTGTTCAAAGGTAACGAGGAAATCACCCTGTCGGATCGGGCGCTGGCCTTCATCGTCTCCGAACTGTCGCGCTATGATTTCGCCCGCACCGATGTCGACGCCAAGGGCGCAGCCTATCAAGAAATTGTCGGGGCCAATCTGCGCGGTGACCGAGGACAATATTTCACCCCGCGTGGAGCGATTCGGCTGGTGGTGAGCATCCTGGCCCCGCAGGAACGCGAGCGCATCCTCGATCCCGCCTGCGGCACCGGTGGTTTCCTGGTCGAGACGCTAAACCACCTGCTTGCCCGGTTTAGGAAGGAAAAGGGCCTCAAGGCCGGCGACGAAAACACCGATGAATTCCTTTCGCTGCGGGATCGTCTGGCCTACTTCGCCGCTAACCAGTTGTTCGGCGCCGATTTCGATCCTTTCCTGGTGCGGGCTGCCCAGATGAACGTGATGATGGCGGGCAACGCCATCGGCCAGCTTTATCACATGAATTCGCTGGAGTTCCCGGCGGGCCACCTACCGGGCGTCAAGCCGGCGAACGAGGCCATCCGGCTCGGCACGGTGGACGTGGTGATGACCAATCCGCCGTTCGGCTCTGATATTCCGGTCACGGAACGGACCATCCTGCAACAGTACGAGCTGGCGCGGCGCTGGGAACGGCAGGGCGATGGCTTCGTGATGACGCCGGCCATAAAGCCAGCGGTGGCGCCCGAAGTGCTGTTCATCGAGCGCTGCGTGCAATGGCTCAAACCCGGCGGACGGATGGGCATCGTGTTGCCGGACGGCATTCTCGGCAATCCGGGTGACGAGTACATCCGCTACTGGATTCTGCGCCATTGCTGGGTGCTGGCCAGCATCGACCTGCCGGTGGAATCATTCATCGTCGAAGCCAACGTCAACATCCTCACCAGTCTTCTATTTCTCAAGAAGAAATCCCAGCAGGATATTCAGGCCGCCGATCTGGGCCAGAAGCAGGATTACCCGGTCTTCATGGCGGTGGCCGAGAAGGTCGGTTTTGACCGGCGCGGCAACACACTGTACAAGCGCCAGCCGGATGGCGAGGAAATCCTGGTCGAAAAAACTTACGAGGAGAAAGTACGCATCGGCGGCAAGCTGGAGGTGCGCATTCTCCGTCGTAAAGACCGCATCCTGGATGACGACCTGCCTCACATCGTCGCCGCCTACGCGGAATTCCGCGCGAAATACCCGGAGCCTGGCTCGTGATCACGCGCCTCGAAGCGACTCGCTACCGTTGTTTCGAGCGGTTGGGCATCGATCTAAGCCACTTTCAAGTCATTGTCGGCGCCAACGGTTCAGGGAAAACCACGCTGCTCGATTTGCCCGTTGTGCTGGGCGACTTGCTAAGCGCCACGAATATCGCATCGCCTTTCATGGAACGCCGGCCCGATGCGCCGGCCCGCGCCGGTAGCCTGAACGAACTGGTGTTTGCCGGGCGCGGCGACGATTTTTCGTTGGCGGTGGAAGCCCGATTACCCGATGCCATTCAGGCTAAGGTACTGGAGGGATTCTTTGCACGGCTTAAAACCGAAAAGTCGCGGCTGGCTTTTCAGAAAGACCAGAAGCGCTGGCCCACGCACGTTCGCTACGAACTCGGCTTGCGCATTTCGAACGAACGCGAGCTGCACGTCGTCAACGAATATCTGTTCGTGTTTCCGGAAGCGCGGGGACCGGATCGCCAACAAGCGGGTTATCACGGTATTCGGGCGGAGGGCAACAAGCACTGGCGGCCGATCCTCAAGCGTGAATTCGGTTTCGACGCCGAATTTACGGCGGAAGTCCCCTCCGGCCGCTCTCGGACAACGGCGGCCAAGGTGGGACTGCCACCCACATTGCTGGCCTTGCCGCGCGTGCTATTCGAATCGGAAACGGACTATCCAGCCGCGCGCTGGCTTTACCACCTGCTGACGGCGGGCGCGGTCTTTCTCGATCCCAACTGGGCCGACATGCGACTCGCCAGCCCACCCGGCCAACCCAAAACCGTCATCGGCAGCGGTCGTAATCTCCCGTGGCTGGCCCTGGATCTTAAACGGGACGGCGCGACGGAAGACGCCGGGCCGGACTACCACAGCGAGCGGTATGCGGACTGGATCGCCCACGTCAAAACCGCCTTGCCGCAAGTGGCCGACATCAATGTGCGCGAGCGCGAGGACGATCACCACGCCTATTTCGTGGTGAGCTATCGCGGCGGATTCAAAGTGCCCTCGTCCGGCTTGTCGGACGGCACCTTGCGCATTCTCACTCTGACGCTCCTGCCCTATCTCGGCCAGCAGCCGACGATTCTGGTGACGGAAGAACCGGAGAATGGGATCCATCCGCGCGCTATCGAGGCGGTTTTACAGTCGCTCTCGTCGCTGTACGACAGCCAGGTTTGGGTGTCGTCGCATTCGCCGGTCGTCCTCGCCAAGGCCAGGCTCGACCAAATTCTCTGTGGACGACTGACCGATGCGGGTGGCGTGGAGATGGTGGCCGGAACCGATCACCCGCGCCTGCGGGAATGGCGCGGCGGGATCGACCTGGGCAGTTTGTTCGCGGCGGGGGTGCTGGGATGAGCGGCCGCAAACGTCCATGCGTGATTCTGGTGGCGGACAGCAACATGGCGGCGGTTTTCCGGGGCTATTTTGGGCGCGATCAGTGGCACCGCAGCCTGGGTTGCGCGCTGTTTGAGTTCGACGCCGAGATCGGTAAAGACCTGTTGGTGGACGAGGGTGGCAACGATCCCGGCGTCTACAGCCGCGCCCATGAATTGCTCCGACCCTATCAGCGCAGCCACCAGCGAGCGTTGGTAGTGCTCGATTGCGAGTGGGGCGGTTCGCCCGGCCAGTCGAAAATCGTGGCCGACATCACCGCGAACCTCGTAGCTTCCGGTTGGCGCAAAAATGCCGCCAAGGTCATCGCCATCGAGCCGGAGTTGGAAAACTGGATTTGGCAGGACAACCCGCGCGTGGCCGAAGCGTTGCGCTACCGGGGCGAGCTGGCGTTGCGCGAACTGTTGGCGCAACGGGGTTGGTGGCCCGCCGGGCAAGCAAAGCCGCTGCGCCCGAAGGAAACCGCTGAGTGGGTGTTGCGCCAGACACGCCGGCCGCGCTCATCCGCCATCTATGAAGAACTCGCCGGCCGCATCTCGATCAAGGGCTGCGCCGACGCGGCTTTCCTGGAACTGCACGCCACGCTGCAAGCCTGGTTTCCACCGGAGACGCCGACATGAAGTTCGAGAGTTTCAAGAACGCCCGCGTGGTGCGGTCGAGTTGGCTGGAGGAAGGCGGGCGACGGCTGGATTGCAATCCGTATATGTCCGGGGCGCTGGAAGCGCGGGATACGCTCAAGAGCCTGGATGCACCGAAGGAGCCGTTAAAGTCGCTGACTGCCGGTTATGCTGGCGGTATCTACAACGGGCCGATGTTTGCGCGGCACTGGGTTGAAGATCCGCGGTACGGTGTGCCATTCCTCAGTAACAGCGACATGATGAATGCCGACCTGTCAATGCTACCTTTGCTAAAGAAAAGTTATGCCGAGTCGCGGTATCTTTCGTACTTAAAGCTCGAACCAGGCATGACGCTCATTACATGCTCAGGTACGATTGGACGGATGACCTATGTACGACCGGACATGGCCGGGATGTGGTCATCTCAGCACATCATGAAGGTCGTTCCCGACGAATCCCGCATTCCACCCGGCTATCTCTACGCCTTTCTTTCCAGCAAATACGGCGTGCCGCTGGTGGTGTCGGGGACTTATGGCGCGATTATTCAGCATATTGAGCCGGAGCATATTGCGAATTTGCCGGTGCCAAGGTTTGGGGATGAATTCGAGGGACAAATTCACACCAAGATCGATAAAGCTGCTCGCCTCCTTACTACATACCAAACCGAAGGCAAGCAGGCAACTGTCGATCTCTTTGAATCCGTTGGACTGTCGGACATTACCGCTGATGAATGGCATAGCTGGGGACCAGACGTTGGATTTGCCGTTTCCCACATCAGTACACCTTCTCTGCGCGCTCTAAACTTCAATCCTCGCTTTAAAAAACTCGCCGAGCGAATTTCGCAAGGGCCACATAAGAAACTCAAGGAAATCTGCCTGCCCGGTACTCTCTCCCGCGGTGAACGATTTAAGCGGATTGATGCTGCTCCTGGACATGCCTATCAGATGATCGGTCAAAAAGAGCTTTTCTGTTTAAGACCTGAAGGCAGATGGATTGCCAAAACCGCTCTTGATCCAGATTCGCTTGGGGTGCTTGGGGCAGCTCTAGTAGCAGCACAAGGTACTTTAGGTGAAAGCGAACTCTACTGCCGTGCTGAATTTGTATGGGGATCATGGACTAAGATGGCGTTTTCGGAGCATATTTTGCGCGTTATCGCTGATAGTGAAGTAATGCCACGAGGTTGTTTATTTGCATTCATGCGTTCCGAGACAGCATTCCGAATGCTGCGCTCTATTTCTTCCGGAACCAAACTGCAAGATCATCACTATGCCTTTCGAGGTGAGTTGCCCGTTCCGTATCCGGATAAAGCGATCCAGAAAGCCATCCACGAAAAGGTTGTAAGTGCGTATGAGGCTCGTCATCGGGCGGTAGCGTTGCTGGATGAAGCAACGAGGATGGTTGAGATCGCAATCGGCGGGGGAGAAGACTAATGGCCAAAGTGCTCCCCGTGGGTCAACCCGCCAACGACGCCGAGCGCGTGGCCATTGCCCACCTGCGGGATCACCTGCCAGACCGTTTCATCCTCCTGCACAACTTCGAGATCGAACGTCAGGGCGAACGCTTCGAGATCGACCTCGCGTTGCTCGCCCCGCACGCTCTGTACCTGATCGACGTGAAAGGCACGCGGGGCTTGATCGACGTGTACGGCCCCAAATGGTATCCCGACGGCCGCGCGCCCTACCCCTCCCCGCTGGCCAAGCTGCGCGGCCACGCCCGCACCATCAAGGGCCTCATCACCCAGGCACATCCCGGCCGCGCCGAACTGGACGGCGTCTATGTCGATGCCACTGTCCTGCTCACCGCGCCGGACGCCCACCTCAACGACCCCGCCGACCAGGACGGCAAAGCCGTCGTCACGCTCAAGGACGCCGCGCGCTTCTTCCAGGACGCGACCCGCATTCCGCCGCGTTTCTCCAAAAACATCCTCGCCCATCAATCCCTGATTCTGCACGCCCTGAACCGCATGAAACCCGCCCCGGCCAAACTGCGCTTCGGCCACTGGGAAGTCACGGAAAAACTGGGCGGGGCCGACCACTACACCGAATACCGCGCCACCAACGCCTTCGCCGGCGGCGCGGCGCGACTGCGGGTCTACCAGGCCGACCCCTACCAGCCCGAAGACCTCCGCAAAGCCCAGATCAACCGCATCGCCAACGCCTACCGGGCGCTGTCGCAACTGCCGCTGCACCCCAACATCGTCGCGGCCCGCGACTTCTTTCCGACCGACGATGAACAAGCCTTTGTCCTGATTCTGGACGACGCGCCCGGCCAAGCCCTCACCCTCCATCTGGCGCGGCCCCAGCTCGCGCTGACCCTGGACCAGAAATGGCGCATCGCCAAAGACCTGCTGGCCGCGCTGGCGCACGCCCACCACCACGGCGTCACCCATCGCAACCTCACGCCGGGCGCCATCCTGGTCGGGCAGGACGGCGCCACGCGGTTGACCGATTTCGACTTCGCCCGACCCGGCATCGACCGCAGCCGCTCCATCGCCGGCGACATCATCGATCTGGTCGAGCCGGCCTACGTCGCGCCCGAAGCGTACCGCGCCCCCGAAGCCGCCAGCGCGGCCTCCGACCTGTTCTCGGCCGGCCTGATTCTCTACGAACTGTTCGCCGGCGAACGCCCGTTCGGCGGCAACCCCAGCCAGGTGTTCGACCGGGACGCGGTCTTTCCGCTGAACCCCTCGCAACTGCGGCCCGAACTCAACCCGACTTTCGATGCCTGGCTACAAGCCCTATGTCGCTTCGACGCTGCGCAGCGCCCCACGGCGGTTGCAGCGCTGGCCGGATTGCAGGCGCTGCTGGTGGCCGCTCCAGCGACGGAGAGCACGCTGGAACCAAAGCCCCCACCCGAACCGCCGCCCGCCCCCGGCTCAGAAGTGGACTATCTCAACCTGCCGGCCGGCTACGCCCTCACCCACAAATTCATCGTCGAAAAGCAGCTCGGTCGCGGCAGCTTCGGCGTCGTCTACAAGGTCATCGACACCCTCGGCGACGTGGCCCGCACCATCAAACTCGTCGTCAGCGACCGTCATTCCACCCTGGAACGGCTCAAGCAGGAATATCGGCACCTGGCCCACATTCCCGAACACCCGCATGTGGTGCGCGTGCTGGACGCCGACGTGTTGCCCGGCCCCGAGGGCGCACGAATTCCCTTCCTGGTATTCGAATACGTGGAAGGGTCGGACGTCGGCGACATGATCCAGAACCGTCTGTTCGCCCCCGAGGACGCCCTGGAACTGGGCAAACAAGTGCTCGAAGGGTTGGCCCACCTGCACGCCCAAGGCTTCCACCATTGCGACATCAAGCCGCGCAACCTGCTGTGGACGCCCAAAGGCGCCAAGATCATCGACTTCAACGTCTCGACGCGAGCAGACGACCGCCAGGCGCGCGGCGGTGGCTCGCGTCGCTACCTGCCGCCCGACTTCGACCCTGAAGCGACCCCGCGCAACGGCGACCGGGCCGACCGCGACCTGTACGCGCTGGGCCTCACCCTGTACGAAGCCATCACCGGCCGCTACCCGTGGGAGGTCAGCGAACCGCCCTGCAACCAGCCCGCCCCCGACCCGCGCGAACGGTCCGGCTGCGCCGACCTGGCCCCCGAACTGACCACCGTGGTGCTCAAGGCGATAGCCCCCCAGCGCGCGGAACGTTTCGGCTCGGCGCTGGAGTTTCGCGCCGCGCTGAGCGAAGTTCGCCACGCCCGCCGCCCGACCCGAATGCCGAGCCCGGCTCTTACTCCCGCCGGCGAGCGCGCGGAGAACGGAACGGTCACGCCAGCGGAACCCAACACCAACCCCTTCGTCACCCACTTGCTCACGCTCTACAGCCAAAGCCGCCGCAGTAACGCCGGCACGCGCGGCATGGACGCCTGGGGCGAGTCGGTCTATGTCGACACCGCTCTCGACCGCGCGCTGCTGCCGGCGGTGCTGGCCGGCGAATTCCGGCTGGTGTTGATCACCGGCAACGCGGGCGACGGCAAAACCGCCTTCCTGCAACACCTGGAACAGGAGGTCGCGCGACGTGGTGGAACCGTGGATCGGAGCCTGCCCAACGGTAGCCGGCTGGAATGGCAAGGCCGGCCCTACTGGATCAACCACGACGGTAGCCAGGACGAGGGCGACAAGGACAACAACCAGGTGTTGCTGGACTTCCTTGCCCCCTTCGCCGGCCGCGACCCCGCGCGGTGGCCAGCGACCGAAATCCGGCTGATCGCCATCAACGAAGGACGGCTGATCGATTTTCTCGCCACCCACGACCGCGAGTTTCCAGCGCTGGCCGGCGTGGTGCGGCGCGGCTTCGCTTCGGGCGAGACGGAAGCCGGCATCGCCGTGGTCAACCTCAACCTGCGCAGCGTCGTCGCCGACGCCGAGGGCGACTCGATCCTGGAACGCGCGATCCAGCGGATGACGTCCGCCGCCCACTGGGCGCCCTGCGACCATTGCGACCTGAACACCCGTTGCTACGCTCTGCACAACGCCCGCGGCTTCCAGGACGAAACGGCCGCTCCCCGGCTGATCGAGCGGCTGAAACTGCTCTACACCCTGATTCACCTGCGCGGGCGGCTGCACGTCACCATGCGCGATCTGCGCTCGGCCCTCTCATTCATGCTGATCGGCAACCGCGACTGCGCCGGGATTCACGCCCTGTACGCCGCCGGCCAACACGACGCCATTGCCCGCGGCTTCTACTTCAACAGTTGGATGGGCGGCGGCGAGCCGACCGCCGACCGCCTGCTCGCGCTGCTCGCGGAGGTGGACATAGGGCGCAAGGAAGATCCGCGCTTCGACCGGGGCCTGGATTTCGCGCAACCCGACGACCGCCTACTGTTTCGCTTCGATCGGCGTGGGCGATTCGATGGCGAGGTGTTGAAACGCCTATTCGACGAACTACCCCGTGGCGCGGACCAGTCGGCGACGCGGGTGCAACAGCACCGCCAATACGTTACCATGATGCGCCGCAAGCAATTTTTCGAGCGCCGCGACGGCGGTTGGGAACCGATGCTGCCGTACCGGGCAGCCAAGCGCCTGGCGGATATCGTCCGAGGCATCGAACCGGCGACCGGCCTCGCCGCCGAAATCCTGCGCGCCATCAATCGGGGCGAGGGCCTGCAACGCGCCGACCGTCTGAGCGGCCATCTGGCCCTGCAACTGCGGCAGGTGGAGCACGGCACGGTGCGGGGTTATCGCCTGTTCCCGCTGGCTGGCTTCGCGCTGGACGTGCAGGACTTCGCCGCCAAGGCCCGCTTCGTCGAGCACCTGCCCACCGGCCTGAAGCTGTCGTTTCACGGCGATGGCGCCCTAAGTGTGCGCAGCGAGCTGGCGATCAACCTGGACGTGTTCGAAATGCTGGTGCGCCTCAACGAAGGCTACCGGCCCAGCGTGGAGGAAATGCAGGGCTTCTACCTCTGCCTGGACGTTTTCAAGAACAGCCTGAACGCGCAGCCCTACCGCGAGATGCTGTTGACCACCACCGGCCACGATTTCTATCGGCTGGCGCGGCACGACGACGGCCGCATCGAACTGCGGCTGCTGCCAGGGGAGGTATAAGCCAATGGCGCTGCGCAAGAAGGACCGGGAATTCCGCCTCCCGAAGATCAGCTATCTCGACTTCAAACACATCGAAATGGATCGAGTGCTGACCGGTCTGTTCGAGCGGCTGGAACATGGCGGCTATCCCAGCGTGTTCCGCGACAAACGCGAATTGACGGTCGCCCAGTTCGTCGACGATATCATCGAGGCCCGCGCCACATTCATCGGCTTCGCCCAGCACCGCGACATCGTCGAGCGCTGGGTCGAGACCCATCTGATGGACATCGTCAATCGCGGCAAACGCAACCCGGCGGTGGCCGGTCCCCGGCCACTGCACGGCTACACTTATCGCTTCCGCAATCCCAAGCATTCCCGCGACTACGGGGCGGCGCAGCAGCTTTACCAGATGCTGCACCACGCCCGGCGGCAGGCTGGCCATCACGCCATCGAACACCTGAAAGCTTTTTTCTTCGACGGCTTCAACAAAGTCACCCGCGAATTCGACGACAAGACCCTCACCGACATCGAGACCGCCACCCTGCTGCACTTTCTCTCGCAGCGGAAGGACACCGCCAACACCAAGGAAAGCGGCGATCGGTTCCCGCCGATGTGCGTCGGGTCCGCCGATCTGCTGGCGGAAGACATTCAGCGATTGCTGTTCTACCGATCTTTCATGCCACGCGCGGTGATGGTCGATTACTTGAAGCTGCTGTTGTCGTTCCACCTGGCGCTCTATCACCTGCGCCTGCTCAAGCTGGCGCCGGCCTGGCAGAAACGGCACGCCGCCGACCCGCTCTGTTTCGATGCGGCCTGCCCCATGCGGCCCCAAGAGATGTGTGATCCACAGGGCGACTGTCCTTACCGCCTGGGCCTGCTGGTGGACCTGACCGGCAACGCCGAATCCCCCACGGCCGTTCTCGCGCAACGCAGCGCGGAGACCTGGTACCGGCGGATTCCCGGCTTCGTGCGCGCCTACTTCGTGGCCCGGAAGCTGGACGAATTTGGTGACTTCCTGATGTCCAGGGGCAAAATCATCCCGGGGTTATCAAAGAGTCTGAGCCTGCACGAGGTGTTCGCCTTGCAGGGCGACGCCTATGCCGCCGAGCGGGAAAAATATTTCAACGGGCGGCTGCAGGAATTGCGCGATTCGCTGGCGGACGAAGAAGGCGACCAGGCCCAGGACACCGCCGCCCTGCTGAAACTGGGGCTTTCGGATTTCGAGACCTTCATCGAAATCCTGATGGCGCAGCGGGGCGCGTTTCACCGCCAGTACATCATTGAATCCCTGGACGCGATGATGCAGAAAAATCGGCCGGGCGCCCTGCTGGCGCAGGCCCGCGCCAAAAACGCGCCGCGCCGGTTTGCGCTCGACAGCCGCTTGCTGGAGGTGCTGTTACAGATCGCGGTGCTACGGGTAGGGGAACGGGGCTACCACACCGCCGAACTGCGGATCGACGAACTGCTGGCGTTCCTGCGGGAACGCTACGGCCTCTACATCGACCGCTTGCCCCCCGCCGAGGGTTTCGGCCCGCCGTCCATCGACGACCGCAAGGCGCTGCGCGCCAACGTCCAGGCTTTCACCGCGCGCTTGCGGGAAATCGGTTTCTACCGGGATCTGTCGGACGCTTACGTCACCCAAACCGTGGTCCCCCGTTACGCTATCGCCGAACCCGCCGAAGGAACTGAAACATGAGCCAGGGCCTGCGCGAACTCACCGACCCGGAGTGGAACGCGGCGCTGGAGGCGGTGTTGCTACCCCGCCTCGCCGGCGTGCTGGAAACCCGTGTCGCCGGACATTGCATGAGGGTGACCGACCTGGATCGCGAGTTGATGGTGCGCCTATGCGGCGGCTTGCGCGCCCGGATGCCGGCCGCGACGGTCGTGGTGCTGGCCGACGAGCCGCTGCGCGTCCAGGCGCCCGACTTCGCGGTGACCGGCACCAAGCTGGTCGAACTGCGTAATCCCCTTCCGGACGACGAGTTGCGGCCGCCCTTACTGGTCTTCGTACCCAACGATCTGCGGGCGTCGGCCGAGGATTCCTTCGGCGTGGCCACCTTCGAGGACGTGACCGTCGATGGCATTTATCGCGAACTGATTACCGCGCTCCTCGCCGATGCGCCGCCCTCGGGACGCGGCGCGCTCGAAACCGTGCTGGCGGATCTGCGGGCATCCGGCTGGGCCTACGCCGACGAACCGGCGCTGGCGCGGTTCCTGCTCACCGCCAAGGTCAACGATTTCGATCCCGCCGCCATCGGCGCGGCCCTGTTTGAGGCCGGCCTGATCCCGGATTTCGAGCTGTTGGCCCAACCTGAGCGAGCGCCGGCCCGGCTGGGCAGAAATCGCGAATGCGTCGAACGGATTACCGGATCGACCCGTTCGGAACGCGCCCGCGCGCTGGACCTCGGGTTGCGCGACCCGGCGTTTTGCAAGCAGTTGGGCGAGTTTTTCGCTCGCGCCGGCGTCGCCGATCCGCGCGACTGGACCCACCGGATCGTCAAGGATCGCGCTCACTGGCCGCTCGCCTTCAACCGCTGGGTGTTCGAGGACGGCGGAATCGCGCCGGACGCGATTTTCATCGGCGACCTGGAGCTGCCCGACCTGCCAGTCGTCAAGAACGATGAGGCCGACCCGAAACTGGCCGAGTTGATCGGCCAACGCATTTTGCCGATTTCCAGGACCGGCCAGAAAAAATTCGCCGTTTCCTTCCGAGTCGATCCCCTGCCGGCCACGGTTCAGGGCCTGAACCGGTTCGTCGCCGAAGTGGTCTCCCGCGACAACGGCCCCACCGGCCTCAGACGGCGCAAGGCGGCTTGGACGCGAGCGATCGATACCGCCAAGATCACCTTCTCCGCCATCGGCAAAATCGAATGGGAAGAAGGCTGGCACTTCGTGCGCGTGTACGCCGAAACCCGGGATGGCGAACGCATTCCGCTGGTGGATGGCCAGCGCGAGCCGCTCCCCCGGTCGCCGACGGCCGGCGAACAGGCCGCGCCGAACGAAAGCGATCTCTTCTATGTGCTGACCGACGAGGAGGTCGAGGTCGAGCCGCCTCAACGGGCGGTGCCTCGCACGCCCAGCGTGATGCACGCCTGGTTTCAAGCACAGTTCGGCGCGGTCGCCCAGGGACGCGACCCGGAGGCGATTCGCGTTTCGGGACGCGGTTGGGTCGAAAAGCACGCGCGCGCCCGTGCGGTGGGTACCGATGTTCTGGAGGTCCGGCTCGGCAAGGAAGGCCGAGCCAACGTCCTGGTCTCCAGCACCCTGGCCGCCGTCGAACGGGCGTTTCTCGCCGATCCGCTCGGATTGAACCGGGCGCGCCTGGACATCCAGCCCACCGGGGCCATCGAGCGGACGCCGCTGTTGCTGCCGTGGCCCGGCACCGAGGAAGCGCGACGCTTTGGCGCGGCGCGGGCGGAATTGTTCTCGGCTGTCCTGCGGGGCGACGACCAGTCGATCGTGCAAGGCGCCGATCTGCTGGAGCTGAAGATTCCGGTGTGCGATTACGCCGGCGCCTACGTCGCCTGGCTGGAGGCCGCGCTGGCGCGCGGCGCGGCGCCGGACGCCGCAACCGCCCGCCGGGGCTTTGAGGAACTCCGGGTCGCGCTCGGGGTGGATTCGGTCGCGCTGGTGCTGCGAGACTATCGGGGCCACCGCCGGGAAGCCGTGCTCCTGGGATCGACCCATCCGCTGCGCCTCGTTTGGCATGCTGCTTGGGCGCAGCTCGCCCGCTGTTGGCTGACCCAGGCGCGAACCGTCGACCGCGAGTTCGTGGCGCCCACTCGCGATGCGGTGCTCAAGCAACTGGCCCCAGCGGGTTTTCCGCCGGTGGTTCCGTTCGGCGAGGAGCTCGGCCGCACCGCCCTGCTGGTGGACAACCTCAACCCGTTTTGGTCGCTGTACGCGGCCACTGACGAAGCGGATCCACGCGGGCTGGTAGGCGACGTTTGCTCGGCCCTGGGATTGCCGGAGCCGTCCATCGGCGGCGCCCTCATCGACGCGGATTACCTGGCGGCGCGGGTACGGCGCTATCTGGTCCAGCATCCCTACGTCGGCACCCTGACCCTCAACGCCTTCAACGCCGGCCGGGCCACGGTGCTGGCCGACATGCTGGTGGCCCTGCAAAGGCAGTCCGAATTCGCCGATCTTCGCTACGATTTGCGTCTGTTCGTGCCCGATCCGGACGCGCCCGGCATCGGCGAGGCCCTGATCGAACTCTTGAATCCCGAATCGGGGATCACCGCCAGGGAAGCCGACGCCTTCTCGACCCCGACCGAAAGCCATTTGCATCCGAAGCTCCGGCTGGCAATCCGCGCCATCGAGGAGTTTCGCAAGGAACCTGACCGCCATCCGGCGCATTTGTCGTTCCTGTTCGACCTGTTCCCCGCCGAGGAGATTCGGGCTGTCGACGCACGCCCGGCGGATGAGGCGTCCTTCGTGCACGGCCTGGTGCAACCCTTCGCGGTGGAGTACCGCGAGGACGAGCAATCGATTACTTGGTTGCGCTGGCCACTGCACGGCATCCCTCAATCGTTGACCGACGCCGAGGAACTGACCGACCTGCTCGGTGCGACCGCACGCCTGCTGTCGGTGGCCACCGCCGCCCTCGCCCGGGGCCAGTGTCTGCCCAACGGCCGGCCGGTGGTAGCCCTGAGTCTGTCCGCCGACGAACGGGCGCTGCTGCACCAGGTGCACGAAGCAAGCGACTGGGTGCTGACCATCGATCGCAATCTGGGCATCGAGTTTTTCGACCATCGCCGACATCCCACCCGTCCGGATTATCTGATCGACCATTCACCGGACATGGCCAACGCCATGAGCCACCGGCTGGCGATCACGTCGCGCTCCGTCGCGGAACTGGAAGCCCTGCTGGCGCCTATCCTGCGCGATTACGGCCTGCCCGCCTCGGGCCGGCACGCCCTGATCCTGCTGGATCAGCTCCGGTCGCTGTCAGGACGTTTGGCGCTCAAGCTGCTCTCGGCGCCGACTCAGCGGGCGGAAGCGCTGGGGCTGGCTCTGTCCCGGCTGTTTCTGGAACACCAAGGCGTTTTTCAGAATCAGATCGTCGTGCCGCTGGACGCCCATCTGGAACTGTATCGGGCGTTGCGCCAGAACGCGCTCGAACTGGGCGACGAGGTGAATTTCCGGCGCACCGATCTGGCGCTATTCGACCTGGAACCAGCGAATCGCTCCATTACCTGCCGCCTGGTCGAAGTCAAGTGCTATAACGCGGTGGGCGATTTGTCGGCCTACGAACACCTGAAGCGTTCGATCATGGAGCAGATCGCGCAAACCGAGCAGGTGCTGGCCCACCACTTCGATCCCCGACGCTGGGACGGCGACCGACCAGACCGTGCCATTAAGAATCGCGACTTATCGGCGCTGCTGGAGTTCTATCTGGCGCGATCCGAGCGCCACGGGGTGATTTTCCCGGAAGCCGCCGAGGAAGCGCGCTGTTTTCTGAAGCGTCTCGACGCCGAGACCTATCGCCTGGCCTTCACGCGCAGCGCTATCGTTTTCGACTTCGGCAAGACTGGTACCGAACCACCAGAGCAGGAAAACGGGATCGAGTTTTACCGGATCGGGCGCGACTTGATCCAACAATTGATCGATGCCGCCGTCGGCGAGACCGAACCGTCCATGACCTTGATATCCGAGGCACGCGGTGACTTAGCCGCCGAGATCACCCAGGAACTACACCGGCGGCGGGCTCTAGCGCCCAACATTCCGACCTACGATACGGCGGCCTTTCTCAGTCCGGTCCGCGAACGGACTCTCGATGGGGACCAAGACCATTCGCTGTTCTATCGCGCGCCGCAGGCGCTGAACGCCGAGGACGCGCGGGCGGCAACGACGGCGGAACCGCCGCTGCGGGAATCCACAGCAATTCCGTCGATTCGGCCCGAGACGCCCCCGGACGAGACAGTGGAACTCGCGATCGAGGCCACGCCGCCACCCGCCGAGCGGCGGAACGGCCCCGTACCGTTGTCGGCCCCCATTGGGATGGAAGACGTGGAACCCCCCACGCCCTATGACATCCTGCTCGGCGCCACCGGCCCTTCGCCGCAGTATGGGGTGCTGGGCGAAACTGCCGGGCGCCGGGTGGCTTTCGACTTGAACCAGACCCACACCATCAGCCTGTTCGGTGTTCAGGGCGGCGGCAAGAGCTACACCCTCGGCACCGTGATGGAGATGGCTTCCCTGCCCATCCCCGGCATCAACTTATTGCCCCGGCCCCTGGCGACTGTCATTTTCCACTACAGCCCGACGATGGATTACCGACCCGAATTCACCTCGATGGTGGGGGCGAACGCGGTGGACGAGCAGGTGCGCCAGCTTCGCGAAGTCTACGGCGCCGAACCCCGCGCGCTGAGCGACGTGGTGTTGCTGGTGCCGCCCGACAAGCTGGCCGAACGGCAAGCGGACTATCCGAATCTCCAGGTGCTGCCGCTGCGGTTCGCCGCCTCGGAACTAAAAGCGTCCCACTGGAAGTTCCTGATGGGCGCGGTGGGCAATCAGGCGACCTACATCCGCCAACTGATCCGTATCATGCGGTCGATGCGCGACTGCATCACCCTGGACGGCCTCCGCGCGGGCGTCGAAGCCTCGACCATCCCGGACCATCTCAAGGCGCTGGCCCGCGACCGTCTGGAGTTGGCCAGCGACTTCATCGACGACGCCACGACATTGACCGGGGTGGTGCGGCCCGGTCGCCTGGTGATCGTCGATCTGCGCGAAGAGTTCATCGAGAAAGACTTCGCGCTCGGCCTGTTCGTGGTGCTGCTGGAACTGTTCGCGGACGCCCGCGTCGACGGTCGGGGCTTCAACAAGCTGGTGGTGTTCGACGAGGCACACAAGTACATCGAGAGTCCGGATTTGGTGGCCGGCCTGATCGAAGTGGTGCGCGAGATGCGCCACAAAGGGGTGAGCATCCTGGTGGCGAGCCAGGACCCGCCATCGGTGCCGGTGAGCCTGATCGAGCTGTCCACCCAGATCATCTTGCACAAGTTCAACTCGCCGGCCTGGCTCAAGCACCTCCAGAAGGCGAACGCGGCCCTGGCCAATCTGACGCCGGAGCGGATGGCGCAGCTCAAGGCGGGCGAGGCCTATGTGTGGTCGAGCAAGGCGACCGACGAGGCGTTCTCGAAGGGGGCAATCAAGGTGCGCTGCCGGCCGAGGGCGACGCAGCATGGCGGCGCCACCAAAGTGGCGGTCGACGACGGAGGGAGCGGTTCGCGGCCGGATGGCGCCAAATTCGCGCATTCCCGCCGCCACGAATAAACAGGTTCCTAGAAGAATCGTGGACGTTTCAGCCCGGCGCGCGCCAGTAGATAGGCGTCCCGCGCCAGGACTTGAGGTGCTGGGGCGTCGCGGTCCTGCAATGCCCGCAGGGTTGGTTCGCCCGGAACGCCGATCCCGCCGACGGTGCGCATGAGGTCATAGACCCGGCGCAACCAGGCCTCCAGCGCCAGTTCGGGCGGACAGACCGCCTCCTCCGGGTCCGGTAGCAGATGGCGGGCCGCGTCCAGCACCGCCTGTTGGCGTTCGCCGGCGACGGAGAAACGCAGGACCTGATCCTTGGGGACTTCCCAGAGCACGTCCAGGACCCCGTCGCGGCCGGCCGTGCCCGGTTGCAGCGCCCCGGCCTGACGGTGGGTCATCCCGAAGACCCGCACCAGCTCCAGATGCAAGGCGGCGCGGGCATCGATCGCCCGGATCGCCTGGAGGCGTTCCTGAATCCGCGCCTCGCTCCAGGGGCACGGCGGGGCCTCGGCCTCGGCCTCGGCTTTCCAGGCGTTGCGCACCTGGACCGCCAGCTCGGGCTGGTCCAGCCATTCGCAGAGCTGGGCCAGCAGTTGCACCCGCTGGCGTTGGCTGTCCGCCGTGAGCGCAGCCTGGCGCCAGTACCTCAGCAGCGCGTCCACATGGGATTTCGACAGTGCATCCGGGGTGCTCAGGGGCACGCCGAGGCGCAGCAGGTCGGCGAGCATCCGATTCAGCAGGCGCGCGCGCAGCGCCTGGGTACTGGCCGAGACCGCGTCCAGGCCGCGCCGGGTGGTGGTGCCGATGCGGTCCTTGAGCCGGGCGGCGAGCAGCCGTTTCTGGACGCTCAGCTCGCGAGCCTGGTGGCGCCGCTCTTCCACGGTCGGCAAGGGTGCGGTGGCGGTAACCGGTTCGCGGCCGTAGTAGGCGTGGGTGACCAGGCCATGCTTGCGGGTGACGCCATGGCGGGCCAGCACGGTGTAGCAGCGGGTCAGCCATTGCTTGAGGTCGTAGTGCGGTGGGATCATCGAGTGGCCGGTGCGGCGCGCTTGCTCTTCGGCCTCCCGCAACAGCG
>DAOTGT010000049.1:0-21175 GCA_035447285.1 Candidatus Competibacter sp.
TGGGTGTGAAACCCACACCCCTACATCTTGTGGTCTCCACGGGAGATCTCATAGAGCCCGGTCATGCCATTGAGATTCGCCAAAACAAGTACTTAAACAATTTAATCGAACAGGATCATCGCGCGGTTAAACGAATTGTTCGGCCGATGTTAGGATTCCAATCCTTCCGTTCCGCCCGAGTGACCCTGCAAGGTATCGAACTGGTGCACATAACCAAGAAGGGGCAGATGATCATCGTCACCAGGCAGGAGCTATCCCCTGCCGAACAATTCTATTCCTTGGCTGCCTGATTCCGCACAGAGATCGTCAGAATCCTATCGGTCTCAGAATAACGCAGCACAACCTTTTGCGGGGATCGGTCTTAGCTCGGGTGCAGAGGGGACGGCGGCTACAGGCGACACAGGTGGGGCGATGGAACCCGACATGGATCGTGTCGTTACCGAATTCGTCAGCAGTATCGATTGCTACTCGAACCCCGTTAGCGCAGCGTAACCCGACATTTGCGATCATGCCGAGGGTCGGGTTAGGTGCGTGCGCCCAACCCGACCCATTACGCTGTAATCCACAAATCATCTGGGAGAGCTACATCACCCATGTCGACCCTCCACGACGACAGCCGCGACCCATCCTTGAGCGGCACGGGAAATAACCATCGCCTCGTCATCGACACCATTCCCGGCCTGGTTTGGAGTGCCCAAGCGGACGGTTACATCGATTTTCTCAACCAGCGCTGGCGGGAATACACCGGACTCACGCTGGCGGAGGCTAGCGGCTGGGGCTGGCGGGTGGCCATCCATCCTGACGACCTGCCAGGGTTGGTGGACTATTGGCGTTCGGTGCTGGCGAGCGGCCAGCCGGGCGAGGCGGAAGCGCGTCTGCGGCGCTTCGACGGCGCATATCGTTGGTTCCTATTTCGCGCCGTGCCCTTGTACGACGAACGGGGAACCTTGATCAAGTGGTATGGGCAGACCATCGACATCGAAGATCGCAAATGGTCGGAAGCCTTGCTTGCGGGCGAGAAGCGAGTGCTCGAAATGAGCGCGCGGGGTCATCCTCTGCCGTCGATTCTCGATGCGCTGTGCCGACTGGTCGAGGAAATGTCCAGCGGTGCTCTGGCGATGATTTTGCTGTTGGATTCGAGCGGCGACCGCCTTTGGAATGGTGCGGCGCCCAGTCTACCAGCTAGTTTTACCCGCTTGACCGACGGTTTGGTCATCGGCCCCACCGTCGGCTCGTGCGGCACAGCCGTTTACCGTCGCCAGCCCGTGATCGTGTTCGATATCGCCACCGATCCGCTATGGGCCGCTCATCGCGATCTCCCTTTGGCACACGGATTGCACGCGTGTTGGTCTACGCCGATCTATGCCACGGATGGAAAAGTGTTGGGCACCTTCGCGCTCTATTCGCGCCAACCGGGCTACCCTTCGTCACAACAGCATGAAATCATTGAACAGATTACATACTTGGCGGCGATTGTGATCGAGCGGGAGCGTACCGAAACCGCGCTGCGGCAGAGCGAGGAGCGCTTTAGTCACATGGTGGCCGCCATCCCCGAAGTGATCTGGATCAGGGCGCTGGAACCGGAAAAAATCGTGTACGCAAGCCCCAGTTTCGAGCGTATCTGGGGTATACCGATCGGGGCGCTGTATCGGAATCCTCGCTTATGGACGGACGTGATCCATGCGGACGACCGCGAACGGGTCATCCGTACCTTCGCGCAATGGATTGCTGGCGAATCTATCAACTACGATATCGAATATCGCATCGTCGGATCGAACGGCCCGCTGCGCTGGATCCACGAACGCGGTGCGCTGAGTTTCGACGCCAGCGGCAAAGCGCACCTGGCCAGCGGCATTGCGACGGACATCACTGACCACAAGTGCGCCGAGGAACGGTTACACCGCAGTGAAGCCTATTTGGCCCAGGCGCAACAACTGAGTCGCACGGGCAGTTTCGGTTGGAGTGTTTCCAGCGGCGAACTGATCTGGTCGAACGAGACGTTTTGCATCCTTGGATACGATCAAAAAACGGAACCCACGCTGAAGCGCTTGTTCGATCGAGTGCATCCGAAAGACCGGTCCCGCGTGCAGCGGATCTTCGATGACGCGATGCGCGACCGAACCGGTTTTGATCTCCAACATCGTTTGTTGATGCCCGATGGTTCGATCAAACAAGTCCACGTCGTGGCTCGTGCGACTCGGGTCGAATCAGGCGACGTCGAATTTGTCGGAGCGGTGATGGACGTCACGGAACAGGTGCGATCCCAGGAAGCGACGCGCGCCGCCAAGGCTCGTTTTGAAGGTATCCTGGAAATCGCCGAAGACGCCATCATTTCGGTGGACGCCAAGCAACGCATCGTGTTGTTCAATCGAGGCGCAGAACGGATTTTTGGATACGCTCAAGCCGAAATTGTCGGCCAATCGCTCGATCTGCTGCTGCCGGGACGTTTCGTTGGCGCGCACCGCCAGCATCTCGAAGATTTTGCGCGATCCCGGGAGGTCGCGCGGGGGATGGGGCAACGTCGCGAAGTGTTTGGTCTGCGCAAGGACGGACACGAGTTTCCCGCCGAGGCTTCCATCTCCAAACTCGATCTGGGGGGCGAATGGATTTTCACCGTCATTCTGCGCGATATCGCGCAGCGCAAACGAGCGGCAGAGGCCCTGCGCGCGTCGGAACATCTCGCCCGTGGGCAACTGGATGCACTGACCCGGACGCTGGACGCTCTGGCTCAAGAGTCCGATCCGGACCGCTTGCTGGAGCATGTGTCGCGCACGCTCGTCGAACAATCCGGCGCGCATAGTGTCAGCGTCTGGGATCGCAGCGAGGATGGCGGCTGGCTGGATCTCATGGCCGTCGTCGAGGACGGTCGCTTTCAAACGCGAGACGACGCTATTCATCCCGCCGCGCGATTGCCGATCCTCGCGCAGGATCATCCGCTATGGAGTGAAATTTTCCGCGCCGGCCAACATGCGGTGTTGGAGGACGTCGATCAGGTATCCGCCCGGATACGGGTAGGATCGGAACCGGACGCCATCTGGCACACGGTCGCGCGCGATGCGTGCGTGGATTCGGCCACCTTGCTGCCGGAGAGACCTTCGCACGGATTAGAGACCCGGACGATTCTCTTCGTCCCCATGTTGATCGCCGGTCAGGTGGCCGGAATCATGGACATCCGATTTCAACACAAGCGATCGTTTCGGAGAGAAGAAATCGAATTGACGCAGGCGCTCGCGCATCAGGCTACGTTGGCGATTCAGCTGACGCGGCTCTCCCGGCAAAGCCGCCAAGTCGCGGTGACGGCGGAACGCAACCGCATGGCCCGCGATATTCACGACACGCTCGCCCAAGGCTTCACCGGCGTGATCGTGCAACTGGAAGCGGCGGCCGATGCGACCTCCAAGGGGTTGACGAAGGAGGCCGAAGCGCATCTCGGTCGGGCCGGCGACCTCGCCCGCGAGAGTCTGAAGGAAGCCCGGCGCTCGGTGCAAGCGTTGCGATTGCAGGCGCTGGAGGAGAAAAGCTTGTGCGAGGCGCTGAACGGTTTGCTGCAAAAGATGACTGCGGGCACATCGTTACAGACCAAATGCGTTTTACGCGGCGCGCCGAGAAAACTGCCCCCCAATTGGGACGAAAACCTGCTCCGCATCAGCCAGGAAATCTTGACCAACGTGCTTCGACACGCGCACGCACGGTGCTTTACCTTGCAACTCGCATTCGAGCCGGAGGGCATTCGGATGGAACTGCGCGACGACGGTTGCGGCTTTGACCTCATGCGTAAACACGACGGCTTCGGTTTGCTGGGTATCCGCGAGCGCGTCGAAAGCATGGGTGGACGGTTGACCATCCAGAGCGAGCGCGGCGCGGGCACAGTGATCATCATCGCGCTGCCCTTGCCAGACGATGTTCCCATTTCGGTCTTTCCACACCACTAGGGAACCCACTGATGGACAAAATCCAGGTACTGATCGCCGACGATCATGTGACGGTGCGCGAAGGTTTGGCGGCCATCATCGGTCGTCAGCCGGACATGCAAGTCGTCGGTGAAGCGACCAATGGTTGCGAGGCGGTGGATTTATGGGCGCAACGTCGCCCTGACGTGACCTTGCTCGATCTGCGGATGCCGTTGTTGGACGGCGTCGGCGCGATGGATGCCATTCGCCGGCAAGATGCGTCAGCCCGCATCGTCGTGCTGACGACCTTTGACACCGATAACGAAATCGCCCGAGCGATCAAATCCGGCGCCAAAGGCTATCTGCTGAAGGACGCCCAGCGGGAGGAGTTGCTGGAGTGCATCCGAAAAGTGCATGGCGACGAAACCTGCATTGCGCCGGCGCTGGTGGCCAAGCTGGCGGCGGGCATCAGCAGCGAAGCGTTGACTGGCCGGGAATTGGAGGTACTGACGCTGCTAGCGCGTGGCAAAAGCAATAAAGAGATCGGCGCGAATCTCTACATCAGCGAGACCACCGTGAAATCCCATCTGCGCAGCATCTTTGCCAAGTTGAACGTACTCAGCCGTACCGAAGCGATCACCGTCGCCAGCCGGCGCGGATTGGTGCAGCTTTAGTCGCTCAACGCGAAGAAACCCTTCGCTCCGCACGCCGATCTCCTCCAAAAGGGGGAAGCGGAATCCGTCCATCGGCAGTGCAAAAAATTCGCCCGCCCGGTCAATGGCGCGCGACTGCGTCCCAGGTCATGCTTGGCCCGCAAAGGATATCCGCTCGCGTGGGAGCCCTCATGACCGCAACGCTCGCATCCCGCAGCGCCGTGACGGCGCCGACGCAATTCGTGATGATCGATGGCCGCAGGATCGCTTATCGCGCGCTCGACGATGGCCCACCGCTCATTCTTTGCAATCGTCTGCGCGGAGTCCTCGACGTCTGGGATCCGGCCTTTCTCGACGCGCTGGCAGAGAATTTCCGCGTCATTACCTTCGATTACAGCGGTCTCGGCCAATCGACGGGACGGGCGACCTACGAACGTAAAGCGTTGGCCAAGGACGCCGAGGATCTGGCCGATGCGCGGTTCGCCATAGGCGGCTGGTCGCTCGGCGGCATGGCCGCGCAGGTCGTCGTCGCCCTTTATTCCGAGCGTGTCACTCACGCGATCCTGATCGACACTACACCACCGGGCAAGGTCAACCACCCTCCGGAACCGATCCTCATGCAGACCACGCTCAAGCCGGATAACGATCTGGAAGACGAGATCATCCTATTTTTCGAGCCGAAATCGGCAGCAAGCCGGGCGGCGGCCAAGCGCTCACACGAACGTATTGCTCAGCGCACGACCGATCTCAGCCCCCCGATTCCGGAAGAAACGTATCTGCGGATGCTGGCGGAAACCCGGCACGAAGATCTATTCCACGACGACGGCGGCTACCGCGACTTTCTCAAATCCACCTCGATCCCGATTCTAGTAATTTCGGGCGATCACGAAATCATTTTTCCGGTCGAGAATTGGTTCGATCTCAATATCGTTCACCGATGCTCATAGGAGCTCGTCATGCAAATCAATCGTAAAGGCTCTGCCGTTTGGGCGGGTGGAATCAAGGATGGCAAAGGCGCCATTTCGACCGAAAGCGGCGCGTTGGCGACTTATCCCTACGGCTTCGCCAGTCGTTTCGAAGGACAACGCGGCACCAATCCCGAAGAGCTATTGGGCGCTGCTCACGCCAGCTGCTTCACCATGGCGCTTTCACTGATTCTGGGCAAAGCCGGATTCACCGCGACCGAAATGGAAACGCAAGCCAGAGTCACCTTGGAACAAGTCGAGGACGGTTACGCAATCACCGCCGTGCATCTGGCGCTGACAGCGCGCATTCCCGGCATCGATCAGGCGACTTTTACCGAATTGGCAGGCCACGCCAAAGCCGGTTGTCCGGTTTCCAAGGTGCTGAAAGCCGCCATCAGTCTCGACGCAACGCTGCTGACCTAAGACCACCATTGGAGAGGCAAAACGCCATGTCGCACTATCACCAGCTTTATACCCCGCAGGACAGCGCCATCGTCTTCATCGATCATCAGCCGCAGATGACCTTTGGCGTGGCGAGCATCGATCGGGTGACGATGATCAATAACGTCACGCTCCTGGCCAAAGTCGCCAAGGAGTTCGGCGTGCCCGCCGTGTTGACCGCGGTCGAAACCGAGTCGTTCAGCGGCTATATCTGGCCCCAATTGCTCGACGTATTTCCCGGCCAGTCGGTAGTCGAGCGCACCTCCATGAACGCTTGGGACGACGCCGGTTTTCGGGCAGCGGTCGAGGCGACCGGAAAAAAAAACATCTTGATGACCGGGTTATGGACCGAGGTCTGCGTCACCTGGCCCACGATTGAGATGCTGGACGCCGGTTACCACATCTATGTCGTCGAGGACTGTTGCGGCGCAACGTCCCCCGCTGCGCAGGACGCCGCCCTCTCACGCATGGTGCAAGCCGGAGCCGTGCGGTTGACGACCATCGCCGCCTTGCTCGAATGGCAGCGCGACTGGGCAAATCACGAACATTACGATGCCTTGATGGGCCTGCTCAAACAGCACGGCGGCGCCTATGGCAGCGGCGTCGAATACGCCTACACCATGGTTCATCATGCTCCGCAATCGGCGCAAACACCGCAGGTTGTGCCGAAGAAAGCGGCGCGCTGAGCCAACTGGCGAATGAGAACCACGAAAGGTCAACTCAATGATGACTCAGCGAATATCGTCCAGACGCAACTTCTTCGTCGGCACAGCAAGCTTTGTCGCCTTGCTGCTGGCGTGTGCCTCACTCTTGGCGACAGCCGGCGAAATCCCCGCTGGTTTCACCGAGCGCTTTGCCGAGGTCAACGGCGTTCGACTCCATTATTTCATCGGCGGCCAGGGCAGCCCGGTGGTCCTGCTGCATGGCTATGCCGAGACCGGCCACATGTGGCTTCCACTCATGCCGCTGCTTGCCAAGAACCACACGGTCATCGTTCCAGACCTGCGCGGCGCGGGTAATTCCTCCAAGCCCGATTCCGGCTACGACAAGAAGAACATGGCCGTGGACATCCACGACCTCACCTCGTCGTTGGGATTCGATCGCGTGAGCATCGTCGGCCACGACATCGGATTGATGGTGGCCTACGCCTACGCCGCGCAGTTCCCGCAGGCGACCGAGCGCGTGGTGTTGATGGATGCGTTCCTGCCCGGTATCGGCAACTGGAAGGATGTCTGGCTGATGCGCGATTTATGGCACTTCCACTTCTACGGTGAAGTGCCGCTGGCGTTGGTCAACGGTCGCGAGCGCATTTACTTCGAGCATTTCTGGAACGATTTCGCCGCCGATCCCCATCACTCAATACCAGAAGCCGACCGTCGTTTCTATGCGGAAGCCTACGCGCAGCCAGGCGGCATGCGCGCCGGCTTTGAATACTTCCACAACTTCGAGCGCGACGCCAACGACTTTGCTCAGTTGAGCGTAACACCGCTTTCCATGCCGGTACTCGTGCTGACCGGTGAGAAGGCCAGTGGCAACTTCCTCATTGAGCAGGCCAAGCTGGTGGCCTCCGATGTCCAGGGCCAAGTCGTCATGGGTTCGGGGCATTGGCTCATGGAAGAAGCGCCCCAAACGGTGATTCCGGCGATCATCGCTTTCCTCAATGCCGAGCCATGAGCCAGCCGCAGGTCGATAATGCCCATTCACGTCGCCATCACCCGCCGGGTTCGTTCCGGTTGCGAAGCCGAGTTTCAACAGGGCTTGCGCGAGTTCTTCCAAACCTCGTTTTCACACAGCGGGGTATGGGGAGCGCTCATGCTCACGCCACCGCCTGGTTCAGATTCTCGCGAATACGGCATTTTGCGCACTTTCGCCAGCGCCGCCGAGCGCGATGCGTTTTACGCCTCGCCGCAGTTCAAAATCTGGGACGAATACGCCCACCAATTGACCGAGGGTGAACCGGAATATCGGCAGCTGCACGGCCTCGAAGCCTGGTTTCGCACGCCGAACGCCCCGCCGCGCTGGAAGATGGCCATCGCCACCTTTCTGGGAGTGTTTCCGGTCGCCACCGGCTTGAGTCTGACCCTCGGCCCCGCCATCAAAAATTGGCATTTCATTCTCGCCAATGCCGTTTTCAACGCTTGCGTGGTCGTGCTGCTGACCTGGGTCGTCATGCCGCTGGTCACCCGTCTCTTGCATGCCTGGTTGCATCCCAACGACAGGAAACCCCAGCCATGAAGCCGAACTTGACCCCCGATCTTATCCTGCATAACGGCCGCATCGTCACCCTCGACCCGCAGCATCCCGAAGCGACCCGCATGGCCATTCAGGATGGCCGCATCGTGGCCGTGGACGGGACCGAGGACTACCCGCGCGGCCCGCAGACCCAAGTCATCGATCTTAAGGGCCGACGGGTGATTCCAGGCTTGAATGACTCGCACCTGCACGTCATTCGCGGCGGACTGCATTACAATCTGGAATTGCGCTGGGACGGCGTGCCGTCCCTGGCCGATGCGCTGCGGATGCTCAAGGACCAGGCGCAACGCACCCCGCCCGGCCAGTGGGTGCGAGTGGTCGGTGGCTGGAGCGAATTCCAATTCGCCGAACGGCGGATGCCGACCCTGGATGAAATCAACACCGTCGCGCCGGATACGCCGGTGTTCATCCTGAACCTGTATTGCCGCGCCTTGCTGAACCAGGCGGCTCTGCGCGCCTGCGGTTATACCCGCGACACCCCCAATCCGCCCGGCGGCGAAATCCAGCGCGATCACAGCGGCCATCCCACCGGCCTGCTGATCGCCCGGCCCAACGCCACCATCCTGTACGCGACGCTGGCGAAAGGGCCGAAGCTGCCGCCCGAGCAGCAGATGAATTCCACCCGCCATTTCATGCGCGAACTCAATCGACTCGGGCTGACCAGCGCCATCGACGCGGGCGGCGGCTTTCAGAATTATCCGGAAGACTACGCCATCATCGAGGAACTGCATCGACGCGGCGAATTGACCCTGCGCATCGCCTACAACCTGTTTACCCAGCGTCCGCAGCATGAAAAGGAAGATTTCGCTCGCTGGATCGACATGACCGCGCCCGGTCGAGGCGATGACTATCTGCGCTGCAATGGCGCCGGCGAGATGTTGGTGTTCTCAGCGGCGGACTTCGAAGACTTCCTCGAACCGCGCCCCGGTCTGCCCGCCACCCTGGAAACGGAACTGAAAGAAGTGGTCACCCTGCTGGCGACCCAGCGCTGGCCGTTCCGCTTGCACGCCACCTACGACGAAAGCATCACCCGTTTCCTCGGCGTGTTCGAGGCAGTGGATCGAGAAGCGCCATTCGCCGGTTTGCATTGGTTCTTCGATCACTGCGAAACCATCTCCGAACGCAACCTCGAACGGGTTAAGGCCTTGGGCGGCGGCATCGCCATTCAGCACCGCATGGCTTATCAGGGCGAATATTTCATCGACCGCTACGGTCAAGCCGCCGCCGAGCGCACGCCGCCGGTGCGCAAGATGCTGGAGCTGGGCCTGCCGGTCGGCGCGGGCACCGACGCCACGCGGGTCGCCAGCTACAACCCGTGGGTGGCGCTGTATTGGCTGACGGCGGGCAAAACGGTGGGCGGCGCGGCCCTGTATCCCGAGGCCAATCGGCTCGACCGCGAGGAAGCCTTGCGGCTGTTCACCCAGGGCAGCAGCTGGTTTTCAAGCGAGGACGGCCAGAAAGGGACGCTCGCGGTCGGGCAGTGGGCTGACCTGGTCACGCTCACCGATGACTATTTCACCGTGCCGGAACAAGACATCAAGGGCATCGAATCGGTCTTGACGGTGGTCGGCGGCAAGGTGGTCTACGCCAGGGACGAGTTCACCCCCCACCAACCGCCGCCGTTGCCGGTGCTGCCGGAATGGTCGCCTGCCCGCTATTTCGGCGGTTACGGCGCACCGTTAGACATTCGCCAGGCGGCGCGCAACGACATTCCAGTCGCCCATCGGCACAGCGCCGAATGCCATCAGCATGGTTGCCATCACGCCCTGCAGCAACTGTTCACGGCAGCCGAGGCGACCCGTCATCGCTATGCCGGATTCTGGGGAGACGGCTGTGATTGTTTCGCATTCTGACGGCTAAGGTGAGGAATAAGGCGTCATGAGCGTGAGCTCGACGGATAAAGGGCTACTGACGGCGGACAATTGCGCGGTGATTTTCATCGATCACCAGCCGCAGATGTTCTTCGGCGTGGCCAATATCGACCGGCAACATTTGCTCAACAACGTCTTGGTCCTCGCCAAGGCGGCCAGGATCTTTCGGGTGCCGGTGATCTTGACCGCCGTCGAATCCCGGGGATTCGGTGGAGGCATCACGTCACGACTCCTCGACTTGTTTCCCGATCAAGTGCCGATCGAGCGCTCCGGCATGAATGCGTGGGACGATCCGGAATTCGTTGTCGCAGTGAAGAAAACCGGTCGAAAAAACGTCCTTATCGCCGCGCTTTGGAGCGAAGTGTGTTTGGCGTTTCCGGCCTTACAGATGTTGGAAGAAGGCTACGGCGTTTACGCCGTCGAGGATGCATCTGGCGGCACCAGTGCTGTAGCCCATGCGGCCGCCATTCGCCGCATCGAACAAGCCGGCGCGGTTTCGGTGACGGCGCTGCAAGTATTGCTCGAATTTCAACGCGACTGGGCGCGGAAGGAACATTATGACGCGGTCATGGCCGTGGTGCGGGAGCACTGCGGCGCTTACGGCCAAGGTGTCGAATACGCCGCCACGATGGTGCATAAGGCTCCACCGTGCCGCAAGCAACCACTCCCCGACGACCGCCTTACAACCGATAGGCCGACTACCGGTCCATGACTTGTTCCGATTCCTTCTTTTTCGGGCCGACAGCAACCTTTCTCGGACCGACAACAACCGCAATTTCCGAGCATCAAACCACAGAGGAAAGCGATTCATGAGCACGATCACTACTCGAGACGGCACGCAGATTTATTTCAAGGATTGGGGTTCGGGTCAACCTGTCGTTTTTAGCCATGGCTGGCCGCTGAGCGCGGACGCTTGGGAAGCGCAGATGTTTTTCCTGGCCTCCAATGGCTATCGCTGCATCGCGCACGACCGGCGCGGTCATGGCCGATCCAGCCAGCCCTGGGACGGCAACGACATGGACACTTACGCCGACGATCTGGCGACGCTGATGGAAACGCTGAATCTGAAGAATGCCGTCATGATCGGCCATTCCACCGGCGGCGGCGAAGTCGCCCGCTACATCGGCCGCCACGGCACGCAACGGGTGGCCAAGGCCGTGCTGATGGGTGCGGTACCGCCGATCATGCTCAAAACCGCAGCCAATCCCGGAGGTTTGCCGATGGAGGTTTTCGACGGCTTCCGCGCGGCGTATCTGGCCGACCGTTCGCAATTTTTCCTCGATGTCGCCAGCGGTCCCTTCTTTGGCTTCAACCGGCCTGGCGCCAAAGTCTCTCAAGGATTGATCCAGTGGTGGTGGCTGCAGGGGATGATGTCCGGGCATAAGAACGCTTACGATTGCATCAAGGCGTTTTCCGAGACCGATTTCACCGAGGACTTGAAGAAATTCGACGTGCCAACGCTGATTCTGCACGGCGACGACGATCAAATCGTTCCGATTGGCGCTTCGGCCATGCTGTCGGCCAAGCTGATCCCAAATGCGACGCTGAAGATTTATCCGGGCGGTTCCCATAGTCTGGGCGATACCAGCAAGGACATGCTCAATGCAGATCTCTCGGCCTTTATCAAAGGCTGACAGACAACATGGTAACACGGCGGCGATCATGATCATCTCTTTCACCACAGACGTCCGCGTAAGCACAAGCCCGGCGAAGCTTTCAGGTAAAGTCGCTCTCCTCGCCTCACTGGCAGTTCGCGCGGCATTGGTGCGGCCATCGCCAAACGCCTCGCTACGGAGAGGGCCCGCGATGGTTCTAATGACATGGACGCGCCTACCGACTTCGGCATCACGGTGCCAAACTGGGAAGGCGTCATTAACTCTGAATGAAGAGGGGCATCCATGAATGAGATTACAGTGATCAGCCTTGATTTGGTTCCGTTGCGTTAGCTGAGAAGGTCCGATTTCGATAAGCTACGCGCCCACTCCGTCCTCCCGCTGAGAACCCGCATGCTTGACTTCAAAGGCCATCGTTTCGAACCAGACATTATCCTGACGAGTGTCCGTGGGTACCTGGCGTACCCACTGAGCGACCGGAACCTGGAAGAGATGTTGTGGCGGAGCGAGGGGTTGAAGTCGATCATTCCAGCGTTGATCGCTGGGTCCAGAAGTTCACCCCGCAATTGGAGGCAGCCTTCCGCAAAGGGAACAAGCACCCGATCAGCAAGAGCTGGCGGATGGACGAGACCTACATGGAGATCAAGGGTCAGTGGAAATATCTTTATCGCGCCGTCGATAAGGCGGGCAGACCATTGACTTCTTGCTCACCGCCCCCACGCGCGCCGACGCTGGCCGCGCCTTCGATCGGTTCCTGGCCGTCTATCGCCCCAAATATCCCAAGGCGGCAGACTGCTTGCCCAAAGATCGGGCCGCGTTGTTGGCGTTTTATGATTTTCCCGCCGAGCACTGGCCGCACCTGCGGACCACCAACCCAACCCCATCGAGTCCACCTTCGCCACCGTTCGACTACGAACTGACAAGACCCGGGGCTGCGTCTCCCGTGATAGCCTCTTGGCCTTGGTGTTCATGTTGGTGAAAAGCGCCGAGCGGCATTGGCGGAAATTGAACGAAATTCCCCATTTGGCTGACGTGATCGCAGGCATTTCGTTCAAGGATGGAGCACGGGAAGATGTCGAGAAAATCGCTGCCTGATCTTACCCCATACACAACATTTGCGTATATCTCCATGGTACCCCGGAGATCTTCAATACCGATCAGGGCAGTCAGTTCACCAGCGAGGCCTTCACCCGCGTGCTGAAGGGCCAGCAAATCCGCATCAGCCTGGATGGCAAGGGCCGTGCCCTGGATAACATCCTCGTCGAACGCCTGTGACGCTCGGTGAAGTACGAGGAGGTGTATCCCCAGCAGTATCAAAGTCTGCGCGAGGTGCACGCCGGATTGTCGGCTTACTTTCGGTTCTACAACACCGAACGTCCGCACCAGTCGCTCGCCAATCGGACGCCGGCCGACGTCTACACTGACATCCGACCGCCCCCGAGCGCAGCGTGATGAGCCGTTTCTAACCCAGCATGGCTTCTATCTTAAATGGCCTCGCCCCTGGTCTTGACTGAAGGGTCCACTTTACCTTGATACCGTAGGCCCGTAAGGGTCCATCTCTCCCGCCGTCACCAACACCAACCGTTTCGGGCTAACCCGGGTTCAGCCCTCACAGGGTGGGAGGCGTCCATTCCATTTGCCCTGGTATGGAGGGCAAGGCTGACTACGCTGTGCCAAGCGTGGGCGGGAATTTCCACCGCATAGTCGCCGTCGCCGGCGTGCGGATCGGCGCGGGCCAGCACGCGGCCCGCATCGTCGAAGTGAAGCACCGAAAAAGCGCCTCGGACCACAACCATCAGTTCCCAGCCATGATCTCGCGCGTGTCGGTGTGGACGGGCATAGGTGCCCGGTTCCAGCGCGTTGAACAGACGTTGCACGGGATCCGCCAGCACCGGATGCACGTTCAGGTTCTTGCGGCGCCGAGGCAAGCGGATGGCTTCCACACTGAGGGCATCCAAGTTAGCGGTGGTGTAGATTTTCAAGTTGTTAGGCATGGTTTGATTTTGATTTCTTGAGTGGCCATCGGTAAACGGATTCCTTGGGAAAACGCGGGTACACTTGCTGAGCGAGCCATTGGGCGACCACTTCGTGAAACTTGCCTTCGTTCATGAGCGGCGCGAACCTCTCTTCGTTCATGTCCATCCCCTCGATAAACAGCGACTCCAGGACCTGACCCCTATCCTTATGCCCGTCCTTCGTGAGGATGATTAATGGCCAGGAAATGGTGTACCACCGGACGTTGCTCACCTTGATGAAAACGCAGCACGTCTTCCTGGACATCGGCATCGGCCTTGGACACGCGCTGGTGCTGGCGCAGGTGTTCGGCCCAGGACTCGACCTGGAACCATTCGAGCATCCGGTCGGGGTCGGACGCATCCTCGGTGATGCCCCAGGCATAGGCGCCATCGCGCCGCCGCTCGGCCGACAGCCGGGCCAATGCCTTCAGGAAGTTGGCGCGGTTCTCCGACGTGATCCGGTATTCGATCTGGATCAGCACCGGGCCACGATCGTTCTCGACCAGCGTGGCCGTCAGCGGTTCGGGCCAGTGGTTCGAGGGCACGAGGTCGGCTTCGCCCGTGGGCAGCTTGATCCGATGCGCCACCAGGCCGACCAGCACCAGTCCGGCCGCGCCGGCCAGCAGCGTGACCGGCACCGAGGTCCGTTGCGCGACCACGCCCCAGCTCAAGCTGCCGACAGTCATCGCGCCGTTGAACACGGTCAGATACACCGCAAGCGAACGGCCGCGCACCCAGTTCGGCAGGATTGCTTGGGCCACGCCGTTGAGCGTGGTGAGCGCGGTGATCCAAGCCACGCCCAGCACCAGCAGCGCGACCACTGCCGCCCACGGTGGCGGAGCGAAGGATAGGAAGGCCATCACCGCCGCCGTCACCAGCGCGGCGTGCAGCAGCAGGCCATCGGCATCCAGGCGAGCGCGCAGGCGCGGCATGATGACAGCGCCGCAGATCGCCCCCAGGCCGACGGCTCCAAGCAGAATGCCGTAGAAGCCCGCGCCGCCCCCCAGCAACTGACGCGCCACCAGCGGTAGCAGCGCCCAAGCCGAGCTGGCCAGCGCGAAGAACAGGAAGGCGCGCAGCAGCACCACATGCAGTTCGTGGCTGGCGCGCGTGTAGCGCAGTCCGGCGCGGAACGCCCCGACGAAACGCTCTGACAGCGCATCTCGCGCCGCCTTCGGACGCGGCCACCAGAGCAGCGCCGCGACGACGAACACATAGCTGATGACGTCCACGCCATAGTTGAACGCCGCGCCCAGGCTGGCCAGGATCAGGCCGCCCAGTGCCGGGCCGACGGCGCGCGCGATGTTGATGCCCAGCGAATTGAGCGCCACCGCACTCTTGAGATCCTTCTTCTCGACCAGCTCGGGCACGATGGCCTGCCAGGTCGGCCCCATCAGCGCCGCGCCGACACCGCCCAAGAAGGTCAATGCAACCAGCGAGACGACGGATTGTAGGCCCGTGGCCGACAGCAACATCAGGCAGATGCTGGTTCCGGCCAACAGGAACTGGATGCTGATCAGAAAGTTGCGCCGGTCGAGAATATCGGCCAGCGCGCCGGCTGGAATCGCCAGCAGGAACACCGGAAGCGTGGCGGCGGCCTGCACCATGGCCACGGCCGCCGGCGACGTGGACAGATCCGTCATCAGCCATGCGCTGGCAACGTCGCGGATGAAGCTGCCGGTGTTGCCGATCACGGTGGCAACCCAGAGCACCACAAACAACACCTGCCGCAAGGGGGTGAAGCCGCTCGTCGGGGATGGCTCGGAAGGTTTGGGCGAGGTCATTGTCATGTCTGTTTCTCCTGCATGTCGAGCCAGGCCACCAACAGGAATCCGCCGACCAGCCCCAGGTGCTCAAAGAACGAATTGGCAGCCATGAAGCGTTCCCGCACGACCGGCAGTTCCCAGAAACGCAAGGCGATGCCGGTGGCCAGCAGGGTGAACCCCGCCAGCCCCAGCGCACCCAGCCAACGCAGCCGTCCCATAAGAATCATCGTGGAGGCCCCCAGTTCGAGCACGATCACTGCCACCGCGAACAGCGGTGCTGGCGACAGGCCGAAATGGGTCATCTCGCCGATGGCACCCGGAAAGTCGGCGAGCTTGACCAGCCCGCCCTGCAGGTACGCCGCACACAAGCCCAGATAGGCGATAAAGCGTATCGCGCGGCTTCCGAGCACCGGCCGCACGGCGGCGGCCAGCTTGATTGCAAACGAGTCGTGCGTTGGCATGGGTGGAGGCTCCTTTACACGGCCCAGCAAGAGCAGCCGAGGGCACCAAAGAACCCTTTCAGATCCGAGGTCGGCGCGTTGGACACCCAGGCTCGCGCATGGTCATGGCCGTGCAGCCCGCAGGCACTGGCGCAGCCGCAGGACGCGACTGCCTGGGTACGCAGCGATGCCAGCGAGTTCTTGCCCGCACCGTCCGGCTCGCCCCAGGCACCGTAGCCCTTGAAGATGCGTGTCGGTGACCAATCGGGCATGGCCGGCGGCAGCGGGTTGTCGTCAATCCCCAGCACCGTAGACGACCTTGCCACCGACCACGGTCAGGTCCGAAGTCAGGAATACGATTTCGTCTTCCGGCACGCTGAAGTAGTCCTTGCTCGGCACGATCAGGTCGGCGAGCTGACCGGCTTGGATGCGGCCGCGCTGACCTTCCTCGTTCGAGAACCAGGCCACGTTTTCCGTCCACATCCGCAGGGCTGTCTCACGGTCGAGCAGGTTGCGCTGGGGGTACAGGGATAGACCGCCCACCGTCTTGCCGGTCACCATCCAGGACAGCGATACCCAGGGATTGTAGGATGCCACCCGCGTGGCATCGGTGCCGGCCGAGACCTTCACGCCTTTTTCCAGGATGTGCTTGACCGGCGGCGTGGCCTCGGCAGCACGGGCACCATAACGCTCGACAAAGTATTCGCCCTGATAGGCCATGCGGTGCTGTACGGCAATACCGCCACCCAACACCGCAATGCGGTCGATGGATTTCTCGGAAATGGTCTCGGCGTGGTCGAAGAACCAGTTGATGCCCTGCAAGGGGATGTCCTGATTGACCTTCTCGAACACGTCGAGCGAGCGCGAAATGGTTTCGTCATAAGTAGCGTGCAAACGCCACGGCCACTTGTTCTCCGCCAGGATGCGTACCACTTTCTCCAGTTCGCCTTCCATCTCCGGCGGCATCTCCGGGCGCTCGACCCGGAAGTCTTCGAAGTCCGCGGCCGAATACACCAGCATTTCACCGGCACCGTTGTGGCGGAAGTAATCGTCGCCCTGCTTGTAGGTCACCGATTTGGTCCAGTTGAGGAAATCTTCCTTTTCCTCCTTGGGCTTCTGGGTAAACAGGTTGTAGGCCAGGCGCACGGTGATTTGGCCGGCATCGGCCAGTTTCTGGATAACTTCGTAGTCCTCCGGGTAGTTCTGGTAGCCGCCACCAGCGTCGATCACGCCGGTCACGCCCAAGCGGTTCAGTTCGCGCATAAAGTGGCGGGTGGAGTTGAGCTGGTACTCCAGTGGCAACTTTGGCCCCTTCGCCAGGGTGGCATAAAGAATAGTAGCGTTGGGCTTGGCCAGCAGCAGGCCGGTGGGGTTGCCATCGCTATCGCGGACGATCTCGCCGCCCGGAGGCGCGGGGGTCTCTTTCGTGTAGCCGACGGCACGCAAGGCGGCGCCGTTGAGGAGCGCGCGGTCGTACAGATGCAGCAGGAACACCGGCGTGTCCGGCGCGATCGCGTTGATTTCGGCGAGCGTCGGCAGGCGCTTTTCGACGAACTGGTGCTCGGTAAAGCCACCGACCACCCGAACCCATTGCGGCGCGGGTGTGACGGCGACCTGGCGCTTGAGCATGTCCAGCGCATCGGCCAGCGAGCGCACGCCATCCCAGTGCAGCTCCATGTTGTAGTTGAGGCCGCCGCGCACCACGTGGGTGTGGTTGTCGAACAAACCGGGAAGCACGCTTCTGCGCTTGAGGTTGACGATCTGGGTGTCGGAGCCAGCCAGAGCCAGTATCTCCGGGTCCATGCCAACTGCCAGGAATCGGCCGTCCTTGATCGCCACGGCGCTGGCGACCGGGTTGCTGCGATCGAGCGTGGTGATTTGAGCGTTATGGAAGATGATGTGGGGTACGGAATCGGCCATGGTAAGCCCTCCTTATTCTGAAACTTCGGCGGTGGCGCTGCGTCCCAGGACGCCATGCTGCGCCAGCGTGGATGCCCGCGTCGTGGCGGCAAGAACTTTTCGACGGGATGTTATGCGCTTGACCCATCCGGTCACACTCGCTCTTCTTCGGGCTTCTCTTCCACCGTATGACGGTCGGGCAACTGACCCAGCACGTGGCGGGTGGCTTGGGTCTTGTCGCAGGCCGTACTGAACGCGGTGCCGTTCAATAACTGCTTGCCGACCGGAATGACCTGCTCGCCGACCAGGATGCCGAGCAGACCGATCAGCGCGACCAAGGGCGGTGCGGGAGAACGGACACTCAATAGGCTGTAGATGATGCCTACGAGCAAACCGGCACCCAGGGACAAAACATAGAGCTTTATGGTTCACCTCAAATCTTGAAGAGGGCACCGTGCGGCGTGCCGGTTAGCGCAAAGCGTGGCACAGCAGGGGCGCCGAGCGCCGGGTGGCGCCGCGATCGCGGTATCCACCCGGTATTGGCATGCCCGTCTTACTTGGCCGGGTTCGGGCCGATGCGCTCGCCGTGTCGCACGCGCTCAGGGGCCTTGTGGACCATGGTGTAGGCGTAGTCCACGCCCATGCCGTAAGCACCGGAGTGCTCCTTGACCAGCGCCATTACGTCGTCGTAGGTCTACTTGCGAGCCCAGTCGCGCTGCCATTCCAGCACCACTTGCTGCCAGGTCACCGGCACGATGCCGGCCTGGACCATGCGGTCCATCGCGTATTTCTGCGCATCCGACGAGGTAGCGCCGGAGGCATCGGCGACCATGTAGATCTCGTAGTCGGTGTCGTGCAGACACGACAGCGCGAAGGTGGTGTTGCAGACCTCGGTCCACAGACCCGAGACAACGATCTTCTTGCGGCCTTGGGCAGCGCCAACGGCCAGCGCGTCACGCACGTTCTGGTCGTCCCAGGAGTTCATCGAGGTGCGTTCCAGAATCTTGTTCTCAGGGAACACCGCCAGCAGTTCCGGATAGGTGTGACCGGAAAACCTTCGGTCTCGACCGTTGTGATGGTGGTCGGGATTTTGAATGTCTTGGCGCCCTTGGCCAGCGCGACGACATTGTTCTTCAAGACCTAGCGGTCGATCGACTGCACGCCGAAGGCCATCTGCGGCTGCTGATCGATGAAGATGACCTGGCTGTTCTGCGGGGTCAGCAGTTCAAGGTATTTGTTGGACATGACGTTCTTCCTTTTGAGGGCTTGAGCAAATGAAACGCGGCAAATTGCAACGCTGTTCGACACAGCACATGACCCGGCCCAAGACTGGAAACACCGCCTGGACCAGATGGTGGGGGATGCTGCGAGAATCCCCTATCCACACGGCACTTCAATCAGGTGGCAGGAGCGGCGTCCACCAGTACCAGTTCAGCATCCTCGATGGCGGTGACGCGAATGACATCCTCGCCCTCTATCGCCGCACCGTCACGTGCTTCCAGCGGCGTGCCATTGACCTCAACCTTGCCGGTGGCAGGCACCAGATAACCGTGACGTCCTACACCGGCGAAGCGGTATTCTGCGGTTTCACCGGCTTTGAGCGTGGCGCCCAGCACCCGCGCATCGGTACGAATTGGCAGCGCATCCTCGTCACTCTCGAAGCCACTGGCCAGCGTGACAAACTGTCCCGACCGCTCTCCTTTCGGAAAGGGCTTGGTGCCCCAGGACGGCGGCTGACCACGTCGGTTCGGGAAAATCCAGATCTGGAAAATGCGTGTGATACCCGGCTCCAAGTTGTATTCGGAATGACGGATGCCGGTACCGGCACTCATCACCTGCACGTCTCCTGCCACGGTGCGGCCTTTGTTACCTAAATTGTCCTGATGGCTAATGGCGCCTTCCCGGACATAGGTGATGATTTCCATGTCCGAGTGCGGATGCGGGGGAAACCCGGTGCCCGGCTGGATGGTGTCGTCATTCCAAACGCGCAGCGCGCCCCAATGCACGCGCTTCGGGTCGTGGTATTCCGCGAAGGAAAAGTGGTGCTTGGCATCGAGCCAACCGTGGTTGGCGCCACCGAGACTATCGAAGGTGCGACGTTCAATCATGGCGTCTTCCTCTGGGTATCTGATTACGATGGCGTCAGTCTAGGTCTTACATTCTCCGTTGAGAATACGATAAATCGCATTTCATTCTTTCCATTTTTGCTATGTTATTGAGTGAATTCATGTCACATAATTAGTAAAATTTTCATTAATACAAATGATTTATTTCCAATGGCGATGAAAAAATTACCTGATCTGGAAGCCTGGGCGATCTTCGCCAAAGTGGCTGAAACCGGCTCTTTTGCTCGGGCGGCGGACGAACTCTCACTATCACAGGCGACGGTATCCAAAGCTATCACGCGCCTGGAAGCGCGCATGAAAACCATGTTGTTCCATCGCACGTCCCGCCGTGTGTCGTTGACGGAAAGTGGTCATGCCTCCCTGGATCGAGCCACCCGCATCCTGGAAGAAGGTGAAGCAGTCGAAACCGAAATCACCGAGCAATCCAACAGCTTGCGAGGATTGATCAGAGTTTCAGCGCCCATGTCATTTGGCGTAGCACGTCTGGCCCCAATACTGCCTGACTTCATGAAAGCTCACCCCGAGGTTGCATTGGACGTTCAGTTCAACGACAAGCAGGTGGACTTGGTGGCGGAGCGGTTTGACCTGGCACTTCGGATTGCCAACCTCGACGATTCCAGTCTGTTGGCCCGCCGCCTATGCAGGGTGCGCATCCTACTAGTCGGCTCACCTGCCTACTTTGAGCAACATGGGCGTCCGCGGCATCCGAGGGATCTTGCCAATCACAAGGCGTTGCAGTATGCCTACTCGCGCAGTGGGACGGCCTGGCGCTTCCGTCATAAGTGGCACGGCGAGTTCACCCAAGCCATGTCCACCAACTTGATTGCCAACAATGCAGAGGCGTTGACGCCGGCTCTTTTGGCCGGGCTCGGCGTAGCATTGCAGCCCGAGTTCTTGGCCTGGCAAGATTTGCAATCGGGTGCGTTAGAGACTGTAATGGACGAGTGGGAGGTAGAACCGATCGCACTACACATCGTGACACCACCCGGTCGGAGCCGACCGGTGCGCGTTCAGGCCTTCATTGACTACTTGGTCGAGCGGTTTACTCAAGCACCGTGGGCACAATACGACGCTGGATAAACTGTCGTGGTGCATTGACTCCCTTTCAATGCAACCATCCGCGATATGCAAGGCTGGTTCACTGTAAACGCAATGTTCCATTTGAGCGCCACCCCTGTTCACGCGGCTCTATAGGTTTCCTATACAGATTGTGGAATATTTAAATACCAATTAATCTTATTGA
>DAOTGT010000050.1:0-20744 GCA_035447285.1 Candidatus Competibacter sp.
TCGCCGAGACCCTGGCCGATGAACAGCCGCACCTGATGCCGTTGCCGGCCGCCTTCGACGGCTACGTCGAGGTCCCGGTGCGGGTCAGTGCCACCGCGCTGGTCCACTTCCAGCGCAATCGTTACAGCGTGCCCTGCGAGCATGCCCACACGGTGGCCAGCCTGCGGGTGTACCCGTTCGAGTTGGTGGTGGTGCTGGGCGAGGCGGTGATCGCCCGCCATCCACGCTGCTTCGAGCGTGACCGCACCTGCTATGACTGGCAGCACTACATCAGCGCCGTGCAGCGCAAGCCCGGTGCCTTGCGTGACGGAGCACCGTTCCTTGAGATGCCCGAGCCGTTGCGTCGGCTACGGGCGTTGCTCCTGCGCCAGCCCGACGGGGATCGCGCCATGGCCCGGGTATTGGCTACCGTGCCGCAGCACGGGCTCGATGCGGTGCTGGTGGCGGTCGAACTGGTGCTGGAGTCGGGGCCGGTGAACGGCGAGCACGTCCTCAACGTACTGGCCCGACTGCAGCATCCGGAACGGGTAAACCCGACCATCGCCTCGGCGCGTCGCCTGCAGGAGCCGCCGCGTCCGGACATGGCCCGCTACGACGCCCTGCGCCAGGAGGGTCGCCATGTCGATGCCTGATCTGCCGCTGCGCATGAAGCAGCTCAAGCTGCACGGCATGGCCGCGCAGTGGCCGGAGCTGGCCGCCAAGGCGCGACTGCAGGCCATGGAGCCCGAGCACTGGATGGCCGAGCTGCTGCAGGCCGAAGCCGCCGAGCGTCAGGTCCGGGCACAGGCCCACCAGATGAAGGCTGCCCGCTTCCCGGTCCATCGCGACCTGCTCGGCTTCGACTTCAGCCTGAGTCCGGTGGATCGACCGCTGGTCGAACGCCTGCACCAGGGCGACTTCATCCACGCGGCCGAGAACGTCGTGCTGGTCGGTGGGCCGGGTACCGGCAAGACCCATCTGGCCACGGCGATCGGGATCGAGGCGGTCCGCCGCCATCGCCATCGCGTCCGCTTCCTGTCGACCATCGAGCTGGTCAACGCGCTGGAGAAGGAGCAGGCAGAAGGCAAGGCCGGGCGCATCGCCTTGCGCCTGACTTACGCCGATCTGGTGATCCTTGATGAACTGGGCTACCTGCCGTTCACGCCGACTGGCGGCGCCTTGCTGTTCCATCTGGTCAGCAAACTCTACGAACGCACCAGCCTGGTCATCACCACGAACCTTGCGTTCGGCGAATGGGGACAGGTGTTCGGCGACGCCAAGATGACCACGGCCCTACTGGATCGGCTGACCCATCACTGCCACATCCTCGAGACCGGCAACGACTCCTGGCGCTTCCGCGACAGCAAGGCAAGCACCCGCAAACGGCCTCGAACCAAAGCAAAGGGAGACGCCCAAACCGAACCGAACTGATACCCTCAACCCCGTCCCACGGGTGGGTCAATTTTCAGTGCGCAGCCCGGGTCAGTTTTGCGTGAGCGTCAACACCCAAAGCAGACATCCGGCGAAGAACCGGGTCGGCGCCACACTTCAGAACCGCCACGCTTTTCAAAGCGCTAAGCAAAAAGTTGATAAAAGTTGATTTTGTGTCAGGCCTAGGCTAGCTTATTGGGATGACACAGTCCCTTCGTATTCAGAACATCGAAGATGCTCTCAAGGGCCGGGGATGGACGCAGCGTAAGTTGGCAGCTGCCGTCGAAGTCTCCGCACAAACAGTCACGAACTGGCTCAAGGGCAATGACTTTCCCAGGCCTGCCGCGCTCCTGAAGCTGTCGCGTGTGCTTAGCCTGAGCTTCGACCAGCTGGTTGGAAGCCCGGAGGCGGAGCCCGTTATTGCGTTCCGCCGGAAAGCGGCAACTAAGACCACGCTTGCACATGTCGAAAAGGCTGTGCGAATGGGCTATCTGCTCAAACCCTTAGTTGCGCATCTGACGACTTTGGATGATGACCAAGTCGTGTTTCGCCAAGTCAACACGGACTATGACGTTGTCGAGCGGCTAGCTAAGAGCCGGCGAGAAGAAATGGGGTTGTCTCAGGACGCTGTCCTGGACTACACACGCCTGATTTCGACGTTTGCTGATAATGGCGCGGTGCTGGTTCCTGTTCTTTGGGGGGAGAAAGGGCGCCACGAAAACGCGTTGCACATTCATCTGCCTGACCATGCAGTCACATTCATTTACTTGAACCTGGATGTTCGCATCGAGGACTTCAAGTTCTGGATGACGCACGAACTTGCGCATGTCTATACGCCAACGCTTTGTGGCTTAGACGAAGGCGAGGACTTTGCCGACGCCTTTGCTGGAGCCTTGCTTTTCCCGAGTGATCTCGCGCAACGTGTTAACCAAGCTTGTGAGGGCCGAGATAGTCAAGGTTGTCTCAGCATGATCAAGGATGCTGCTAGCAAGCATGAGGTGTCGCTGCTGACTGCCTTCAAGCAAGTCAATGCCTATCGTCAGCGGCACGGGATTGAGCCACTGCCCTTGGAAGAGGTCTTGATTCACAAGGTTCGCAATTCCGCGACCGTAGAGACCGTTCGAGAGCGCATCTGGGGTAAGGATGTTCCAACTCCAGAGCAATATTTGGCGGCTACCGGCCAAATCTTCGGAGCACACTTTTTCAATGCGCTCAAGAAGATGCTCAATGCGGGCGAAGGTGGCCCCGGTTATGTCCAACAGGTGCTCGATGTCAGCCGGGCGGATGCCATCGCCCTGCATGAGAAGCTGACGCGTTGAGCACAACGATCCTGCTCGACACCAATGCGTATTTGCGCTTGGCTAAGCGCATCCAGCCTCTGCTTGGGAAGAAGTTCAATCCGGTCAAGGACTATGTATTGATAGTCCTTCGTGAAGTCGCGGATGAAGTCCACAGGCAACCGCGCTTGGTTCATCAATACCCATGGTTTGACGATGCTGAATACACAGAGGAGAGAAAAAGATACGGGGCTCGACTGACTAAGGGCCAGAAGGACGAAGCGGCTGAAAACAAGAAGTTCTTGTTGAGCCATGTTGCACAGCATGCCCGTGCCTACCTAGTGCAGGGACGTGATCCGCCCAGCGACACTGATTGCTACGTACTTGGCGTAGCGATGGCGTGCAATTGGTGCGTGGCTACCGATGACGAAAACATGCGCGCCCTGGGTAAAGATTTCGAAGTCCAGTGTCTTTACGCTTTCGATGTTCTCCACAAGCTGCTAAGTGCCGGCATGATCGACAAGGCCAAGGTTATCGAAATCTACGAGGCGCTCGAGGCCAACGGTGATATGACCGTTCGGTGGATTGATGCTAAGGGAAAGCTATTCAAGAAGGTGTTTGGTTCAAGCCGCGCCAAGCGTAGCGACTAGCATCGGTTCGAAGTCGCCGCATGTCGATACGTGTGACTGTTGGCATCAGCAGATGTCTGCTTCTGGCCGGCAGGCGCTACCCGACCAAAACCGGTCGATCGGATGCCACGTATCGCTGCGAGGAGCGGACGTTAGAGAATTCAAAGTCCGCGCGCTACTCAAGTACGGGGACGTACCAGGGCGTCGAACACGCAGCAACTTTGCACGAACGACGAAACAGCAGCAGGCTGAGCCCAGCCCGCATGCAGGAATAAAAAATGAGCCGTCTAGATACCGATGGGGTTGCGGTACGTGAATTGGCGACTGGTTATGAGGGCCTCTTCGCTACCAGGCCAGCCAAAGCGGGGGAAACGATATTTGTAGAGAGGTTTGCAGTCTATGAAAGCCTCTCGGCACCTGACGGGCACATCCCGGTAGTCGTGAGGCTGGCGCTGCGCATCCAGATGGAGAATCATTTCGATCGCCTGCAGACGATGGGGATGCGTGCGGATTGCTGGACGTTGGGGGTTGATGCTGACGCTGCCCCATGGCTGAAAAGGCTTGTTAGTGCCGGAGCAATGTCTGAAAAGCGGATGAGGGACGCGTACTGCATCGCGGCGGCTTACAATATTCGCTGCCAGACAGTTCTTCGTACGGGGCCAGCCGAAGTGAGTATGGTTGACCGAGCCGTAATCGCGCCGCTCACCTGCAAGGCGAACCATTCCTGCGAGCCAAACACATTTCTGTGGCCTGCCTCGAGTCTAGAAGAGGTCCGCGAGCGAGTCACGGGGCTCGTCGCAGCTCGCGATATCAAAGAGGGTGACGAGCTCACCTTTTCGTATCCAGGAGAGAGCGCGGAAGCTCTGCCCGAGCAATCGAAGGGCGAGCGGACCGAGCATGGTTCGTTTCTTGATCAGGTACAAACCGTTCGCAAGACGTTTCTTCGTGAACGTTTCGGCTTCGAGTGCGTGTGCATGAAGTGCTTGCGAGGCGAGTAGTGTAGTGACCCAAAAGTTCCTGCCTAGGTCACGCCGCTAGAGCGTCAGCCCCGGCGGGTGCCTTCATGCCGAACGTTTGGCGCGGCCGGCGGTTGTTGTCGAACTGGATCCAGTCGACGATCAGGCGACTCGCGTTTTGCTGGCTTTCGAATGGAGTTCCCAAGGTTTTTTGGACACGCTTGCCGGAAGGGCCGCATGGCCAGAGGTGATGCATTTCCAAGCAATGGGGTCAATTTTGGGAACGCATCAACACGCCATGCAGAAAACCACCGTTTTCTTTACAGATCGGACCGAGCCCGAATCATGTGCTCTCGAAGCTTGTTTTTGTAAAGAAATACTGTAAAGTTTTCTTCGTAAAGAATAGGTACATTTACTTTGCGAATCGGCTACGCCAGAGTCTCGACGCAGGATCAGAATCCCGACCTCCAGCTTGACGCACTTAAGGGTTCGGGATGCGAACAGATTTTCCACGAGAAGGTATCCGGGCGAATCCGCGATCGACCAGAGCTGGACGCGTGCCTCCGCACTCTACGCAAGGGCGACACGCTTGTTGTTTGGCGACTTGATCGGCTGGGGCGATCGCTGAAAGATTTGGTGGAGATCATCCATGGGCTGGAAGGGCGACAGGTTGCCTTCCAGTCACTTACCGAAAGCATCGACACCAGCACTGCCGGAGGTAAGCTCGTCTTTCACCTGTTTGGGGCACTCGCAGAGTTCGAGCACAACCTGATTGCAGACCGGACGCGAGCAGGACTCGCCGCAGCCCGTGCCCGCGGCCGAAAGGGAGGCCGCAAGCCTAAACTGACCAAGAGCGACGTAAGAAAGGCTGCCGCGATGCTGCAAGACCCTTCAATCACGAAAACCGAAGTGGCAGATCACTTCGGAGTCTCTCGAGTCACTCTCAACGCATCTCTGCGAAAACTGGCCTAGTCAGCCAAACGTTCGAGTCCATATCAAGAAGCATTGGCGATCGCTTGCCAGCTTGTCTGGCGGGCAGCATCGTACACGAGAAGCGGCCGAGACCTGCCGACTAACATTGCTAACACCTTCGCTCGGACTTCTATCGAAACAGATGCCCCTGGATATCGACGAAGGCGCGTCGAATGTCTTCCACGCTGCCCAGGCTGCGCTTGGCATCGTTGACGCCACCGTAGCGGATGCGCAGGAAGTCGGCGACCTTGCCGCTGGCCAGTTCGCCGATGCCGTTACGCTCATAGTGACCGAGCACAAACTCGAGGAATGACCGCATCTCACGTTCGTAGCCGCCGAGCCCGCTGGACAGCGCAGTGCGCACGCGCTGTGAACGGGCCAGTGGCGCCAGAGTGAAACGAATATAGGCAAGTACGTCGAAGATATCGCTGTTGGGTGCGTCGATCAGGCGCCGCATCTCGTCTAGCCGCTCACTGTCGTAGCCGCGATCAGCAAGCTGCTGGATGAAGCTCTCACGCCTGTCCGGATCGCTCCAGATCGTTCGCAGTTCATCCTCATCCGCCACCAGATCGCCGAGATCGCCGAAAAGCTGCTGCATGAATTCCTGCGCAGAGATCTGCCGGCCGTCGTGCCAGTAGGTAGTCGCGGCAAGGTACTGGATGCTGCGCTCACGACCGTCCGAGAGTTTCACCACGATCCGTTCCGGCGGTGGCGGCTCATTGACGCCTGGCGGATCATCCGTCGGTTCTGAGGTCTTATCTTCGCCCTTAGGCTTACCCGGTTTCTTCGGCTCCTCCGGCGGCAGAGGTTCGCCGTCCCATTCCGGGTCGTTGAAGTGCTCGTAGGCCTTCACGAAATCGTAGATGGTGAAGTAGTCCTTGCCATCGAAGATGCGGGTGCCGCGCCCGATGATCTGCTTAAACTCAACCATCGACTTGATCGGACGCAGCAGCACGATGTTGCGGATGTTCAGGGCATCCACCCCGGTGGACAGCTTCTGCGACGTGGTGAGGATCGTTGGCAGCGCCTTCTCGTTGTCCTGAAACTCACGCAGATGCCGTTCGCCTAGGTCACCATCGTCGGCGGTGACGCGCTCGCAGTAGTGCGGGTCGGGGTTGTCCTTGATCTGGTTGATGAAGTTGCGGATTCGTGCGGCGTGATCCTGCGTGGCGCAGAACACCAGCGTTTTCTGGCGCTGGTCGATCTGATCCATGAACTCCTGCACGCGGCTCTGCTCGCGCTGGTCGATCACCAGCTTCGTGTTGAAATCAGCTTCGGTGTAGGTGCGATCTCGGTCGAGGTCGCCAGCCAACACCTGGTCACCATCGGAAAACCGGTACTCGTCCATGGTCGATGCCATCTGCCGCACCTTGAAGGGCGTCAGGAAGCCATCTCCAATGCCTTCCTTCAGCGCGTAGCTGTAGACCGGCTCGCCGAAGTACGCGTAGGTGTCGACGTTGACGTCGCGCTTGGGTGTCGCGGTCAGCCCCAACTGTACCGCCGGCTTGAAGTAATCGAGGATGCCGCGCCAGCTGCTTTCGTCGCGGGCGCCGCCGCGATGGCATTCGTCGATGACGATGAAGTCGAAGAAGTCCGGCTCGTAGCCCTCGAAGGTGAACTGCGGCTCGCCGGCATCGCCTTCCGACTCGCCGCCGCCGGTCATGAAGGTCTGGAAGATGGTAAAGAACACGCTGGCGTTGCGCGGAATATTGCCGCGCCGGCGAATCTCATCCGGGCGAATGCGGCATAGCGCATCGGGCGCGAAGGCGCTGAACGCGTTGAATGCCTGGTCGGCCAGGAACAGGATGCGCGGGCGTCGTACGGGTTCGCCGCTCAGATTCCATCTTGCATTGAACAGCTTCCAGGCGATCTGGAAGGCGATGGAGGTCTTGCCCGTACCGGTAGCCAGCGTGAGCAGGATGCGGTTCCTGTCCTGCGCGATGGCCTCCAGCACCGCTGTGATCGCATTGTGCTGGTAGTAGCGCGGCTGCCATTTGCCGCCGCCGGTCTCGAACGGCACGGCACCAAAGCGCTCACGCCAGTCGTTGCCATCAGGAAAACAACGCAACCAGAGTTCATCGGGCGACGGAAAGGGAAGGCCGATATCGCCTTCCTTGCCGCTCTGCATGTCGATGCCGTACCAGCCGATGCCGTTGGTGGCGTAGGCGAAGCGCGCCTTGAGCCGCCCGGCGTACTCCTTGGCCTGACCCACGCCCTCGCTATAGCCCAAGCCGGCACGCTTGGCCTCGATCACCGCCAGCTTGTGGCCGCGATAGCTCAGCACATAGTCCGCCGACAGCGACGTGCCACGTTGACCGCCAGCCAGGATGCGGCCCGGACAGATCAGCTCACGGTGGATATACGCGCCATCGACCACGCCCCAGCCGGCATCGCGCAGCACCGGATCGATGCGGTTGGCGCGGGTGTCGGCTTCGGTTTCGCTCATGATGTTGGAATGTAACCGATACTGGCCTTTGACTCGATTTGGCCAGCTGTACCGGAGAAGTCGGGTACCAGGGGCACGGGCGTAGCAGCAAACCGAACCCTGTTTGGCGTCACGCTGGCTCCCCATGCGTATTCGCACAGAATGGCGCCCAACATGGCCCCCGACTCTTGGTTCTCCAGAACTTGCGCGGGGGGTTCTTGTTTTCCCGCCGGACCGCCGAAGCGATTCCCCGAGTGCTCAGCGTTTGGGCCGCGCTTTCTGGATGGCGTTGCGTGGGGCCTTGCTGGACACCACGTAGCGGCCGCTCTTGCTCTCACGCACCACGACGCTACCCGACTTGATCCGACTGTTCGCGAATTCGCGCAGCGATTTCTTCTCGGACGCGTCCAGCATCCGAGCGGGGGATGAGGTACCGTGCTTCGGACTCGGTGAGTTCGTCGAAGCCAAAGCCGAAAACCTGCCGCCACCAATTTTCAAGGTCTGAGCCATGAACCTTCCTCAAGTCGGCCAAGGTGCCTGACCGTAGCGCAAGCCTACCTGAAACCGGCTTGCCCGCAAGTGAAGTGAACCCCGCCACCTGCCCGCCGATAGCCATGACATGACCGCGCAGGTTGGCCAGCGTGGCGCCTTGACCGACGAAATCATCCACCAGCACGAAGGGCAGGTGTACATCGACGATGCCATCGAATACCGGCTGGATGGCGAGCCGGTAGTAGCCATCCTTGCGCGTCCGCGCAGCCACATTCGATTGAATGATGCCGGTGTCGATCTCCCAGCCAAGTTCCACCGACAAGCGTTGTGCCAGGGCCAGCGGAATGGCATTGGCGCCCTCACTCTCTTCTGCAACCACGGGCAGCAAAGTGGGCGACGCAAGCACATGGCGTTGGCGCATGGCTTCGACGATCAGTGGGTTGATCGTTGCATCGACCAGACGCACCGCCGCTTCACCATCGCCGGCCTTCGCCTCCGCATAGTCGGGATGTCCACGCACCACATGTTCATCGTTCTGGTGGATGTCCACATCCGGCTCGTCCTGCCAAGGTGCGCGCAGCGCCTTGAACGGAATCATCAGTGGCGCAGGATTCGACATGCTTCAGCTCAGCTGGCCGGAGAAGGCGGCTTGGAGCAGGGATTGGCGGAGGGCGGCGATGTCTTTGAGTTTCAGGGCGAACCGTCGCTCAAGGCAATCCAACTCGCGGTGCAAGCATTTAAGGGTCTTGGCAAGCCGACACTGCTCATCCAGCGACGGCACACGCACAGCGAACTTTTGAATGTCGCCCTTTGAGATGAACGGCTGCCCTGCTCCTCGTTTGGGAAGATCTACGGCGCTCATTAGGTAGAAAAGAAAGTAGGAATCACACCTGTCTTGCCTCGGACTCAGGGTAATGGTGTTCTTGATGGCCGTGAAATCCTCGTCTGGCATGAACATGCGACCACACCTAGCACCTATCGCCGATAGCACTGGAGTATGTGCCTGGTGCTCCGCATGCCCAATACGCCCATCACAACCAGCAGCAGACACTGCAAGAAACCCGCCTTCTTCAACGTAGCTAGCCTTGGTCAGGCTGGTATTTCCCCAGTCCACAGTGGCCAGCTCACTAATCGACAATTCAGCCCAATGCTCTGCAATCGAACCAAATAGGATTTCGGCAACACAACGTGTTCCAAGCTCTTTTGAGTCAAGCCAGTTTTCCTCCGCTTTGACGCGGGCGAGTTCGAGGGCGGCGAAGGCCCGATCCAGCTTCGCGATGATGCGCCTCTGCTCGTCCAGCGGCGGCAAATCGATAGGCCAAGAAGACACAGTGCCTTGAGTAATCGATGGTGGATTCGCCTTGTTGGAAAAATCATAGATGTCGAGACCATTCATCCACTGAAATAAGAACTCCGGGTCAATCAGCTCAGGCTTTGGTATCAATCCCATTATGTTGTTGTCGACACACGATGGCTGGACTACTTTGCGCTTCTTGTTGGTAGCAATTGCTCCGCCTACCTTGGGGAACAAGACGCTACCCGCTGGGAAGATTCGCGCTCTGAGGGAATCGCGCACTTCGTCGGAGACGTAGTTGTTCGCTCGAGAAAACGCAATTTCGTTGCCTTCAAGGTTCATGTCACTCACCTTGAAGAATGGGTACTGTCCTTCGCTTTGGCCTTGATACTTGGTCGGAAATCCGGCACCCGACTGAAGCTGACAAACAGCGCCAAGCGTTGTTGTGACCCATCCGGAACTCACAGTATCTCCCTCACCTGCGCCAGCAGCTTCGCCGTCTCCGCATCCCGCGCCAGCATGTCGTCGATGATCTGCTGCGGTGAGCGCTGCGGTGCGGCTTCCGGCGTGTGCGGGTTTTTCACCGACAGGTCGCAGGTGGTTTCATCCACATCGGTCACGTTCACGATCCAGCTTTTCTCGCCGTTTGTCCTGGCCTTTTGCAAACGGACAAACTCGGCGAGGTCGTTGTCGTTCAGCGGGTTGGTCTTGCCCAGGCTACGGCCCGGATCCAACTGGTAGTACCAGATGCTGCGCGTCGGTGCGCCTTTGTCGAAAAAAAGCACCACGGTCTTCACGCCCGCGCCCTGGAAGGTGCCGCCGGGGCAGTCCAGCACGGTGTGCAGGTTGCAGTTGGCCAGCAGTTCGCGGCGCAGCTCGACGCTGGCGTTGTCGGTGTTGCTGAGGAAGGTGTTCTTGATGACGATGGCGGCGCGGCCGCCGGCCTTCAGCTTGCGGATGAAGTGCTGCAGGAACAGATAGGCGGTTTCCGAGCTGCGGATCGGGAAGTTCTGCTGCACTTCCTTGCGCTCGCCGCCGCCAAAGGGCGGATTGGCCAGCACGATGTCGTGGCGATCCTTCTGCCGGATGTCCATGACGTTTTCCGACAGCGTGTTGGCGTGGCGAATGTTCGGCGCGTCGATGCCGTGCAGGATCATGTTCATCACGCCCAGCACGTAGGCCAGCGACTTCTTTTCCTGTCCGTAGAAGGTGCGGCGCTGCAGGATGTCCCAGTCCTTCGCCGACAGGTCGTCGCGGCGCAGATGCTCCCAGGCCTCGCAGAGGAAGCCCGCGCTGCCGCAGGCTCCGTCATAAATGGTCTCGCCGATCTTCGGCTGCACCACGGCGATCATGGCGCGGATCAGCGGGCGCGGCGTGTAGTACTCGCCGCCGTTGCGTCCGGCATTGCCCATGCGCTTGATGCGCGTTTCATACAGGTCGGACAGCTCGTGCTTAGCCTCGGAGCTGCCGAAGCTCAGCGTATCGACGATTTCCAGCACGTCGCGCAGTGTATAGCCGGAACGGAACCGATTGGCGACCTCGGAAAAGATTTCGCCGATTTTGTACTGCAGGCTGTCGGCCTCGACGCTACTGTCCCTGAACGATTTGAGGTGCGGGATCAGTTTGCTATTGACGAAATCGATCAGGTCGTCGCCGGTGCGTGCGTTGGGATCGGCTCTACCATCCTCGGTCTTCGGCGAGGCCCAGTCCTGCCAGCGGAACGGTTTCGTCAGGATCGGTTCGTAGGACTTGCCCTTGAGCACGGCTTCATCGGCCCACTCGTGCTCCATGTCGTCGAGGTACTTCAGGAAAAGTAGCCAGGAAGTCTGCTCGGCGTAGTCGAGTTCCGAGGCCAGACCTTCGTCATTGCGCATGGCCTTGTCGATGCTGTTGAACGCCTGGCCGTAGGCGCCCGCGTCCCCATTGCCGTTGTTTGACTTGGCCCCTTTGGCGCGAGGCTTGGCCGGCGCGGCCTTCGTTGCGGACACTGGGCTAGCTGATCCGATCAGCGCCACCGAGCCACCGCGACCGCGGCCGGGAACGATCCGGCCTGCTTCGATAAGGTGCGCCTTGATTCGCTGGTACGTGCTGTCAGCCCAACCCAGCTCCTTGCCGAGGGTGCCGTTCCCTGCCGAGCCACCCAAGGCTCTGAGGGCTTCCAGAAAACGATCTGCCTGCTTCTCCAACGACATCTAGCGACAACTCCAAAGCTATCCACTGGCGGCCGCTGATTGTGGCAGCAATCTGTCTTTGAGGCATGGGCGGCGCCTGCACCGCTTGGTCGCATGCCTCACCGATGTCGCCTATCAGGGACCCCTCTGCTGAGCCCATCACGACCAACACCTGAGGGAGCGGCTGATCTCCGAGTTCCGGACAGGATCACGGATACCGAGGTCGGGCTACACCGACTCAACCCTGAGCTGCTGTGCGCGCTCGCCAAGCCAGGCCACGGCTCATCCGCGCCGCCAGCTCTATCTTGGCACTACGGTTTAGCCGCTTGACCCGGCGCTCGACTCGACACGCCTCCTTGTAGGTGCCTATCTGCATAGCGCCGAGCAGCCTGTCCGCCTTGTTCATTCGACTGAAGGCGCTAGGCTCGCGTCGATGAACCTCAAAGCGCATGAGCGGGTCCTTGCTGATGCCGGTGTAGATTCGCCCCGTCTTGCAAAGCATCAGGTAGAGCCACCAGATCTCTTCGTGGGCTTCATTCACTGGAGCGGATCCCCGTGTAGATTCTCACGTTGGCGCAGTCATTGATGCACAACCGCCAGATTGCCCCGGCGTCCGATCGTTTGGCCTTAGCGATCAAGAAGCCCCCTTTTCCTAAGCAATTGAAGGGACTCAGCATAGAGGAAAGAGGAAAGGTCCCGGCCCGAGTCCAACCAGTACTTTGTGGCGGTGGAACTCGAGAGTCCAAGACCGGATACCAAGCCAGCTGGACCGTCCAGACCGCCTTCGATGAATCCGTGCACCGAGGTCGCAAAAAGTTGTGTCGCGCGAACCCCATGCTTCTCCTTCAACCATGTGTTGAACGCCGGCTCGGAGTATCTCGTCCCCGGTTGGTAGCCAGGAAACAGGAACGGCGAATCCTGCCCGGAGCGAAAACGTGAGGGCTCGGTTCGTACTTCAAGCCACGCACGAACAACTGCAGCCACTTCGGGATGAACCTCCATCTCGAGACCACCAAAGTCGATGCTCATGCGTTGCTCCTGGTCCTGAACCTGCGACAGCTTCAGATCCAGGATCACATTCAGTCGTTGGGCATGAAGCACTATCAGTAGCGCAATAACAGCGTTTCGGACGTCTTTCTCGTCTCTCGTGTCTAGCCACGCCCCGACTAGCTCGGCGACTTTGGAACTCTCCAGCGTGTTCAGGATGCTGTTTTTTGGACCCGGCCTTGAAGGAAGTACAAGCTGGTTGAGTCGATGGCTGGTGCGGTTGAGATACCTAATGAAGGCACCCAACGATTGATATACCTTGGAGCGGGAACTGGCATAGGCATCCGCCATCCACTGAGCAACACCTGAAGGAGATCGGGCACCCATCGAATGACAGTAGCGGAGAAAGGCGAGCGCGTATCGCACTGCGAGCTCCACGCTCTTCAGTGCCATGGGGGTTGTTCCACGACCCGCATTGGCCAGCAGGCGCTTGTTCCGACGATGGTACAGCTCCGCAAGCATTGCGCTCACCGCATCGCCAATCCACTGCTCACCAACCTCGCCAAGCATCTTCTGTATGCGCTGGTCGTGCCGTGCCCTTTCGATGGAAGGTCCGGAAAAGTCGAGCCCGAGGACCGTGGAGAGCCAGGCTTTGACGGCCCGGAATCGTCTGTTTGTGGAGTCCTGGGATGAGAACGCCTTGAATACGCCTAGTGCGGTGATCGCCTGTTTGGAGTCAAACGCGGTTTCGAGCAACCTAAAGCCTTCAATTGATCGCTTCATGAGCTTACCTACGGACCCCGGATTTTTGTCGACACCGGAGTCCTTCACAAACTCTTCGAAAAGCTCCTTTGCCCAATCGCTAGATAGGCTTTCCTTGCAGTGCCTGGCGATACCCTCGGCAAGCCGCAGGTCGCGACAGCCCAGGCATGCACCGGTGTTTGGAGCACGGGAGTGCTTGCCACAGTTGCTACATGTTCCGTCGAGCAACGTATTTCGCGCCACGCAACTTTTGCACGCGGCCCGTCCCTCGACGGTACCGACGGGGCGGGATTGGCGCAGGCAGACTTCACATTTCGGTGTATGCCTTTGAATGCACGACTCACAAGCTTTCTCGAAGAGACCATTGGATGGGCTGCGGTGGATTCGCAACGAAGCCTTCCCGCAATAACTGCAGTTCTCAGGCTCGCGTGCGTAGCGTTTGCATCGGCGGCACCAAGGCCGGCCCAGAAGGAAGGTGCCCGTTCTGTCGACTTCCTGCCCGCATCGGTTGCACGGCTTGCCAACCGATTGGTGTTTTTTTGCGCACCGTTCGCAGCGCTCGACCGTCTCCGACGGCAGGTGCCTGATGGAGGTACCGCAATCACTACAACTGGTACGAGGAAGCCGTAACGCGCACGCCTGACAATGATAGGTACCCGAGCTGATGGGAACGCACGGCGCAAACCTCCCACAGCTGGCGCAACTGGTTGGGACGCCCCGCCCGCTCATGGCGTGGGAAGCGAGCGTGGCCGAAGCTTCGGCCCCACTGCCCGGGACATCGGACTTGTTTGGCGTGGTGGCGTGGGCGCCGCGTCGGAACTTGGTGGCGCTGCTTCAGGTGGGGAAATGGGGGTCACGCCAGTCTCCTGTTCGGGCGATGAAATGGTCGGTATGTGAAGAAGATCGCCAGGCTGAGCCTCCAGTGCGTGGCAAAGGGCAGAAAGAAACTCGGTGTCGAGCTTCGCAGGCAGCTGCCGTCGCACTCGGCTCATCGTGGGCTCCGAAATGCGGTAGCCCACGTCCCGTAGCCTGCGCACGAGATCCCGGTTGGTGCGTATGCCCCTCTCGGCCATGACTATGCCGATGCGCCATTGCAGCTTGGCCGACGCGGAGGACATGTCAGGCTTGCTCTCCCCGCTTGGCTGCAGCGATGGTGTCGTTAACGATGCTTTGCACCCGCGCCTGCATGTGTTCCTTTGGAACATTGGTGTAGAGCGACGTCGTATGCGCGCTTGCATGTCCCGCCATTGCTCTGGCGAATTCTGGCCCGGATCGCATCACTTCGTGCGTCACCATGGAGTGACGAAGACTGTGAGGCGAATGACCGCGGCCCCCCAGCCCAGCGGCCTGCAGATGCTTGGCGAACCTGGCGTGGATTGAGCTTCCTGAGATCGGACCTCCCCGCTCACTGAGGAAGACCGTGTTCGTGAAAGCGTCCTGTACCTTGAAGAGCGGTCGGATTTCGGTTCGGTACCAATCCATGAGTTCGACAATGTCCGGGTCCGTCGAAGGCACCGTTCGATGACGCTTTCCACTGCCGCGCGCCGCTTTGCCGAAACGAACACGTAGCAATGCGTATCGATCGCACTCAGGATTTGCCGGATCGGCTGACCAGTCGCGGAACTGCAACGCCCCCACTTCGCTCGCGCGAAGTCCGTACTGGTACAGGATGAATATCAGGGCCTTGTCACGAGCCAGCGCCGCATATTCCCTGGGCTTTTCGTTCAGGGCGCACTCGATTCGCGCGTCAATCGAGTCAAAAAGGGTCTGGATCTCCTCATGCGTCATCGGGTTCCGCCCGGCCGCGCTCTCGTCTTCAACCCGATGAGCGATGCTGTTATCGGCGTGGGCGAAGCGGGTGATCCGCGCACCAAAAAGTCGCTGCGCCTCGTTCTGCAGATCCGTCGCATCACAAAGGTATGCAACGACCTTCCGAACCGCATTTTGGTAGGTGCGTCGAGTGCTTTGTGCGCACTTGGCTTCCGTCGCCAAGTATTCGCACCACGCCTCGTAGTCAGCTTCCTGGATCTCGAACACGTACTTGCCGGTCCATTGAAGCAGTCGAGTCATCGTGTTGAGAACCCTGCGCACGTACAGCGTGCTGTGGCCACGGGCGCTGCTGTTGGCATTGAACCGCTCGAAGCATTGTGTCTGAAACTGCGCGGCCGCTTCCTGGCTTGGATCAGCGGTCGCGGGAAGGTTAGGGCCGCGCCCTGGGAATGGCAGCACGTCAGCCATGAGCGCCTCCTGACAAGCTGCCAAGGAGGTGCAGGAAGAACCCGGATGCCGGGGCCGTGATGTGAGAGGTCGTTTTCATGACCTTCAACATCTCACGGGTTTTGCTGTGTCAAGGGACAACAACCCTTGGGCCTTTTGGCGACCAAGAATTCCCATCCACAGGGTTTCAGCCTGTCAAGGGACACCCATTCAGAGCGATGCGCGGGTCGCTCTGACAGCGAAAATTGCATCTGATGAAACTTTCTTTCACGCACAAAAAAGCCCCGCTGGTCAGAAATGCCTTGAAAATCAAGGCCCCAGCGAGGCTTTCAGGGAGTCCCCCACTTGGGGGACTCTGGCGACTCAGATCGCGTAGTACATCTGGTATTCCAGCGGATGGGTGGCGGCGCGGAAGGCTGTGACTTCGTGCATCTTGAGCGCGATGTAGCCGTCGATGAAGTCATCGCTGAAAACGCCGCCGGCCTTGAGGAAGTCGCGGTCCTGGTCGAGGGCTTCCAGCGCGCGGTCGAGACTGGAGGCGACGGTCGGGATGTCCTTCTCCTCTTCCGGCGGCAGGTCGTAGAGATCCTTGTCCATCGGCGCGCCCGGGTCGATCTTGTTGAGGATGCCGTCGAGGCCGGCCATCATCATGGCGGCGAAGGTCAGGTAACCGGTGTTGACCGGATCGCCGAAGCGGATCTCGATGCGGCGCGCCTTCGGGTTCGCCACCCACGGAATGCGGCAGGAGGCCGAACGGTTGCGCGCCGAGTAGGCCAGCAGCACCGGCGCCTCGAAGCCCGGCACCAGTCGCTTGTAGCTGTTGGTGCTGGAGTTGGCGAAGGCGTTGATGGCGCGGGCGTGCTTGAAGATGCCGCCGATGTACCACAGCGCCAGCTGCGACAGGCCGCCGTAGCCGTCACCGGTGAACAGGTTGGTGCCGCCCTTGGCCAGACTCTGGTGGACGTGCATGCCGCTGCCGTTGTCGCCGACCACCGGCTTCGGCATGAAGGTGGCGGTCTTGCCGTTGCGGTGGGCGACGTTCTTGATGATGTATTTGGTCATCAGCAGCTCGTCGGCCTTCTTCACCAGGCTGTTGAACTTGGTGCCGATCTCGCACTGGCCCGGGCCGGCGACTTCGTGGTGATGCACTTCGGTTTCGATGCCGGCTTCTTCCAGCACCTTGCACATTTCTGCACGCAGGTCGTTCAGCGAATCCACCGGCGATACCGGGAAGTAGCCGCCCTTCACGCCCGGACGATGGCCGGGATTGGCGCCGTCCATGTCGGCCTTGCTGCTCCACGGCGCTTCCTCGCTACCGATCTCGAAGAAGCTGCCGGACATGTCGTTGCCCCAGCGGATCGAGTCGAACACGAAAAATTCCGGTTCCGGGCCAAAGAAGGCCTGGTCGGCAACGCCGGTGGACTTGAGGAACTGCTCGGCGCGACGCGCAATGCCGCGCGGGCAGCGCTCGTAGGCCTGCATGGTGGCCGGCTCCAGCACGTCGCAGAACAGGATCAGCGTCGGGTCGGCGGTGAACGGGTCGATGGTGGCCGTGCTCGGGTCCGGCATCAGGATCATGTCGGACTCGTTGATGCCCTTCCAGCCGCTGATCGAGCTGCCGTCGAACATCTTGCCGTCCTCGAACAGCTCCTCGTTGACGATGCGGACCGGGTAGCTGACGTGGTGCTGCTTGCCGAGCATGTCGGCGAAGCGCAGGTCGACGAACTCGACCTTGTTGTCGGCGATCAGTTTCTTGATGTCTTCGATGCTCATGGAGCCTCCGTTGGCGAATGGACAGCACAACACTTTGCAATCGGCATGCCAAGGCACGCTATCCATATGAATCAATGCGTTGCATAGGCAGCTCCGGGCACAGAATCCCAAAACGCACCAACATGGTGCGAAATACTTCCAGCCTTGCTTGGCAATGGTGCGTCATGCACCGACGTCATTTGCGGCGTCGCAACATCCTGTGTTCTAGTCAAACGCTCACTGCCTGACGCGATGCCGCCGACAGGCAGGCGCTGCCGGGATGGCAGCGGCGTCGTGACCGCGAACGCGATGTTCCATGGAAGGCAGTCCGCCGGCACGGCATGCCGGCAACACCGTTTTCACCAACCGGCCGCGAACGGGGGCGCCATGCAGCCTGCACCGCAAGGGATGTACAACCCGGCCTTCGAGCACGACAGCTGCGGCTTCGGGCTGATTGCGCACAGCGGTGCGAGCGCCAGCCGATGGCTGGTGGAAACCAGCCTGTCCGCATTGCAGCGGATGACGCATCGCGGCGCGGTCGCCGCCGACGGCCTGAGTGGCGATGGCTGCGGCCTGCTGCTGCACCGGCCCGAGGCGCATCTGCGCCGCGTGGCCGCCGAAGCCGGGATCATGCTGCCGGAACGCTTTGCCGCCGGCATGCTTTTCCTGCCGCGCGACGAAGCCGAGGCACAGGCGGTGCGTGCCGAACTCGCCCGGCAGCTGGATCGTGCCGGTGTCGGCCTGCTCGGCTGGCGCGCGGTGCCGGTCAACACGAAAGTCTGTGGCGAGATGGCCCGGCGCAGCCTGCCGCGCATCGAGCAGGTGTTCGTCGCACCCACCGGCGGCGACGGCGACGAGGATCTCAACCGCGCCCTGTTCATGGCACGCCGCCGCTTCGAGCAGGCGGCCGCCGCCCGTCTGGCAGCGGGCCAGATGCCGGAAACCTATGTCGTGTCGCTGTCGGCGCACACCATGACCTACAAGGGCATGGTGCTGCCGTCGCATCTCGCCGACTTCTTCCTCGACCTGCAGGCCGACGACCTCAGCAGCGACGCGGCGGTATTCCACCAGCGCTTCTCCACCAACACCGCGCCGCAGTGGGCGCTGGCGCAGCCGTTCCGCCTGCTGGCGCACAACGGCGAGATCAACACGATCAAGGCCAATCGCGGCTGGGCCGAGGCGCGTCGCGGCACCTGGCGGTCGCCGCTGGTGAACCTCGACGAGTTGCGACCGATGGTGTCGCAGACCGGCTCCGATTCGCAGAGCCTCGATGACATGTTCGAGGTGCTGCTGGCCGGTGGCATGGACCCGCTGCAGGCCCTGCGCATCCTGATTCCACCCGCCAGCCACAGCATCGAATACCTCGATCCCGATCTCGCCGCCTTCTACGAGTTCTATGCGCTCAACTCCGAACCCTGGGACGGCCCGGCCGGCGTGGTCTTTGCCGACGACCGCTACAGCGGCTGCGTGCTGGATCGCAACGGCCTACGCCCGGCGCGCTGGCAACTGGCCGCCGACGGGCATTTCCTGATCGCATCAGAAACCGGCGTCTGGGACGTCCCTTCCCGCGACATCGTGCGCAAGGGCCGACTGGGACCCGGCGAGATGATCGCCGTCGACATGCAGTCCGGCCGCGTACTGGAGTCGCCAGACATCGACCGCATCAACGCCGCCCGCGCGCCCTACAAGTCGTGGCTGAAGGCCGGCGTCAGCTACCTGGATTCGCACCTGCTCGATCCGGCGCTGGCCGCCGAGCCGTTCTCACCCGTCGAATTGGCGCGCTTCCAGCGCCGCTTCCAGCTGACCCGCGAAGAACGCGAGCAGGTACTGCGTCCGCTGGTGGAAACCGAGGCCGAAGGCATTGGCTCGATGGGCGACGACACGCCGCTGCCGCTACTGTCCGGTCAGGTGCGCGCGCTTTACGACAGCTTCCGCCAGGCCTTCGCGCAGGTCACCAATCCCCCGATCGATCCACTGCGCGAGCAGGTGGTGATGTCGCTGGCCACGCAGATCGGTCGCGAAGGCAACATCTTCGAGGCCGCGCCGGCCAACGCTCGACAGGTGACGCTGAACTCGCCGGTGCTGTCGCAGCGCAAGCTGCGCCAGCTGCTGGCCATGCCCGAGTTCGCCGGCGCCAACCGGCGCATCGACCTCTACGCTGACGCGGCAGAGCCGCTGGATGGCGCGATCCAGCGCCTCTGCGCCGAAGCCGAATCCGCCGTACGCGGTGGCGCCATCATCCTGCTGCTGTCCGACCGCTATCCGCAGGACGGCCAGCTCGCCGTACATGCCCTGCTCGCCACCGGCGCCATCCACCGGCACCTGGTGGATGCCGGCCTGCGCTGCGCCTGCAACATCGTGGTGGAAACCGGCACGGCGCGCGACCCGCATCACTTCGCCTGCCTGATCGGCTACGGCGCGACGGCGGTTTATCCCTTCCTCGCCTACCAGACCCTGCTCGACATGGGCGCGCGCGGACTGCTGCTTGGCCACGATGGCGAAGCCAGCGAGCTGGGCCGCAGCTACCGGCGCGGCATCCGCAAGGGCCTGCTGAAGATCCTCTCGAAGATGGGCATCAGCACCATCGCCGGTTACCGCGCGGCGCAGCTGTTCGAGATCGTCGGCCTCGACAACACCGTGGTCGACCTGTGCTTCCGCGGGACGCCGTCACGCGTCGGTGGCGCTGGCTTCAATGAACTGGCAGAGGACGCCCGCCTGCTGGCGGCGCGCGCGGCATCCGATGGCGATGGACTGGAACTCGGCGGCCTGCTGCGCTTCGTGCAGGGCGGCGAACGCCACGCCTTCGATCCCGGCGTGGTGCAGGCGCTGCAGCGCGCCGTGCTGACCGACGACGCCAGTGATTGGGAAACCTATCGGCAACGCGTCGATGGCCGCGAGCCACTGGCATTGCGCGACCTGCTGCGCGTCGATGCCGGCGACGCCATCACCCTTGATGATGTCGAAACCGCAACGGAAATCCTGCCGCGCTTCGACTCCGCCGGCATGAGCCTGGGCGCGCTGTCGCCCGAAGCGCACGAGGCTCTGGCCATCGCCATGAACCGCCTGGGCGCACGCAGCAATTCAGGTGAAGGCGGCGAGGACCCGGCCCGCTACGGCACCGAGAAGCGCAGCAAGATCAAGCAGATCGCCTCCGGCCGTTTCGGCGTGACGCCGGCCTACCTGAGCCAGGCCGAGGTCATCCAGATCAAGATGGCGCAGGGCGCCAAGCCCGGCGAAGGCGGCCAGCTGCCCGGCCACAAGGTCAACGCCCTGATCGCCCGACTGCGCCATGCGCGGCCGGGCATCGGCCTGATCAGCCCGCCGCCGCACCATGACATCTATTCAATCGAAGACCTGGCGCAGCTGATCTTCGACCTCAAGCAGGTCAATCCCGATGCGC
>DAOTGT010000051.1:0-1731 GCA_035447285.1 Candidatus Competibacter sp.
TACAGATTGCTGACCGGGATGTGCCCGATGTCGGCCCCCAGCAGATAGGATTCGCGCCAACGCACCAGCAGGCCAGTCGCGCCCATGAGCGTTGCTGTCCAGGTCAGGGTGGTCGCGGTCTTACCGACAAATTCGGAACGGCTGAACAGCGCGACGAAATAGGTGACGGTGGCCAGCACGTACAAGGCGCTCATCCACATGAACGCGACCTGACTTTCCAGAAAGTATTTGAGCCAGAAATCGCTCTGGCGCAAGGAATAATCCGCGCCGTAGCGCCACAGCGCCAGCACCGTCAGCAGCGCCACTGCCAGAGCAAACAATCGCACCGGTTTCCAGTACAGCCCCCAAGCGATCAACGCCAGGGTACTACCGGCCTGGATGGCGATCTCGTAGCCATCCATGTACGAGCGATAGAGCCACCAGACCAGGATCGAGCCTGCCGCCGCCAGCAGCATCCACAATCCGTCCCCGATCGTCAAACAGCGCCAAAAGGCCGGCTGCTCCCACTGGTCTAACATCGCTTCGCGCGTTACCGCCATTGCCATTCCGCTCCTCTCATCGCTATCGCTACTTCACCCCGGTATCCGCCGCCGGCGCGTCCGGGGACGGGATAGCGGACGGAGCGAATCGTTCTTCCTCGGATGGTCCCAGCCGCCGCTCGAACATCGTCCGCAACCCGGCGAATTCGTGGGCAAATTCGGCTTGGCGGCGGTTGCCGGTCCCGGCCAGAATCAGCCGGGTCATCCCCTCCTCGATCGCCAGCCAGGCCCACACCCGACGATGCGAAGTATAAAACATGATAAAGACACCGATGACCAATAAAGCAAAGCCGGTGTAGACCACGCTGACTCCACCGCTGTGGGTAACCTGCAAGCCGGAAGCCTCCACCTGTTGAAAACCGCTCAGTTGCAGGTAGAAGGGCGAGGCATAGCTCGGCAGCGCGGACAGTGCCGACACGGCGTCGTTGAAAAACGTCTCCTCGCGTTCGCCGACGCCGTGCTCGACGTCGACCCCCTCCTCGCGCAGCACCTCGATGAAAATTTGAGCCAAGGTATCACGCAGAATATTGAGATACAGCGCACCCGCCTCCCGCAGCCGTTCAGCCGGCACCACCGCCTTGGCTCGCTCCGCCACTGCGGCGGTTCCGCCCTGGGCGAACAGTTCGACCAAGCTCAACCGCACTCGTTCGAGGTCGCGGCGGTATTCCGGACTTTCGTCCGCTGCCGGCATGGAGCGGGCCAGAACACCACGCACCCAGTCGGAATCGCGCAAGTGGGCATTGAAGCGCAGGAAACGTTCGGGGCTGTTGTTCGGGTCCGCCGGAATATGCAGATAGGTGAACGGCTCGCCGGGCTGAGCCCGCATGCCGCTGATGAAAAACCAGCGGCCCTCCAACCGCACCGGCGCCATGTAATTAAAGTACTCCCGGGCCTCGCCAGCCGCGTCGCGCAGCTTGAAGCCAATGCTGGGGCCAAAGTTGCGGAACTTGCGCTCGCCGGGTCGAGCGTCAGGCTCCGGCAGCAGGTTGAACAGGCGGAAATCATCCAGCTCCAGGGTCAGCGATCCATTCGAGCCGCCCACTTTCAGGGAACTGCCCACCGTACCCTTGGCTTCGGTTGGCTCCAGCCGGGCCACGGTCAACGGCCAGGCACGCAGATCCAGCTTGGAGCCGCCATCGCCGAAGTCGGACTGGTAAATCGAATAACCGCGATAAGTGAGCGGGTGGTTGAC
>DAOTGT010000051.1:1831-3795 GCA_035447285.1 Candidatus Competibacter sp.
GCGGCGTGTGTGAACAGATAACCGAGACGGTTGTAGCGGCCTTTCATCGCCGCCACCACCCGATGATCGCCACTATCGTGGGCGCGCCAGCGGTAGCCTCGCGCCCGCAGCACCTCGGTCACCGCGCTCTGCGTGGCGTCGAGGCCGCGATCCGACAGCCGCCACTCGGCGTGCTGGTGGAAACCGCGCAGCGAACGAGCCTGGACGTTGCCTCGGAACCGCAGCATCTCTCGCAGCATCCCCGGCACCTGACGGTACAGACAAACACTGGTGGACAAAATCAGGAACGCCAGGATACCGACGAACCAGCCAGCGCCGTAGATATCGTACAACCCCAGCCGCCGGAACACCTCGAACCAGAATGGCCCAAATTTGAGCACATAATCCGGATAAGCTTGGTTCTGCTGCAAAACCGTGCCGATCGCCGAGGCGACCGCCACCACCACCAGCAGGGTGATCGCCAGGTTCATGGAACCGAAAAATTCCAGCAACACCCAGCCCAGGGTACGGCGGTGATCGGATTGATGCGCGGCGGTTTCGTTCACGGTATGGTTCGGGAAAACGTGCGGGAAGCCTGTTCGACCCGACAGGACGGCATCGGTTCAGGCATTCCGAACCGGTTTGAAGCTGATCGCTGTCGAGGTCGGACGGCGTGACAGAAAAAAGGGTGGCCAAACGACCACCCTCATGCGAAACCGGCGGATATCCGGCTCGGCTCACCCAAGACTTATTGCAGGCCCTGCACGTAGGACGAAACCGCCTTGATTTGCGGGTCGGTCAATTTCGCCGCGATGACGCGCATCATCTGACCGGCGTCGTTGGAACGCTCCATGGCGCGGAAGGCTTTCAACTGAATCTCGGCGTATTCCGCATGCTGGCCGGCCAGCGCCGGAAATTTGGCGGCCGGATTGCCGGCACCGGTGGCACCGTGGCAAGCCGCGCAAGCCGGAACGCCGCTATTGAGATCCCCACCACGGAACAGCGCCTCGCCCACCGGCGCCAGAGCCGGATCGGCCGCGGCGCGAGTGACCTGCTGGGACGCGAAATAAGCCGACAGATCCTCCATATCCTGTGGGCTCAATGGCGCGACCATGCCGGCCATGATCGGGTTGGCGCGGGCTCCGCTCTTGAATTCCTGCAATTGCTTGAGCAGATAGTCGGTGCTTTGTCCCGCCAGTTTGGGATACTGGGGATTGGTGCTGTTGCCGTCCGGACTATGGCAAGCCGCGCAGGTGGCGGACTTGGCCTTACCGGCGGTGGCGTCGCCAGCGGCCAACACGGCGGTTGTGGAACCGAGCAATGCGCAGGTCGCGGCGATCACAACGAGTTTTTTCATTTTTGGAAGGCTCCTGTACGATGACGGTATTCGGTTCAGGCGACCTGCCGCCGGCGCGGAACAGAGCAACGCGGGCCGGTGGCCAAGCCTCGCTCGGCGGTGACGGAACTGGTGTTTGCCTGAATCGGTCCCGTCCCGAAAGCGGCAGTTTTATATATCAGTTTCGGCCTTTGAGTTCAATGAGAAACCCCAACGATACTACTTATATCTCCACCGGAGCCGTACCGACCGCCGGCCGCTGGCGCGGTGTCCGTTTTCTGTATAGCGTTAACGCCCTGGCCCAGCTTCCGCCCGATACCGGCCGGGAAGTGGCCTTCGCCGGCCGCTCCAACGCTGGCAAATCCAGCGCGATCAACCTGCTCACCGGCCAGCGGCAGTTGGCCCGAGTCAGCAAAACGCCCGGCCGGACCCAACTTCTCAACTTTTTTCTGGTGGAGCCGGATCGCTACTTGGTCGATCTGCCGGGTTACGGTTATGCCCGGGTTCCCGACTCGATTCGCCGGCACTGGGGAGAACTGCTGGAACGCTATTTGACCGGGCGCGCGGCGCTGCGCGGCCTGCTGCTGCTGATGGATATCCGCCATCCGCTGACCGACATGGATCGCCAACTGCTGGACGGCTGCGCCGC
>DAOTGT010000051.1:3895-17822 GCA_035447285.1 Candidatus Competibacter sp.
ATATCCGCCATCCGCTGACCGACATGGATCGCCAACTGCTGGACGGCTGCGCCGCCCGCGAACTGCCGGCGCACATTCTGTTGACCAAGGCGGACAAACTCAGCCGGGGCGCGGCGCTGGCGGCGCTGGCTCAGTTGAAACGGCGGCTAGCAACGAATTATCCGGGCGCCAGCGCCCAGTTGTTCTCGGCGCTGACCAGCCAGGGTATCGGCGAAGCCCACGCGCGACTGGATGGCTGGTTGGGGTATCGGGAAGAACCGTGAAAGCGCCTTAGCCCTCATGCGCCGAGGATGGGTCGGACCGTGCCCGCCATCCGTCGGCCAACAAACGCGCCCCCAGCGCCCGACTGACCAGTTCGCCGGCTCGCCCCAGAAACAGCGTACCGGCGCCGGGATGGAAGCGCTGCTCGTCCCAACTACCCAGTGCCAGTAACCCTCGCCACCGACCATCGCCCAAGGGCACCAGCGCCGCCGAAGCCACTTGCGGCGCGCAATCGCCGAACAGGGCGGTGGCCTGCTCCGGACGCAAGCGACCGCAGCGCGATTTGCCAACCTGCAGCAAGCCTTCGAACAGGGCGAGCGCCTCCGGGCGCAGGAATTCCGCCGCTCCCGAGTCGGCGACGAGCGCGGCTTCCAGACACAGGGCGACGCAATCGGCGTTGAATGCGTCCCGTAGTACCGCCTTTATGCGATACAGCAGCCCGTCCAATTCGTTCGGCGCGTCCAGCAGGTCCAAGGCCAGCCGCTGGACCCGTTCCGCCAGCCGGTCGTTGTCGCGGGCGATGGCGACCAGTTCCAACAATTTGCCATGCAGGCGCTGGCCACGCTCCCGCAACAAACGGTTCTGGTACTCCAGCAACGACACCGCCGGCTCGCAGGGATGAGGCACCCGCAGGCTCTCCACCAGGTCGGGATGACGGATGAAAAACTCGGGATGCTCGCGCAACCAGTTGACCACGACGCGCTCGATTTCCGTTGGACCCGGTACCGCCTGTTCGTCGCTCATCGTTCGATCCACCTTGCGGTTGGCCGCCTCGTGCTCATGGCTCGATCCAGCCTTCGAATACCGTTACCGCCGGTCCGGTCATGGTCACCGGCTCACCCTCGCCCGCCCAGTGGATATCCAACGCGCCGCCGGGCAGCTCGACTCGCACGCTGGGCCACAGCAGACCCCACAACCGGCCGGCGACCACCGCCGCGCAGGCGCCGCTGCCACAAGCCAGCGTTTCGCCGACACCGCGTTCGTAGACCCGTAGCCGAACCTGATCAGGCGCGACCACCTGCATGAACCCAATGTTGGCGCGTTGGGGAAAGCGGCCGTGCCGTTCCAGCAATGGCCCCAGATGCGCCACCGGCGCATGCTCCACATCGTCCACTCGCAGTACCGCGTGTGGGTTGCCCATGGACACCACGCCGATTTCCAGTTCGATGCCGTCGGCGGCGATCGGATAGAGCGGCGCGCGCTCGGTGGCGAAAAAGGGCACGTCGGCCGGGTCGAGCCACGGCTGACCCATGTCCACCGTCACCCGGTCGTCCGCTTGGATCGTCAAGCGCAGTAGGCCAGTCGCGGTCGCCACGCACAGGTCGTTCTTGTCGCTCAGCCCCCGATCGCGCACGAAACGGGCGAAACAACGGGCACCGTTACCGCACTGCTCTACCTCTCCACCGTCGGCGTTGAAGATCCGGTAGCGAAAATCGGCGTCTTCCCGATCGGAAGGCTCGACCAACAGCAGCTGATCGCAACCAACGCCAAAGTGGCGATTCGCGAGCCGGCGGATGTGCTCCGGCGTCAATGCCACGGGTTGGCTGACGCCGTCAATCACCACGAAATCGTTGCCAAGTCCTTGCATCTTGGTGAAGTGCAGTTTCATCGCCTCGACTCCGACCAGATCAAGCGAATGTATTTTTATGATTCACAACATCAACTCCTCCCCGTCCATGCGATCTTGTACAAATCCAGTCGCCGGTCGCGGAAGTTGCGCACGCTGCCATGCATGCGCATCTCCTTGAGATTGTCCAGATCCAGATCGACGATCAGCGTCATTTCGGTGTTCGGCGTGGCCTCGGCAGCAATGGCGTCGTGCGGGAAAGCGAAATCGGACGGGGTGAACACCGCCGCCTGAGAGTACTGCATGTCCATGTTCTCCACTCGCGGCAGGTTGCCGACACTGCCGGAAATCACGACGTAGCATTCGTTCTCGATGGCTCGGGCCTGCGCGCAACGCCGCACTCGCAGATAGGCGTTCTTGGTGTCGGTCCAGAACGGCACGAACAGAATCTGCATGCCCTGATCGGCCAGCAAACGCGGCAGTTCCGGAAATTCCACGTCGTAGCAGATCAAGATGCCGATCTTGCCGACATCCAGTTCGAACACCCTGAGCGAGTCGCCGCCCTGAAGACCCCAGTAGGACCGCTCGTCGGGGGTAATATGCAGCTTGGACTGCTTATCCCAGGTACCATCGCGGCGGCACAAATAAGTGGCATTGTACAACACGCCGCTACCATATTCCGGCATGCTGCCGGCAATAATGTTGACATTATAGGCTACAGCCAACTGGGCGATGGCATCGCGCAGCGGTTCGGTGTATTCCGCCAGTTGCCGCACCGCTTCGGCGGTGTTGCGCTGGTTGAACTGCGCCATCAGCGGGCCGTTGAAGAATTCCGGGAACAACACAATGTCGGTCTTGTAGCCCGCCACCGCATCCACGAAATATTCGACCTGTTGCAACATATCGTCCAGCGAGACAGTCTGCCGCATCTGCCACTGTACCGCCCCAACCCGCACCACCGACTTGCGGCCGCCGATCAGGACCTCTTTATCTTCGTAGTAGATGTTCAGCCATTCCAGTAGCACGGCATAAGCCTGGGACTCGGTATCGTCGGGCAGATAGCCGGTCACGATCTTGCGCACATGAAAGTCGTTGGCCAACTGGAAGGTCAGAATGGGATCCACCAGTTCCTTGGCCCGCACCTGCTCCACGTACTGCTGGGGGGTCATGTCGTGGGCGTACTTGCCGTAACCGGGGATCCGGCCGCCGACGATGATGGCGCGCAGATTGAGCTTCTCGCACAGCTCCTTGCGGGCGTCGTACAACCGCCGGCCGAGCCGCATGTCGCGATAATCGGGATGCACGAAGACATCCACCCCGTACAAGGTGTCGCCGTTGGGGTCGTGGGTGGTGAGGTAGCCGTCACCGATGATCTGATTGTAGGTGTGACGATCGCCGTGGCGACCGTAGTCCACGATCAGGCTGATGGTGGCCGCCACCACCTTACCATTGTCCTCGATGCAGATTTGCCCTTCCGGGAACCGGGCGATCTGGGAAGCGAATTGCTCGCGACTCCAAGCTCCGTCCATGCTGGGATAGACCGCTTCCATGATCTCCTCGACATCGTCGTAGTCGGACAGACGCAGGTTGCGTAATTTCAGCCGGTGCTGGACCGGGTGTTCGAGGGTTCGATGCTGAACCGGGTTTTCGGAAGTTTGATCGGTCATTGCAAAATCGAGCTTGCGTGGTTAGAGGAGAGGTCGGAAACGGCGGGCGCGGTCATGCCCACAGCCGGAGGTAGTCGCGGTAGATACAGCGGTCCATCACCACGGTCAAGCCGGCCGCGCGTGCTCGCAACGCCGCCGTTGAATCGATCACACCATCCTGTAGCCAGAGGGCCGGCAGCTTCAGGTCGATGCACTCGTCGACGATGGCGGCGACGTGGGAAGGATCGCGGAACACGTCCACCAAATCCACCGGCTCGGGCAAATCGCGCAGACTCGGATAGGCCTTCTCACCCAATCCTTCCGACAAGGCGGGATTGACCGGGATGATGCGATAACCGAAACCCTGCAATGCCTTGGCGACCCCGTGGCTAGGCCGGCGCGGCGAGGCGGACAGCCCAACCACGGCGATGGTCTTGATCCGCCTCAGGAGGGTGCGGATTTCATCCATGGAGGGATTGGCAAAACGGGGGTTCATGAAATCGGCCCTTTGCGTGACTTCCGCGAAGCCAGCACCGGACTGTGAAAACGCGGGTTCACGACCATACCGCTTCGCCGGCATACAACTCCGCCACCGTTTCCCGCCGGCGCACCACCCGGAAACAGCCACCGTCCACCATCACCTCGGCGGCGCGCGGCCGGGAATTGTAATTGGAACTCATGGCGAAACCGTAAGCACCGGCGGAGCGCACCGCCAATAGATCGCCCGGCTCGATGTTCAATTCCCGGTCCTTGCCGAGAAAATCGCCGGTTTCGCAGATTGGTCCCACTACGTCGTAGCGATGCGGCTCACCCACCGCGCGTGGTTCGACCGGGATAATCGCCTGCCAAGCCGAGTACAGTGCTGGCCGCAACAGATCGTTCATTGCCGCGTCCACCACCGCGAAGCTCTTTTCGTCACCTTGCTTGAGCAGTTCCACCCGCGTCACCAGAATGCCGGCGTTGCCCACGATGGCCCGGCCCGGCTCGATCAGAATTTCGTGTGGCCGGTCGCGCAAGCGTTCCAACAGAGCGGCGGCATGCTCGGCCGGCAGCGGCGGCTCCTCGTCGCGATAGCGAATGCCCAGCCCGCCGCCCAAGTCGAGATGACGGATCGCAATCCCCTGCGCTTCCAGTCGCCCCACCAGCGCCAGCACCCGCTCCAGCGCGTCCACGAACGGCGCCACCCGAGTCAACTGCGAACCGATATGACAATCCACGCCAACGACTTCCAGATGCGGCGAGGCGGCGGCCCGCGCGTAGACCGCCAACGCCCGCTCCACCTCGATGCCAAACTTGTTCTGCTTGAGTCCGGTGGAGATATAAGGGTGCGTATCGGCGTCCACGTCCGGATTGATGCGCAGCGACACCGGCGCCCGCTGGCCCCGTTCCGCCGCCACGCGCTCCAGCAGCGCCAGCTCCGCCTCGGATTCGACGTTGAAACAGCGGATCTTCATTTCGAGGGCGCGTTCCAGCTCGTCACGGCGCTTGCCGACCCCCGAAAACACGATTTTTCCTGGATCGCCGCCAGCCACCAGCACTCGTTCCAGTTCGCCGCCGGATACGATATCGAAACCGGACCCCAGCCGAGCCAGCACGTTCAGCACCGCCAGATTGCTGTTGGCCTTGACCGCATAGCAGACCAGGTGCGGATGCTGGCCGAAAGCCTGGTCGAAAGCGCGCCAGTGGCGTTCGATCGTGGCGCGGGAATAAATGTAGCAAGGGGTGCCAACCGTCGCCGCGATGTCGGCGACCGGCACGTCCTCGGCATGCAACCGGCCGTCGCGGTATTCGAAATGGTCCATGATTCAAGGCTTCGCGGTGGAGGGCTGCTCGGACGATGGCGATTGCGGCTGGGGTTTGGGCAGATACAGCGGACCCTTCTGGCCGCAGCCGGCCAGCAGCGCCACCAATAGCAGCCCCGTCAGCACCCGTCCGGGGCGAAATTTAGGCATCGAGGCAATATCCTGAGGTCGGACATGAAAATCATCGCCAGTATAGCGCGCAATTGCCTAAACAACGTGGCTTGACAAGCCACGCCGCTTTCCCCGGTAATGCCGCCTGACAGCCAAACCATGAGAATTGTTCATGACCGATATACCTCTGACCACCGTTGAGATCGAACCCACCGGCACCGCTCGTTCCAGCGTAATCTGGATGCACGGGCTGGGCGCCGATGCTCATGATTTCGAGCCCATCGTACCGGAACTACGCCTGCCATCGGAACTGGGCATCCGCTTCATCTTTCCGAACGCACCGATCCGCCCGGTCACGGTCAACGGCGGAATGCGGATGCGGGCCTGGTACGACGTGCTGAGCATGGACCTGCCGCGTCAGGAAGACCCCGATGGCGTGTACGCCTCCGAGCGGGCGATTTACGAGTTGCTCGAACGCGAAAAAAAACGCGGCGTCCCCGCCGAGCGCATCGTGCTGGCCGGTTTTTCCCAAGGCGGCGCCATGGCCCTGCACACCGCGCTGCGTTATCCCGATCAATTGGCCGGCATTCTGGCCTTGTCCTGCTACCTTCCCCTGCCCAGCCAGTTGAACGGCGAACGGCGGCCCGCCAATCGGCAAACGCCGATCTTCATGGCCCATGGCGACTACGACGCCATCATTCCACTACGTTACGGCCGGCAAAGCGCCGAGTTGTTGGAGAGACTGGCTTACCGAGTGGAATGGCAGGATTACGGCATGGGCCACGAAGTGTGCTGGCAGGAAATCCAAGATATCGCTGGCTGGCTGGGACGAGTGCTGGCCGTTTCCAGGGCTTGAACGCTCCCGACCAACCAGCTAGCGCTTCGGACTTCGCCCCACCGGCATAAAACCCGCCGGCTTGGTCCCGATCCACGCCGCAAAGCGGCGAATCGCCGGATGCGCCAGCAACGCTTCGCGGCTGTGGTAGCCCGCCGCCATTTCCTTCTCGCTGAGCACGCCATGAATATGATCGTGGCAGGGTCGGCAGATCCACAGAATGAGAGTGCGTGCTTCTTCACGCTCGAACAAGCGTTGGGTGCGCTTCTTGCGATGGCGGGTACGGGGAATCAAATGATGGCGAGTCAGCGCGGACATGAGCCTGCCGCACAACTCGCAACCGGGTGGTTTGGGCGGAATGCGACGGAACCCGATCATGCCTGTCTTGGCGCTCAAATCAGTTTCGGCACCCTGAAAACAAAAAGGGCCGGACAAAAGAGCGTCCGGCCAAAAACCACCAAAGGAGGATGTGCAGCAGACTGAGGAGAAGCAAAGATGCCTGCTGCACGGTTGCAATTCTAGCAAAAAATTTAGAGCAAACACACTATTTTTCGTTGTTTTTCGGCAAAAAACAACATTTTGATTTAGAAACAACAGGTTATAATTAATTTTTGTTGCACTACTGAAGTATTTGCTCAAATTTAAGGCAGCTCCGGTAGCGCCGAATCATCGGATAACGCCAGTATTGCATCGATGAGCCGGTCCGGTTCGCGAATTCCGCCATGAACCATCAACATCCGCGCCTTGGCGATCAATTCGACCGGCGTCAACGGCGCTTCGGGATCGCCCTTGGCATGAGTGCGCCCGACCGTGACCCGTTCGCCATCGCGCAATACGACTGTTACCGCGCTCCCCCAAGCCGCTGGATAAACGGCGGCATAGGGTTCGGCCACTCGCAGGGTCACCCGCCCGCGCAATGCCGCCAGCTCGGCCCGCGCCGGCTCGGCGAAGGCGGCGAAATCCACGGCATCCCGCGCCAGCGCCGCCGCCACGCAATGCTGCAGCGAAAATTTAGCCTCGTAATCGCTCCGAGGCAGCGGCCGATCGCAAACCTCCAGCGCCGCCGGATAACTCTCCACTTCCACCCGCTCGATGGCGCCGACCGGGCAACGATGCCGTAATTCGCGAGCCGCGTCGATGACCGGATGCGTATGCCGGCAGGACGGCCAGGGTTTGATCGAGGTGAGCAGCAACTGCCAGGGACCGTTCGGGTCGCGTGTCACCGCAGCGGGGTCGGCGTCGGGACAGGTGGCGGCAAACCAACCTTTGGCCCCTTCCAAGATGGCCGGTGGGCCAGTGAAGCCGAACCGGGCCAGATCCGTCGCCAACACCCCCGCCTCCGCCGCCCGTCCGGCGTGCAGGTGCTTGGTCATCGTTCCGGTCTCCAAAAACTGCCACAGCCCGAAAGACTGCGCGCCGGCATTACCCAGGGCGTGGACCGTGGCCGGCGGATCCAACCGCAACAACGCCGCCGCCGCCATGGCCGAACCATAGGGACCGCAGGTGGCGGTGTTGTGCCAAAGCCGATAATGGGTCGGACCAACCGCCATCCCCACTCGCGTCACCGCCTCGAATCCCCACAACACCGCCCTCAGCATGGCATGGCCGCGAATGCCTTCCCGCGCCGCCACCGCCCAGGCCGCCGGCACCACCACGCAACCCGGATGGACCACCGAAGTTCGGTGCAGATCGTCGGTTTCCAGAATGTGGGTCAGCGATCCCAACAAGAAAGCGCGCCGCGCGGCGTCGGCGATCGTGGTTTCGTCGGCCCAACGCAGCAGGATCGCGCCCGGTTCGGTCGTTCGCGCACCCAGCGCGTTGGCCATCGCATCCAGCGTCAGCAACGCCGCCTGTTCCAAATCGGTGGCCACGACCGGTTTGTCGGTGATCAGTTCGGTCAACTGTTGGGTCAAGGTCGGTCCAGACATGGTTGTTCTCCCGTAAGGAACGAATTGGCCGCCGGATGTCGCGCCGACGGCCAACCCGTTCATGCTTTGCCATAAACTCAGCCACCGCGCGGAAATGTGGCCAGGTCACTCCTTCCAGGGGCGCTCGCATTCCACGTAGCGCCGCCAGGACTCGGCGAACTGGTCTTCATGGACATCCAGCCGGCAACCATACCAACCGTCGATCACCTGTCGGGCGGCGGACACCGTGTTCAGCCGCGCTTCGTCCAGCAATCGCCGTGTGACCGCGATGTCGTTCATTACCCCCAGATCATCTTGCAGCTTGGCCAAGGCACCCAGAAAGGGTTTGACTGACGCCATCGGGTAGAGGCTGGCGAAAAAATCCAACGCGTAACGCAGTTCCTTGATGCGAATCCGCAGCGCGTGCCGCTCCTCGGCGGTCAACCGGGCAAAATCCTCGCCTCGCTTCAGCACTCGTCGATAATCGTCTTCCAACAGCGGGGTGGCAAACTTCAGCACCGGCCTGTCCAGGTGCTCTCGCTGCCGGTCAGTCAGGTTCTCCCGCCAGGCGCGGCGAGTCAACCAGTCGGCAAACTGCTGCAACAGCAGGGGATAACGGGGTTCTTCCAGCGCCGCGCGTAAGCTTCGATAGTGGCTCCGACGGAGGGTCTCGGCCCTGGCCCGAAACAGATGCAGACCACGCTTGCGGGGAAAACGCGCGAACACCGGTAACATGCCTTCTTCCAGAAATACATCCCAATCGCGGGCCGGCCCCAGAAAACCGTTCAGCCAGCGGATGCTCGCCACCAGTTCGGCACTAGCCTCGCGCGGGATCAGCGGCCGAAAGATCTTGAGACCGGAACGCAGCCGGCGGAACGCCACTCGCATCTGATGGACACCCTCGATCTGCTCGTCCAGCACCGCCGGCCGATTGGCCTCGGCGTGTGTCAGACAGGCGCCGACGATGGCGACGAAGGCTTCTTCACTGGTGGTATCGACCGTCAGGGCGAGCGGACTGGCCTTGACGTGGGTGACGACTTGCATGCTCATGGGCCGCAACCGCGGGTCAGCGTTCAAAGATCGGCCGCCGGGCGATGCCCTTGGGTTTGCGCTTCTTCAAGCGCCGAGCCTCCTTTTGTCGGCGCTCGGCCAGTTCGATCAGTATCTGTTGGGAACCACGCGGATCATCGCCCTCGCCGGGCATGCGCTGAATGTAGGTGCCGTCGGACTGCATATCCCAGGCGTCACGCCGGTCGTTGAGCTGAATATCCAGAATTTGCTGCAATTCCCGCTGCAACTCCGGGAGTTCCACCGGCGTCACCACCTCGACCCGACTTTCCAGATTGCGCTTCATGCAGTCGGCCGAACCAATGAAATATTCTTCGGCCCCCCCATTCAGGAAATGGTAAATCCGGGTGTGCTCCAGAAACCGACCGACGATGCTCACCACCCGCACCTGCTCGGACAGCCCCGCGATGCCGGGTCGCAATCGGCAGGTATCGCGAATGATCAAATCCACCGGGACACCGGCCTGCGACGCTCGATACAACGCCGCCGTGATGTCCTTGTCCTCCAGCGCGTTCATCTTAAACTGGATTCGCGCCGGCCGACCGGCCTTGGCATGTTCGCTCTCCCGCTCGATCTTGGCCAGCAGCGCCGGCTTGAGCACCTTGGGCGCCGGTAGCAGCTTGCGGTACAGGCGTTTGGGCACATAGCCGGTGGTCAGATAGTTGAATAGTTCGGTCAGGTCCTCGCCGATGGCCGGATCGCAGGTCAGCAAGCCCAGATCGCTATACAGCCGGGCGGTACCGGCGTGATAGTTGCCGGTGCCGATATGTGCGTAGCGGCGCAGACCATTGTAGTCGCGTCGCACCACCAGGATGACCTTGCTGTGCGTCTTCAGCCCCAGCACCCCGTAGGTCACATGGATGCCGGCTTCCTCCAACCGATTGGCCCAGCGGATGTTGGCCGCCTCGTCGAAGCGCGCCTTCAACTCCACCACCACCGTTACCTGCTTGCCGTTTTGGGCGGCATCAACCAGGTAATCGATGATCTTGGAATCCTCCGAGGTGCGGTACAGGGTCATCTTGATCGCCAGCACCTTCGGGTCGAAGCTAGCTTCCAGTAAAAACCGCTCCACCGAGGTCGCGAACGATTCATAGGGATGCTGCAACAGGATCGGTCCGATCTCGCGAATGATGTGGAAAATGCTGCGCTTATCACTCAGCTTGGGATGATCGAGTGGATGGTGTGAAGGGTCGTGCAGGTCGGGCCGGTTGATGCCGACGATTTGGAACAGGTCGCGCAGCGCCATCATGCCATCGACTTCGAACACCTCGCTGGCTTCGTCCAAACCCAGTTCGGCGGCCAGCATGCCGCGGTGCACGGGGTCCATGTCTTTTTGCACTTCCAGCCGGACGATGGGCGCGAACTTGCGCTCGCGCAATTCGGTTTCGATCATCACCAGCAAATCGTCGGCCAAGTCCTCGTCGCGCTCGGTGATGGCGTTGCGGGTGACGCGGAACAGCTCGCAGCCTTCGATCACCATGCCTGGAAACAACAGATCGAGATTGTTGGCGACCACATCCTCCAGCGGTACGTACAATTCCTCGTCGCCGACCTTGAGAAAGCGCGGGATGCCGGAGCCGACCGGCACCTTGATCCGCGCCAGCCCGCTGGCATCGTCGTTGGGATAACGCACCGTCACCAGCAGATTGAGCGACAAGTTGGAAATGAACGGGAACGGGTGCGCCGGGTCCATGGTCTGCGGCGTGACCAGCGGAAAAATGTTTTGCAAATAATACTCGCGCATCTGCTGGCGCTGTTCCTCGGTCAGCCGCTGGTGGCTGCGCAAAACGATGCCCTGCTCCTTCAGCAGACGATGCAACTCGGACGCCAGCAGCCGCTGCTGCTCCACGATGTCGCGCACCACCGCCAAGCACTCGCTCACCTGCTGCTCAGGGCTACGGCCGTCCACCGTCAATTCCCGGACCCGCGCACCAATCTGTTGCTTGAGGCCGCCGATGCGTTTCATGAAAAATTCGTTCAGATTGGAACCGACGATGGCCAGAAACTTGACTCGCTCCAGCAGCGGGTTACGCGCGTCCTGGGCTTCGTGCAGCACCCGCTGATTGAAGGCCAGCCAAGTCAGCTCGCGGTTCAGATACCATTCGGGGGCATCGGGATCGATCGCGGGCGGTGACGGCGCGACCGTCTCCTCGACCGTGATTTGCTCGTCGTGCCGCTCGCGACGCGCGCGCGGTTTACTTTCCACGGTTTCGGCGTCATGCGCGACGGATTCGGTGGATTCGGTCATGGCAAACATACCTTCCAGGTTTTCATTTCGGTGGTTTCGGTTGGCCGGCAAGCGCGGTCTCCAGCCGCTCGCAGAGCGTACGTAGCACTTCGACGCGCGCATAGCGTTTATCGTTCGCCTCGATCAGCGACCACGGCGCCTGATGAGTGCTGGTTCGCTCCACCAGGTCGTTGACCGCCAGTTCGTAATCGGCCCAATGCTCGCGATTGCGCCAGTCCTCATCGGTCAGTTTCCAGGCCTTGTAGGCGATTTGCTCGCGCTCCTTGAAGCGCTGCAACTGTTCGTCCGGGGTGATGTGCAACCAGAACTTCATCAGCACGATGCCGCTTTCCACCAACTGCGCCTCGAAGTCGTTGATCTCGGCGTAGGCACGTTGCCATTCACGGGTACCGGCGAAGCCCTCGATCCGCTCCACCAACACCCGCCCGTACCAACTGCGGTCGAAAATGGTGACCCGGCCAGCACGTGGCAGGTGCCGCCAGAACCGCCACAGGTAATTGTGCGCGGCTTCTTCGTCGGTGGGCGCGGCGATCTGGATCACCTGATAATCGCGGGCGTCAAGCGCGGTGGTAATGCGGCGGATGCTGCCTCCCTTACCGGCGGCATCCCAACCCTCGAAAACCAGAATGGTGGAAACCCTCCGCTCCCGAGCCGCGCGCTGCAATTGGTTCAATTGACTCTGATAGCGCTTCAAGCCGGCGGCGTAGTCTTCCTTGGACAGACTCTTGTCCATGTTCAGCCGCGATAGGATAGTGACTAGCGGCAGGCCCGACTCCGACGGAAACGGCTCGGGCAGGTGAACGGCGGCACCGGCCGCTTGCGTCTTGGCCTCTTCCAGCCGGAAGCGGATGGCATCGCGGATGGCGATCGCCACCGAAATGCTCCGGTAGCGGGCGTCGTAACCTTCGACGATCTTCCAGGGCGCCAAGCCGGTGCTGGTCTTCATGATCGTGCGCTCGGCGGCGGCGACGAACTGATCATACAGCTCCCAGTGCCGCCAGTCGCGCTTGGAAATCTGCCAATGCAGCAGTGGATTCTTTTCCAGCTTGCGCAAGCGCTCCTTCTGCGCGTCCTTGGACAAATGCATCCAGAATTTCAGGATCAGCGCGCCATCGTCGGCCAGGGTTTTCTCGAACGATTTGATCCGCGCCAGCCGCTCGTCGAACTCGGCCAGGCCAACGCGGCCGTAGACATGGTCGAGGATCGGCACCGAATACCAGGAGCTGAGAAACAAGGCGATGCGCCCCTTGGGTGGCAACTCCCGCCAGAACCGCCAGTATTCCGGCCGGTCGCGTTCCTCGTCGGAAAGCTCGCCGAAGGCGCGGGCAACCAGCCAGCGCGAATCCATCCACTCGTGCAGTTTGTTAACCGTTTCGCTTTTACCGGCGCCGTCCACACCGGCGAATACCACGATCACCGGAAAATCGGCCTCCCGCAATTCCATCTGCATCATCAGCAACTCCTGCCGCAACTGGGGGATCTGTTGGTGATAATCCCCTTTGGGCAGCTTGCGTTGCAGTTCGGCGGTTCTAAACATCGTGACCTCTTACAGGCTGGAAACGAAACCCAACGGGCGGGCCGAATTTACCGGATGGCGTCCGCCGGAATATTTTATTTTCCCTAGATAATTCAGCGCATTGATTCAATAAAGGCCCCGAACGAGCTTGCGTGACGCACTCACAAACGTGTGGTTCGCGCGGTTTATGTTAATCTTAGTTCCATTCACTGACAGACGCTCGACTCTCCCGCTTGAGTCAGGACGGCCGCCCGGTCGTCGCCCACAACGACTAAGCTTTTCGATAAATAAAGGAGAACCTGATGAAGCGGCTGCTATTGGCCGGTTTGATTCCGGTGGCCTTGGCGCTGGCCGGACCCGCCCAAGCGGATATTTACGCCTTCGTGGACAAAAACGGGGTACGGCATCTGAGCAACGTCCCCAACGACCCCCGCTACAAGCTGGTGATGCGCACGCCAGCCTACAGCAAGAAAGCAGCCCAGAGTTCCAGCTTCGCCCCCAGCAATCTGTACAGCCCCGGCGGCGGCAAGCTGATCACCCCGCGCAACTACGCCAGCCGTGCCAAGCTATCCCGCACCGGCGAAAACAATCGCCGACGATTCACACCCGACGTCAACCGCATCGCCGCGCAATATCGGCTCGACCCAGCGCTCATGCACGCCGTCATCAGCGCCGAATCCTCCTACAACCCCTGGGCGGTATCCCCCAAGGGTGCCATGGGGTTGATGCAGCTCATGCCGGGCACCGCCGAGCGATTCGGAGTGAGCAACGCCTACGATCCGGTCGCCAACATGCACGGCGGCGCCCGTTATCTGCGCTGGCTGCTGGACCAGTTCAACGATACCCGGCTGGCGGTGGCCGCTTACAACGCCGGCGAGGGCGCGGTGCAAAAATACGGCAACCAGATCCCCCCTTACAAGGAAACCCAAACTTACGTCGACCGCGTCTTGAGTTTCTACCAGCAAT
>DAOTGT010000051.1:17922-20574 GCA_035447285.1 Candidatus Competibacter sp.
CCTTACAAGGAAACCCAAACTTACGTCGACCGCGTCTTGAGTTTCTACCAGCAATACCGAACGGACGGTCTCTATTACGCCGGCGCCAGCGGCGGCTCGTTGGCACTGAACAACGCCGGCGGATACTACCCAGGCCGAACCGGGGGCGTGACCATCATTACCCCGCGCACCACCCGGACCACACGTACCCCACAAACCACCTACCTGCGTCCCACCGGCCAGCAGGTGGTCGTCGGCAACAGCAGCTCGCGTCGTCCCACGGTCACATCCAGCACTTCCCTGTTTGCCGGCAACGACCGATAAATCGTCCGTCATTTCCGCAAAATCGCCGTGGCCCGATGGCGCTTTTGCGGGATTATTTCTCGGCTACCCGGTAGGGCGGGCTCTTATCCCTCCCCGGCTTTGATAAACTGAGTTCCATCCCGCCACGACCGTCCGCGCCAATCCCTCGCAATGAGGGTTCTCCATCGCGGGAACCGTGGAACGCCCGAGAGAATCGAACTTGCGGGATGACTGCATCCAGGGCTTGTACCCAAGATTTCACGCCGCCACCCGCTTCGCGCTATCTCCAAACTCATTCAAGTTGAAGAACCGCCATGAAATTCACTTATTCAGGGTTGACCGATAAGGAAGCGGAAGCTTCCCGCGCCCAGCACGGTTCCAATGCCGTGGCCAGCCAGGAGGCCGAAACCTTCTGGGATAAGCTGCTGGGCAATCTGAAAGACCCAATCATCATCATCCTGATCGCCGCCTTGCTGATTACGGTCGCGTTGACGGTGTTTGGCTATGCCAAGTGGTACGAAAGCGTCGGCATCGCCTTTGCGGTGGTGATCGCCACCTTCGTCGCCACCTGGTCGGAACACAGCAACGAGCAGTCTTTCCAGAAACTGCTGGAAGAAGCCTCGATGATCCTGGTCAAGGTGTTCCGTAACGGCCATCTGACCGAAATCTCGATCAACGATCTGGTCGTCGGCGATCACGTCCTATTGCAACCGGGCGACACGGTTCCGACCGATGGCCTGCTCATCGCCGGCCATGCCGAAGTGGACGAAGCGGCGTTGACCGGCGAATCGGAGCCGGTCAAGAAAACGGCTTTACCGGAAGGCACCGATCCGGCGACCGATGCCGAAGAACACCGCTTGTTTCGCGCCGGCCTGCTGGTCGATGGCGAATGCGTGATGCGGGCTAGCGCGGTGGGTGACCAAACCCGCTACGGCCAGACCATGAAGGAGCTGTTGTCCGCCGAGGACCGGCTCTCGCCCCTACAACACAAGTTGACCGTGCTGGGTGGGCATATTTCGACTTTTGGTTACGTCGGCGCCACTCTGATTTTCCTGGCCTTCATGTTCAACAACATGTTCCTGCAAGCCGAGAGCTTCGATGCTTACTGGGCACAGGCCAGCGGAGTGATCGTCAAGGATTTCGTGACGGCGGCGATACTGGCGATCATCGTGGTGGTGGTGGCGGTACCGGAAGGGCTGCCAATGATGATCGCCATGGTGTTGGCGATCAATATGAAGAAACTGCTCAGCGTCAAGGTGCTGGTGCGCAAGCTGTTGGGCATCGAAACCGCCGGCAGTCTGAACATCCTCTTCACCGACAAAACCGGCACCCTGACCCAAGGCCGCTTGTCGGTCAGCGCCTTCCTCACCGGCGCGGGCGCGCGGTACGAAAAACTGGACGACATTCCCCAGACGCTGCGCGATACCGCCGGGTTCGCCTTGCGCAATAACACCAGCGCGGTGATCGATGCCAGCGACCCGAACAATCCGAAAATGGTCGGCGCCGACCGCACCGAACAGGCGTTGCTGCGTTTCGTGACACCCTATCTGACGCAGACCGGCAATGTGGACATCGTCGATCTCATTCCTTTCAACAGCACCCGCAAATTTTCCGCCACGCAAGTCACCGGCGACTGGGTGTTGACGCTGGTCAAGGGTGCGCCAGAAGTAATCTTGCAGAATTGCACTCATTGTCTGGACGCTGACGGCAACACGGTCGATCTTAACAACTCGGACGCACTACAAACCGCCATGAGCGAACTGTCTTCACGCGCCATGCGTCTGTTGGCGGTGGCAGTGACCGAAACACCGATCGACGACAGCAAGGCGCTGCCGGCGAATCTGACCCTGGTCGGCGTGTTCGGGATGCGCGACGAACTGCGCGAGACTTCCTACGCCTCGGTGAAAACCGCCAAGAGCGCCGGCATTCACGTCATCATGATCACCGGCGACGCCAAGGAAACCGCTCAGGCTATCGCCAAGGACGTCGGCCTGCTGGAAGACGATCCACAGGCGATTATCCTCACTTCGGCGGAGCTATCCCAACTCTCCGACGATGAGGTGAAACAAAAACTACCGCATCTCTATGTGGTGGCACGCGCCTTCCCGACCGACAAGAGCCGCTTGGTGAAGCTGGCCAAGGAACTGAATTTGGTGGCCGGGATGACTGGCGACGGCGTCAACGATGCGCCGGCGGTGAAAAACGCCGATGTCGGCTTCGCCATGGGTAGTGGCACCGAAATGACCAAGGAATCCGGCGACATCGTCATCCTCGACGACAACTTCTCCTCATTGACCAAGGCGGTGCTGTACGGACGCACCCTGTTCAAGTCGATCCGCAAGTTCCTGATCTTCCAGTTGACGGTGAACG
>DAOTGT010000052.1:0-20298 GCA_035447285.1 Candidatus Competibacter sp.
TACCCGGTCGTGTCGCCCCACAACAAATGACACTCATCTTGAGCATAAACAATGACTTGACCTTCTGCTATTTCTGCCTGCCGAGCCTCCAGTTTTTTAATCTCCTCTTGTTTCAGCAACACCAGATCCTCTGCTTTTTTCGGGTTCGTCGCCTGAGTTCGATGCCAACTCAGTCCCGCTTCTTTCAGAAGATCGTAGTCAGATTGTTTCGATTGATAAACGACATCATAGCGCCGCTCGATCCAATCCCTGAGTGCTTCCACGCTATAATGAGGTTTGTCTCTCAAATGAAAATAGATTTCACGGCGCTGGGCGTCCGTTAAAAATTGAGGGCCACCCTTGTAATGCAACCGCAGTCCACTGGCACCTTCGTTTTCATAGATGATCTTCCATTTACTGACAAATGCATCGGAGACTTCCAATAAATCACAAATATCTTTTGCTTTAAACCCAAGCAGGATCATTTTAACTGCTATCGCTCTTTTTATCTCACGACCTTCCGCAGCATTAATGATTTCTTCTAACTTTAACATCATTAAGAACCTTTCGTAGGAATTTTGCATTAATTATAGATAAACCTCCACGAATTAAAAAGGAAAGCTATAGCTGCTTTATTTCCTGTTTGGCGTGGCTGATTTGCTTTTCTGCTCCGTCAGCGCCCAGGCGACATGTTCCCGCACCAGCGCTGACGGATGCGCCATCCGGCCTTGCAAAGTGGCCACCACCGCCACCGAACGCGGCGCGTTGCCCAGGGCCACGGCGATATTGCGCAACCAGCGCTCATGGCCAATCCGACGAATGGCGCTGCCCTCGGTGCGGCGTAGGAATTTCGCCTCGTCCCAGCCGAACAGTTCGATCAAGCGCGGTGCGTCCAGCCCGTGGCGAACGCGGAAATCCGGCTCGCCGCTCGGTTGGGCGAAGCGATTCCAGGGGCAAACCAACTGGCAATCGTCGCAACCGTAAATGCGATTGCCGATGGCACGGCGAAACTCCGAGGGAATCGGCCCGCGCAGTTCGATGGTGTGGTAGGAAATACAGCGGCGGGCGTCCACCCGGTACGGCGCGACGATGGCCTGGGTCGGACAGATGGCTAGACAGGCGGTGCAGCGACCACAATGCGTGCCGGTCGACCGGTCCGTCGGTAGCGGCAGATCCACGTAAATCTCGCCAAGAAAGAACCATGAACCGATGCGGCGGTCCAGCAGGTTGCTGTGCTTGCCGATCCAGCCCAACCCGGCTTTCTCCGCCAGCGCTTTTTCCAGCACCGGGGCGCTGTCGGTAAACACCCGATAACCGAATGGACCGATGGCGGCGGCGATGCGTTCGGCCAGTCGTTGCAAGCGCTGTCGCAATACCTTGTGATAATCCCGACCCAGGGCGTAGCGCGACACATAGCCCAGTTCGGGCTGGTTCAGCACGCTCCAGGACGCGGCGGCGGCTGGCGGTAGATAATCCATCCGGGCCGCGATCACTCGCACCGTGCCCGGTAGCAGTTCCGCCGGTCGGCCGCGCTTGAGTCCGTGCCGGGCCATGTAGTCCATTTCGCCGTGAAAGCCTCCGGCCAGCCAGTCGAGCAGCCGCGCCTCATGCGCGCTCAAGTCGATATCGGCGATACCGACCTGTTGGAATCCGAGTTCGCGCCCCCACATTTTGATGGCGGCGGCTAGTTCGGCAAGCTGGGCGTCGTCTGCGGCAACGGTCATGGAAGCGAGTAGAATTAATAAGGAGAAGGTTGGCTTATTGTGCCCCAATCGAGGCGACGAAGGAGGTCTCCCATGCGTGAACTGCCCGTCGAACTGTACCGCGCCGCTCAGGTGCGGGAACTGGATCGCATCGCCATCGCGGAACGCGGCATTCCCGGTTATACCTTGATGAGCCGGGCCGGCGAAGCGGCATGCCAACTGTTGGGCCAGCGCTGGCCGAAAGCGCGGCGGATCGTGGTGGTCTGCGGCGGTGGCAACAACGGTGGCGATGGCTACGTGGTGGCGCGACTGGCCCGTCAAGCCGGGTGCGATGTTCGGGTGCTGGCGGTCACCGACCCGGCCACATTGCGCGGCGACGCGCAAACCGCCTGGCGGGATGCCCGCGCCGCCGAGATCGTGATCGTGCCGTTCAATACCGCCGAATTGCATGATGTCGATCTGATCGTCGATGCCATTCTCGGCACCGGCCTGGAACGGGAGGTCAGCGGCCTCTGGCGGGAAGCCATCGAAGCAATGAACGCCAGCCCCGCCGATATCCTGGCGCTCGATATCCCTTCCGGCCTGCACGCCGACACCGGCACGATTCTGGGGGTGGCGGTCCACGCGGCGGCCACTCTGACCTTCATCGGCCTCAAGCAAGGTCTGTTCACCGGACAAGGACCGGCCTGTTGCGGCGACATCGGTTTTGCGGATCTCGACGTGCCGCCCGACATTTATCCGGCGTTGCATCCCGCCAGTTGGCGTTACGACGGCGAAGACTTGCCGGCGCTGCTGCCGCGTCGTCGGCGCAGCGCCCACAAAGGGCACTTCGGCCATGTGCTGGTGGTCGGCGGCGACTTGGGGATGGCGGGCGCGGCGCGGATGGCGGCCGAAGCCGCCGCCCGCTGCGGCGCGGGGCTGACCAGCATCGCCACCCGGGTCGCCCACGCTGGTTTACAGGCGGCGGTCCGACCGGAACTGATGTTCCACGGCGTCGAAACGCCGGCCGAATTGACCTCGCTGCTGGACCGGGCGACGGTGGTCGCCATCGGGCCGGGACTGGGTCGCGGCGCTTGGGGCCGAACCTTGCTACACGCTGTTCTCGCCAGTGATAAACCGCTGGTGGTGGACGCCGACGCGCTGAATCTGTTGGCCGCCGAGCCGGTTTCTTACGACCATTGGATACTGACGCCGCACCCCGGCGAAGCCGCCCGACTGCTAAAAATGACCCCGGCCGAGGTCGAAGCCGACCGCTTCGCCGCTGTCGAGGAGCTGGCGCTGCGCTTCGGCGGCGTGGCGGTGCTCAAGGGCGCCGGTTCACTGATCGCCAGCAAGGCGGATGGGTTGGTGGCGCTCTGCGCGGCCGGCAATCCGGGCATGGCCAGCGGTGGCATGGGCGACGTATTGACCGGGGTCATTGCCGCGCTGCTGGCGCAGGGACTGCCGCCGTTCGCGGCGGCCCAGGCCGGCGCCTATCTGCATGGGCGGGCTGGCGATCTGGCGGCGCGGGAGGGCGGCGAGCGGGGTCTGCTGGCCACCGATCTGTTGCCCTATTTGCGGCAACTGGTGAATGTCTGAACTATGTTGGAACTTGATCTCGATTCCGCCGCCGCCACCGAAGCCTTGGGAGCGCGGTTGGCCGGCGGGCTGGCGCCCGGTTGCGTGCTCTATCTGAGCGGCGATCTGGGCGCCGGCAAGACCACGCTGACGCGTGGCCTGCTGCGTGCCCTTGGCCATCGCGGCACGGTGAAAAGTCCCACCTTCACGCTGGTGGAACCCTATCAGTTGGCTGGCTGGCGGCTGTTTCACTGGGATCTGTACCGGCTGGCCGATCCCGAGGAACTGGAGTATCTGGGGTTGCGCGATCAGATCGACGGCGAGGCGGTGCTGCTGGTCGAGTGGCCGGCGCATGGTTTCGGCGAACTGCCGCCGGCCGATCTGGAAATCACCCTCGGTTACGCTGGCGAGGGCCGCATCTGCCGGCTGGAATCTCGCTCCCCGCCCGGCCAAGCCATGCTGGTGGGTTTAAAGTAGGCTATTGCTCTTCCATGTCTGTCCACAGCGCACCCAATTCCAGGGCAATGTCGGTAAACGGCTCGACACTGACCGCGTCCTGTTCCTGAAACAGCCCGATCACCGTCCAGCGTTCTTCGCGCAGGGCGAACACTTCCAGAGTATGCGCCAGCGGGTCCACCAGCCAGAGATACGGCACGCCATGGCGGGCATAAACCGGCATTTTGATCACACGATCCGTTTTGGCGGTGGACGGCGACAAGATTTCGCAGACCCAATCCGGCACGACTTCGATTCGATGATCGCGGGGTAGACGCGGCATCCGTTCCCGTCGCCAACCGGCGAGATCGGGAACCAGCACTTCGGTGTCGCGGATGAAGTGAATTTCCGGCTCGTCCAGAATCCACCATCCTCCCGGTCCACCACGCCCTCTGTGATAGGCGGAACCAATATCCATTCCCAAGCCCGAACTGGCTAATGCATGTGGATTGGCGGGGCGTGGTTGCGCGTACAAGCGCCCGTTGATGATTTCGCCGGTCAGGTTGGCTGGCAAAGCTTCCAGTTGGGCATATAAATCATCCGAACGCGTCGCTTTTTCCATCACGGCGGACATCGCGATACCTCCTGCTGGCTCAGCAGTTCTTACGCTTTTTCAACACCTTAGAGCTTTCCTCGGGCAATAACGACATCGGTTGTCGATAACGCTCGATATGGAAACGCCTCTCTCGTTTCACCTCGTCGGCGAAGATCGTGTCGCCGAGGATCGCGTCCACGGCGTGGTCGGGATGGCGGTGCGTCTACGCAATTCCGGCGGCAGAGTCGGTGGATCGTTCACGCCGCCTGGCTTTTTTCCTTTTCCTCTTCCAGATGCTTGCAGTCGATGCACAGTTCCGCCGTGGGCCGAGCTTCCAGCCGGCGCAGGCCGATTTCCACACCGCAGCCCTCGCAGTAGCCGTAATCGTCGCTGGCGAGCCGACCGAGCGCCTTGTCGATCTTGCGCAATAGCTTGCGTTCCCGGTCGCGGGCGCGCAGATTGATCGTGAATTCCTCTTCCTGACTAGCCCGGTCATTTGGGTCCGGCAGGTTCAATGGTTCGTCCTGCATGTTGGTCACGGCGCGTCGACCTTCTTCCATCAGCTCCTGTTTCCAGGCCAGCAGGATGGTGCGAAAGTGGTTTTTTTGCTGGTCATTCATGTACTCCTCACCTTCATTCGCGCGATAGGCCACAAAGCCCGCAAGCGTTTCAGTCATCGTTATCCGCCTTTAGCTTTTTAGAATGCCTCGAAAATCCAATGGCCAGTTGCGCCTGGCCATCCGATGTAACGCTCGGTGGTTATGCGTCAAGCACGGATTATTCTAGAAGGAAACTGCGACACTAGTGTGCAACTTGTGAGGATCGATCATTTAGACACCGCTCAGACAGGCACGCAACGAGGTGGCAAGCCCTTGCAGGAGCTGGAAATAGGCGTCGGGACCCGGCGGCAATTCCGCGCCCAGTGGGTCGAGCACGCCGCGGCGGGCAGCACTGCCGGCGATGATCGTTTCCACCAACGCCGGTTGGAACTGCGGCTCGCTGAACACGCAACGTACCTGAAGATCGCGGATACGGGCCTGAATGTCCGCTACCCGCTTGGCGCCGGGCCGCCGCTCCGCGCTCATCGTCACCGAACCGATCGCGTCCAGGTCGTAGCGTCGTTCGAAATATTGATAGGCGTCGTGAAATACCAGGTAAGGCTGCTGTCTGACCGGTGCCAGTTCCGTGGCCAGTCGCTGGTTCAAGCGGTCGAGGCGTTCGATCAGCGCCGCGCCGTTGCGTTGATAATCGGTGCGATGAGCGACATCCACCTCACCCAGCACGGTCATGATCCGACGCACCATGGCGATGGCGTTGACCGGGTCCAGCCAGACGTGGGGATCGTGATCGGCCTGGTGAACATGCCCGTGCTCATGATCGTCGCCGTCTTCCGGTGTTTCGTGACCGTGTTCGTCATGCCCATGTTCATGCCCATGTGATTCCCAGGCGCCGCCTTCCCGCAGCGGCAGCACCGTCATGCCCGGCGCGTCCAGCAACGCCACGACACGGATCTTGTCTTTGACATTGTCCAGCGGCCGGATCAGAAAACTCTCCAGGTCCGGCCCGATCCAGAACACCACTTGAGCCTGATCGATGGCGCGGGCCTCCGAGGGCTTCAGGCTGTAATCGTGCGGCGAAGCACCGCCGGACACCAGCAACAGCGGTTCGCCCACGCCCTGCATGACGCCGGCCACCAACGAGTGTACCGGCTTGATGCTGGTCACGATCTGGGGCTGGGTGGCCAGGGCGACCAGCGGCAGGAACAGCAGTCCTCCCAACAGTTTTTTCAGTACGCCCGCTCTCATTGGATTAAACTGCATCGTTTCACTCCTGATGTTATGTTATAGAATAACATTTGTTATAAGATAACACTTCAAACATTCAGTCAAGCTGAAATGATGGAGCCTTCCATGCGGCAAGCCGGAGATCTGAGCTGTGCACCTTCGATCGACGCGCAACAGGCGCTGGCGCGGGCGGAAGCCTTGTGCCAGCAGCGTGGCGCCCGCCTTACCGACTTGCGTCGGCGTGTGCTGGAAATCATCTGGAGCAGTGCCACGCCGCTGGGTGCGTACACCATTCTCGACGTGTTGCGCGACGACGGCCGCCAAGGTGCGCCGCCCACCGTGTACCGGGCACTGGATTTTCTGTTGGCGCAGGGCTTGATCCATCGGCTGGCCTCGCTGAACGTATTCACCGGCTGCCGGCGGCCGGGTAGTCACCACAGTGGCCAGTTTCTGATCTGCCGGGATTGCGGCCGAGTCAGCGAATTGAGCAACCCGGCGATCGACGAATTGCTGCGCGCCGAAACCGACGCCCGTGGCTTCGAGGTGCTGGCGCAGATCGTGGAGATTCTCGGCCGCTGCCCGGACTGCCTGGAGAAGCCGACGCGTCATGACTGAGCTGTTGCTGACAGCCGAAAACATCGGCCTGACCATCCGAGGCAACCCGATCCTGCACAACGTCAACCTGCGGGTCGCGGCCGGAGAAATTGTCGCCCTGATCGGCCCGAACGGTGCCGGTAAATCCACCCTGGTGCGGGTGTTGCTGGGCTTGCTGCGACCGGACAGCGGCCGGGTCTGGTCGCGGCCTGGCCTGCGGATCGGCTACATGCCGCAGCGGCTGGCGCTGGACGGCACCCTACCGCTATCCGTGCAGCGCTTCGTGACCCTCGGTACTCCGGCGGCGCGGGCGCGAGTGCAAGCGGTACTGGCTGAAGTCGGCGCCGCCCATGTGCTCGATTCGCCGGTGCAGGCGGTTTCCGGTGGCGAACTGCAACGGGTGATGCTGGCCCGTGCCCTGCTGCGCGAGCCTGATTTGCTGGTATTGGACGAACCGATTCAGGGCGTGGACCTGAATGGTCAATACGAGTTGTACGACCTGATCGGCGGCCTGCGCCGCACCCATGGTTGCGGGATGCTGATGGTCTCGCATGAACTGCATCTGGTGATGGCCACCACCGATCACGTTCTGTGCCTGAACCGGCACGTCTGCTGCTCCGGTCATCCCGACCACGTCGCCCGCGACCCTGCCTACCTGGATCTGTTCGGTATTGACGGCGCGCGGCGGTTGGCGGTTTACCATCACCATCACAACCACCATCACGATCTGCACGGCGCCGTGGTGCCAGACCTGCCTCTTTCTTCCGCGTCGGGAGGAGAGGGCGGCCATCGTCCGCCCGTGGAGCAGGACCATGGATGATTTCCTGGCGCGCGCCCTGCTCGGCGGCGTTGGCGTGGCGCTGGCCGCCGGCCCGTTGGGCGCGTTCATCGTCTGGCGGCGCATGGCCTATTTCGGCGACACCCTGGCGCATTCGGGGCTGCTGGGCATCGTGCTCGGTACCGTGCTGAATCTCAACCTGCAACTCGGCGTGGCGATCACCTGCTTGGTGGTGGCGCTGGTGCTGGTGCTGCTGCAACGACAGCGCCGGCTGGCGACGGACACCCTGCTGGGCATTCTTGCCCATACCACGCTGTCGCTGGGATTGGTCGCGCTGGCGTTTCTGGAAACGGTGCGGGTCGATCTGACCGCTTATCTGTTCGGCGATATTCTGGCGATCGGCCCAATCGATTTGTACTGGATCTGGGGTGGCGCCTTGCTGGCGCTGGGGGCGTTGGCCGGGCTGTGGCGGCCGCTGCTGGCGATCACCGTGCACGAGGAACTGGCGCAGGTGGAAGGCGTGCCGGTCTTTCCCGTCCGGCTGGCGTTCATGCTGCTGGTGGCCATCGTCATCGCCGTGGCGATGAAGGTGGTCGGTATTCTGCTCATCACCTCGCTGCTGATCATTCCGGCGGCGGCGGCGCGGCGTTTCGCCCGCTCGCCGGAAGGCATGGCGCTACTGGCCAGCGGACTGGGCTGCGCGGCGGTGGGGCTCGGCTTGTGGGCTTCGCTGCGTTGGGATACCCCAGCCGGACCGTCGGTCGTGCTGGCCGCCGCCTTTCTGTTCGTGCTGAGTTCGATGGTCCCCGGCCGGTCATGGCGCTAAGCGCTACAGTTCTCGCAAGCTGCGCCAGGGGGGGTGGCTCAGTGCCGAACGCGCGCCCAGCAGTCCGGCCAAACCCACCCCCAGCACACCCACGCCACCGCCGAGCGGCCAGATCCATGGATTCCATTGATAGGGGAATTCGAAGACCCGCGCGGCCAGCACATAGCCCAGCACGGTTGCGGCGGTGGCGGCCAGTATCCCGGCCAACAACCCCAGCGTGGCGAATTCCGCCAGCAGGCTTTGCCGCACCACCGCCCGCCGCGCGCCCAGGGTGCGCAGCACGGCACTTTCGAAGCGGCGTTCGTCCTGAGTGGCCTGAATGGCCGCGTACAACACCACCAGTCCGGCCGCCAGAGTGAACAGGAACACGTATTCGACGGCGGCGATCACTCGGTCCATGATCTCACGGACCTTGCTCATCAGCGCATCCACGTCCAGCACCGTTATCGATGGATATTGGCGCACCAGGTCCGCCAGTAGCGGCTTCTGGCCGGCGGGTAGATGGAAGCTGGTGATCCAGGTCGCCGGATAGTTGTCCAGCACGCCGGACGGGAATACCACGAAGAAATTGGCCCGAAACGAATCCCATTCGACGCTGCGTAAACTGACGACTTTCGCTGGTAACTCCTGGCCGGCGGTCTGGAAGCGCAGGGTGTCGCCCATGGCGATGCCGAGCTCTTTCGCCAGCCCGGTTTCCACCGAAGCGACGCCCTGACCCTGATCGCCCGGCTTCCACCAGCGGCCGGCGAGAATGCGGTTGTCCTCCTGCAAGCGGTCGGTCCAGGATAGATTGAACTCCCGTTCCACCAAGCGCTTGGCGCGCGGATTGTCGTAATCGTCCGGTCCCACCGCCCGCTCGTTGATCGCCGTCAGTCGCCCGCGCACCATCGGAAACAGCTCCGCGTCGTGTAAGCCATGCTCGCGCAGGAAGGCGCGTACCCCGGCCACTTCGCCGGGCTGGATGTTGATCAAGAAATGATTGGGCGCATCGGCCGGCAGGCTGGCCCGCCAGTTGGCCAACAAATCGGTACGCACCAAGGTCAACATCAGCAGCGCCATCAAGCCCAGACCCAGCGCGACCACCTGTACCGCGCTACCCGATCCGCGTCGGGCGATGTTGGCCAGCCCAAATCGCCAGGCTACCCCAACCCGACCGCGCAACAGACCCAGCGCTTGCACCAAGCCCCAGGCCGCCAGTGCCAGCGCCGCCACCGTGCCCGTCACCCCGGCGCAGACGTACAGCGCCAGCCGCCATTCCCCCGCTTGCCAGATCAGCAGCGCCAGTGTCGCCGCCACGGCGGGACCGTATAGCGCCAGCAAGCGCGGGTTGACCGGACCGAGATCGCGGCGCAGCACCCGCAGCGGCGGCACTTCCCGCAGTCGTAGCAACGGCGGCAGACCAAAGCCGAGTAGGGTCACGAAACCGGTTGCCAGCGCCGGCAGGATCGGTTGCCAGGACGGCGCTGGCAGCTCGCCATTGCCGAGCAGTTGGCCGAGCACGCCGCTCAAGCCGTACTGAGCGAGATATCCGACCAGCAGGCCCGCCACGCCGGCCAGCAGCGCCAAGGCCAGCAGCTCCAGTAGGAACAGCCGGACGATCAGCGTTTCGGTGGCGCCGACGCAGCGTAGGATGGCGACGCTGTCCCAGTGACGGGCGGCGAAGCGGCGAGCGGCGATGGCCACCCCGACGCCGGCCAGGATCACACTGACCAATGCCGCCAGGCTCAAGAATCGCTGCGCCCGTTCCAGTGCCGTTCGCAATTCGGCGCGGGCATCGCGCACGCCTTGCAGCTTTTCGCCGGTCGCCAGCCGGGATTGCGCCCAAGTGTTGAACGCGACCAGCGCCGCCGGCTCGCCGGCCAGCAACAGGCGGTATTCGACCCGGCTACCGGGCTGTACCAGTTGGGTCGAAGGAATGTCGGCCAAATTCATCATCAGGCGCGGCGCGATGCTGAACAGATCGCCGGCCCGATCCGGCTCATAGGCTAGCACCGCCCCAATCTGGAACTCGCGGCTGCCGAGATGAACCGTATCACCGACCTGAAGACCCAGCACCTGCAACAACCGTTCGTCCAGCCAGACCTGACCTGGATCGGGGATGGTGTCGATGGCGCGGGGTGGATCGAACGGCCGGTCGCTGATTTGCAGGATACCGCGCAGCGGGTAAGCGGGGCCGACCGCCTTGACTTCGGCCAGTTGAGTCAGGTCGCCGGACAGCACCACGCTGCGGAAACCCAAGGTCTCCGCGACCCGCAGGCCACGTCGGCGGGCCTCATCGGTCAGTAGCGCTTGAATCGGATTCGGCGCGGAGACCACTTCATCGGCACCCAACAGCTCGCTGGCCTTGCGTTCCATGGCCTGCTGGATGCGGTCAGTGAAAAAACCGACGGCGGCGACGCTGGCGACGGCAATCAACAGGGCAATCGCCAGTACCCGTAGTTCACCGGATTGCCAATCGCGGCGCAAAGCCCGCAAGGCCATGCGGCCGATATTGCGCCAGTTCGGGAAATCGGCTCCGAGTGGGGAATTCGAGGTTGCGGTTTTCGGCATGGCTTCAAACCGGGTGGAGGCGTTGCGTCGGTTCCGCGCGCAAGCGGCCGTCGTCCAGTTCCAACATTCGATCGCAATAGGCGGCCAGTTCGGGATCGTGAGTGACCAGAATCAAGGTGGTACCCTGTTCTCGATTCAGCGCGAACAGCAGTTCGACGATGCGATGGCCGGTTTTCTGGTCCAAATTGCCGGTCGGTTCGTCGGCGAACAGCACGTCGGGATTGCCGGCGAAGGCGCGGGCGATGGCCACTCGCTGTTGTTCGCCACCGGAGAGTTGCGAGGGATAGTGCCGGGCGCGGACCCGCAAGCCGACCCGTTCCAGCAGCTCCAGTGCCTGCCGGCGGGCGTCGGGTTGGCCAGCCAACTCCAGCGGCAGCATGACGTTTTCCAGCGCGGTCAGTCCGGTCAGCAGTTGGAAGGACTGGAACACGAAACCGACTCGTCGTGCCCGCAACAGGGCGCGGCCATCCTCGTCCAGGCCACCAAGATCGACCCCCGCCAGCCACACCCGGCCTTGGCTGGGCACATCCAAGCCGGCCAGCAGACCCAGCAGGGTCGATTTACCGGAACCGGAGGCGCCGATCACCGCCACGCTTTCGCCCTTGCCGATGCTGAAGTTGATGTCGTCGAGGATGAGCAGCGGACCTTCCGGGCTGACGACCTGCTTGCTCAGCCGCTCGGCCCGCACGATACCGCTGGCGGACTGGTTGTCCACTGGCGGCGCGGCGGTTACGCTTACTCCGCTGGCCGCTTCCAGGTCATGATCCACGCGCATTGCCAGGTTCTCCGATGATGAAAACGAATCACTCACCTTGTTTACCGATTTTGCTGTTGGGGCTGATGGTTTTATTCGGTTCCGCGGTCCGCGCCGAATCGCCGGTGATTCTGGTGCTGGGCGACAGTTTGAGCGCCGGTTACGGGATACCGGTCGAAAAGGGTTGGGTCAGCTTGCTGCAACGCCGATTGGTGGAGCGCGGTTTCCCGTACCGGGTGGTCAACGCCAGCATCAGCGGCGACACCACCAGCGGAGGTCTGAGCCGGCTGCCGGCGGCGCTGGAGCTGCATCGTCCCGCCATCGTCGTTCTGGAACTGGGCGCCAACGATGGCTTGCGCGGTCAACCGCCGATGGCGATGAGTCGCAATCTGTCACGGATGATCGAACGATCCCAGCAGGCCGGCGCGCGGGTGTTGCTGGCGGAGATGCGTATTCCGCCGAATTATGGCCCCCTGTATGCGCAAAAGTTTCAAGCGACGTTCGGGGAACTGGCCCAGCACTATGCGATTCCCTTGATTCCATTCTTGTTGGACGGCGTGGCGGGCAATCCGGCGCTGATTCAGGACGATGGCTTGCATCCGCGTGCCGAGGCGCAGCCGCAGATTCTGGATAACGTCTGGGCGGTGCTGGAACCGGCGTTGAAGTCGTGATGGTTTATCAGGCGGCTCATCCTCACCGGTCATGATGGCGCGCGTCGATCGCTCCCGAGCTTAGCGGAAGAGACGTTTTTTCATCGCGCCTGCTCGTCGATGCGTTGGCGTTGCTGCTGGGCGGCATCCTGGATTTGCGATTCCAGTTGGCGCGCTTTGTCTAATGCTTCGGTTTGCGCACGCAGCGGGTTGTCGGGTTTGGCGGTGGATTTCGGTGCGTCGTGCTCCTTGGAACAGGCACCCAGCGCCAGTAGTAACAGACCGCCTAGCAGGATGGAACGCAGGCTCATGGATTCAACTCCTCTTGGATGTAATCAGAACAGATTGGATAGACTACCATTACATTGGTAATGGAAGGATACCTCCATCGTGTTTTGCAGGATTTTGTGGTGGATCATCCACCGAACTGTTCCGCCGAGGCGTGGTGAGCATCAAGATTGAGGGCTGTGGGAGCGCAGTTGCCGGATTGGGTTGAATAGAATCAACTGGTTAAGAAGTTTATTGATATAAAACACCCCATATCGGTGTAATTTATTGCGCCTTTTAGGAGGGACTACTACTCGTTAGGCGCGAAAGCGTAGGAGTGATAAAAATGGCAACCAGAAACTATGATCCGATTGAACAAGCAATTATTAACGCTTTATTGAACTTTTATCCTATTGCTATAAAAAATAACTATAGTGACCCTAATTGGACAAAAGGGGTAAAAGCAATTTTTGGTGGTATTGGAAATCAAAGAGGATATAAAACTTATTTCTCGGATGGCGCTGGGCGTCCATTTAATCAAATTCAGCAAGACATTAGTAACCAAGCGTTAGGAGGAGCACATGTCCCAAATATTTTTGGTGAATGGCTATACGATATTCTTTGGTGGGAACAAAATCAGAGTGGGTATGTTACAGACATTCCATTAGTTTGTGAATTGGAATGGGGTAATATTAACGCTGTTAAAGATGATTTCCAAAAATTGTTACTCGCTAGATCTAAATATAGAATTATGATATTCCAATGTGGTCGTAATATTATTCAATGGTTCAAAGCGCAAATTCAGCAATTTAATCTCACTCAAAATGGTGATCAATACTTATTTTGCTCATGGGAAGGAAACAATAAAGGTTTCTACTTTGAATTATACGTTCACCCATAACGTATAGGGCGGACAGAGCGCAGGGAAACCTGCTTAACTGGTCGTTGCACCTGACCGTGCTACACACGGCAGATGAACGAAAGCGTTAGGTGAAGAAGGAGAACATAGAAATGAAAGAAAAGTTGGGTTCTTCGAGGATTCATGTGGAAACTGGCGCTTGATACCTCATAAATGAGACCTTCATAATTAGCAGATCACAATTAACTAATTAATTTATAAATAATTAAACCTGGTCGCCCGCCAGTTCGGCAGACTGAAATCGATCTCGGGTGGCCAGCTCCACAAGAATCCTCGAAGAAACTAAAAACGGGAAATCCCCTTCCCCTTGCGGGGGAGGGAGACTTGTGTGTAACGGATAGCATTAAAGAGCCGATTGGAGAACTCACATGATTACACTTGATGGTATTACACATCGCCATCCTGAGATACTCAGTGGCGCACCCGTGTTTGTAGGCACTCGTGTTCCAGTTCGTTCCCTATTTGACTACCTAGAGGGGGGCGACACTTTAGAAGAATTTCTCCACCAATTCCCCTCAGTTAAACGCGAGCAAGCCATTGCCGTGCTTGATGCGGCTTACGAATCGGTCACGGCAGATGCGCATCCTGCTTGACGAAAATTTCCCGGTTGATTTCGCTAAATTGTTAGTCGGGAATGAAGTCGCGGTTACTCATGTTCATAGCCTTGGCTGGGCAGGTATCAAAAATGGCGAATTGCTTCGTCGCGCATATAGCGTTTGCGAAGTATTCGTCACCTTGGATCGTAATTTAGAATTTCAGCAGAATATTAAGGTGCTGCCTTTCGGTATTGTGGTTGTATGTGTTCGTTCCAATCGTATTGCGGATCTTGTCCCACACATTACCAGCATATTGGAGGCTGCAAGCCGTGTTGCACCGGGCCAAGTCGATAAAATTGGTACTTGACTAAGCAGCGCGGCCTCGGCGAGTAAAGATCTTAATGCGCGCATAAATGAGAGCCACCCATGAAACCTCGCATCAGCATGATTACCTTAGGTGTTCGCGATCTTGCGGCATCCGTGAAATTCTATGAAGAGGGCCTTGGCTTTCCGCGAATGGAATCTCCTCCAACGGTGGCATTCTTCACGCTCAACGGCACTTGGTTGGGGCTATATGGACGCGAGGCATTGGCTGAGGATGCCACGGTATCTGCGGAAGGACATGGCTTTGAATCATTTTCCCTCGCCCACAATGTCCAGTCGGAAGCGGAGGTCGATGAAGTCATCAACCAAGCCATTGCGGCTGGCGCAACCCTCGTAAAGAAACCACAGAAAGTGTTCTGGGGCGGGTACAGCGGATACTTCAAAGATCTGGATGGTCATCTATGGGAAGTCGCGCACAATCCCCACTTTTGGATTGGGCCGCGCGACGTAGCGTGATCCAGCAGCAATCAATAAGGAAACATCGTCATGAATGCGGAAGATTTGCGGTCGATACAGGCTCCGTTGAAAGAACGCTACCGTGAAGCACCAGAGGCAGCGCTGATCACGCTGCGCGCCCAAGGAAGCCTCGGCGAAGGGGTCAGATGCAAGATCGAGACGGGCAAGGGACTTGTGACCGCCGGCTTGCACCCCGCCACCGGCGGCAACGGGCTTAGCGCCTGCTCGGGCGACATGCTGCTTGAGGCGCTGGTGGCCTGTGCCGGGGTCACTTTGAACGCGGTCGCCACGGCGCTGGGCATCACGCTGCGAGAGGCCACGCTTCAGGCAGAAGGCGAACTCGACTTCCGAGGAACCTTGGGTCTGTCCAAGGCGGCTCCGGTTGGTTTCCAGAATATCCGCCTGCAGTTCACACTCGACACCGATGCCTCGCAAGAGCAGATCGACACGCTGCTGCGCCTGACCGAGCGATACTGTGTGGTGTACCAAACGTTGGCTCGACCACCTACGTTGACGATAACGCGAAAGCTGGTCGACGCCTGAGCGTCTTCGAAGAGCCTGCCAAGAGAGTCGTATGATGAGCTGGACCTTGAAATATCTTGCTTCCCTGGCTCGATTGACCGCGATTTTTGCGTTGATCGCCAGCGCCACCGCGTTTGCGGAAACCCGACAAGAGCATGTGCACCACATGGCGCATGGCGTCATGCCTTTCGATATCTCGCAAACCGTGCATATCTTCAAGATGACCGAATCTGGAGGCGTGCAAAAGGTCATCGCCAAAGATCCAGCCGCGACCGATCAGATAGCGCTCATTCAACGGCATCTTCAGCACGAAGCCGAGAACTTTCAGCAAGGCGACTATTCGGACCCGGCAAAATTGCATGGAGCGGACATGGCGGGGCTCAAGGACCTTCAAACCGGTGCCTCGCGCATCAAAGTCTCGTACGCGGCGCTCCCCGACGGCGCTGAAATTACCTTTGCAACGACCGATCTACACTTGTTGACCGCACTGCATCGTTGGTTCGGCGCTCAGTTGCACGAGCACGGCGCCGACGCCAGATCGGAGTGAGCGAGAGTGGTCCACTGCATCAATTCAGCGACCCCAAAGAGGTGGGGCGCTGAATTAGCGGCTTGTCGCTAAAACCTCCAAATCACAGCACCACCGGCTCCGGCTCCAGTTCGACACCAAACGTCGCTTGCACCGACTCTTGAATCGCCCCGGCTAGCCGCAGCACATCCGTGCCGCATGCTCCACCACGATTGACCAGCACCAGCGCCTGCTTTTCGTAAGCCCGCACCGGTCCGAGATCGCGCCCCTTCCAGCCGCAGCGCTCGATCAACCAGCCGGCGGCCAGTTTCACGGTCCCGTCGGCCTGCGGATAGTGCGGCAACTCGGGAAACCGTGCCGCGAGGCGAGCAAAGGTCACCGCGTCCACCACCGGGTTCTTGAAGAAACTGCCGGCATTGCCCAAGCACACCGGGTTCGGCAGCTTGCGGGAGCGGATCGCCATCACCGCATCGGAAATTTGCCGCACCGTCGGGGTGGCAATACGTCGTTGTTCCAATTCTCGCGCCAGTTCGGCGTAACGGATTTCCGGCTGCCAGTGTTTCGGCAGTCGGAACGTTACGTGGGTGATCAAATAGCGCCCGGCCGCTTCCCGTTTGAACACGCTGTCCCGGTAACCGAACCGGCAGGCGGCGTGGTCGAAGGTCATCGTCGCGCCGGTCTCCAGATCCACCGCCTCTAATTGCTGAAACCGTTCCGCCATTTCCAGGCCGTAAGCGCCGATATTCTGGATCGGGGCTGCGCCGACCGTGCCGGGAATCAGCGACAGGTTTTCCAGGCCCGGCCAGCCGCGTTCCAGCGTCCAGCGCACGAAATCGTGCCAATTTTCGCCCGCGCCCGCGCGCACGATCCAGGCATCGGTTTCTTCCGCCAGCAACTCCCGTCCCGGAATCCGCACATGCAGCACCAACCCCTCGAAATCGCCGGTCAGAATGACATTACTGCCGCCACCCAGCACGAAGCGCTGCAAATACCGCCATTCGAGCGTGGTGGCCAACGCGGCGAGCTGGGCTGGCGTCTCGACGGCGGCAAACCAGGCGGCGCGGGCTGGCAATCCGAAGGTGTTGAAGGATCGCAGCGCCACGTTGCGCGATAAAATAGCGGTTGACTGACTCATGAAAGACCGGTTTGGTAAGCTGGAAATACAAAATGTAATCCCTTCCGGCGCATATGAAAATCCATGCAACAAAAAACCCGCCGTTCAGGCGGGTCTTGGGAAGCCGGTCGGGTTCTCAGGCCGCTACCGGCAGCGCGGCCCGTAATTTCTTCATGGCATTGGTTTCCAACTGGCGGATGCGTTCGGCCGATACCTTGTATTCCGCGGCCAGCTCGTGCAGGGTTGGCTTGTCGTCGTTCAACCAGCGGCGCTGCACGATGTCCCGGCTGCGCGGGTCCAACCGCTCCAGCGCCGCGCCGAGCTGGCTGACGGTTTGATCTTCCCAGTCTTCTTGTTCCAAGGTCTCCGACGGATCGGCCTGCTCGTCGCGCAGGTAGGCCGACGGCGCATAGCTTTCGATCTCGTCGTTGCCATCGGCTTCCGGTGCCGGGTCGAACGAGACATCGTGACCGCTCAGACGCGATTCCATCTCCAGCACGTTGTCGGGGCTGACGCCCAACTCGCGGGCGACCGTGTTCACTTCCTCGTTGTTCAGCCAGCCCAGCCGCTTCTTGGAGCCGCGCAGCTTGAAAAACAGCTTGCGCTGCGCCTTGGTGGTGGCCACCTTGACGATGCGCCAGTTGCGCAGGATGAATTCGTGGATTTCCGCCCGAATCCAATGCACGGCAAACGACACCAGCCGCACGCCGTGCGCCGGATCGAAACGCTTGACCGCTTTCATCAGGCCAATGTTGCCTTCCTGGATCAAATCGCCCAGCGGCAGGCCGTAACCCAGATAGCCGCGCGCGATATGCACCACGAAGCGCAGGTGCGCGACGATCAGGCGTTGCGCCGCTTCCAGGTCGTTGCGCAGTTGCAGACGCCGAGCCAGATCCTGTTCTTCCTCGGCGCTTAGCATCGGCACCTGGCTGACCGCCTGGATGTAGCTCTCCAGACTGTCGACCGGTACCGGCAGGTTTTGCATGCGCGGAACCAGTGCAGTCGTTGTCATCTTCATTCACTCCACCCTTGCAGGATATTCATTATTGGTAATTTTAGCACTCGCGACCTAAGAGTGCCAAAGTTGTCGAAAAGTTCCAGTGCTGCCGCGCTGGCCCGATCAAGTGCCGACCTCTTCGTCCAGCAAGGCGGCGACGAATTCGCTGGCATCGAACGGCCGCAGGTCTTCGATGCTCTCGCCGACGCCGATGAAGCGGATCGGCAGGCCCAGCCGGCGGGCGATGGCGAACACGATGCCGCCCTTGGCGGTGCCGTCGAGCTTGGTCAGGATCAGGCCGGTCACACCGACCGCTTCGTGGAATTGCACGGCTTGGTTCAGCGCGTTCTGGCCGGTGCTGGCGTCCACCACCAGCAACACTTCATGCGGGGCCGTGGCATCGACCTTGCCAGAGACTCGTTTGATCTTCTTGAGTTCCTCCATCAGGTTCGATTGCGTGTGCAGACGACCGGCGGTATCAGCGATGACCACCTCCACCGTTCGGGCCTTGGCGGCCTGAATGGCGTCATAGATCACCGACGCGGCATCGGCGCCATGGTGTTGAGCAATGACCGGAATGCGATTGCGTTCGCCCCAGATCTGCAACTGCTCGATGGCGGCGGCGCGGAAGGTATCGCCGGCCGCCAATAGCACCGAATGCCCGTCGTCTTGCAGTTTTTTGGCGAGCTTGCCGATGGTGGTGGTCTTGCCGACCCCGTTGACCCCAACCGTGAGAATGACATAGGGCCGGGATTCGCTGGGTTGCCAAGGTTGCTGGCAGGGGATGAGGATATCCAGCAGTTCCTCGCGCAGCGCTTGCAGCAGCGTCGGCACATCGTGCAGTTGCTGGCGCGAAACCCGTTCGCCCAATCTTTTCATCAGGTGATTGGTGACGTCCACGCCGACATCGGCCAGTAACAGGCGGCTCTCCAGTTCCTCCAAGACTTCGTGGTCCAGCTTGCGGCCGGTGAACAGGCCGGACAGCCCCGCAACCAGGCTTTGGCGGGTGCGACGCAACCGGTCGCGCAAGCGGGCGAAACGTTCGGGCTTGGGTTCGGCGGACTCGATCGTCGCCTCGGGGACGCGGTCCTTGCGGAACGGGAGGTGAATCGGTCGGTTCAGGACTTCGAACAGGCTGGCTTTCTTGCGTTCCGGGGTTTCGGCCGTGGCTGGAGGGTTGGCATTGTGTTTGGAATCAGGCATGAATTGGGTCCAGGGAAGAAGGCGGCGTGGTTGTGCCGGTGGGTTATTCGTATATCGGAGCTGGGAGCTTGGCCGACAAGCTCAAGGCAAAGTCCATCGCCAGATGGGCGATGAAGAGGGTTTCGGGGTGGTGGAGGGTGCAACGGATCGTGTGTTCGTCTACCTTTTCAGTGCAATCAACTCGATCCGTGCAGGTCCGTCATTGACGAACATCATCCGTTGTCCACCCACGGCGTATTGCGCTTCAGCGATCCGTGAGGCTGGTTTGTTGCGCGAGCCGCGCGCCGATCAATAGCATCTCGACCCGGCAATTTCAACCTCCTAATCAACGCATAAGTCCCGCAGAGGCTTGGCTGCGGGAAGGCGGGGGCGACGAGGATTAGAGCCAGCATGGCGGTAGGTGGGCGAGGTGAAATGATGGGGTATGCGAGGGACCTTTGCTATTTTTTGCGTGGGTTGCGGATTGTGGTGGTTGCCAAGAATACGCCGCGCCTTGACGGAGTTACAATACGTTGGCAATTTCGGGCCGCCCGCCGCGGATTTTCCCACTGCCCGATTCTTCTCGTCGTCCAAGCTGGACTATGTTGCCATGAATGATCCTGCTTCTCCGCCTTCACTGGTTCCACGCTTGCTCGGCTCCGAGGACCCTCCACCGTTTACCGTGGTCAATCCAGATGGTCAGTTTCCGCTGGTGCTGGTCTGCGACCACGCCAGCAACGCGGTGCCCGCCGCGCTGAAGCAGCTCGGCCTGGGGCTGGGGGAACTGACCCGGCACATTGCCTGGGATATCGGTGCGGCCGGCGTCACCCGCCGGTTGGCGGCGCGGCTGGACGCGCCGGCGGTGTTATGCGGCTACTCGCGGCTGGTGATCGACTGCAACCGTCCTCCCGGCGATCCTACTTCGATCGCCGAGCTCAGTGACGGTACCTTTGTGCCCGGCAACCGTGCTCTCGACGATGCCGCCGTCGAGGCGCGGGTGAACGAGGTATTCTGGCCCTATCACCAGGCGATCACCCAGATGTTGGCGCAGCACTGGCGGCACGGTCATGGCCGGGCACCGGCGTTGATCGCCATTCACAGCTTCACGCCGACGATGAACGGGTTCCGCCGTCCGTGGCATCTCGGCGTGTTGTGGAACCGCGATTCGCGGTTGGCTGGACCGCTACTGG